>NZ_JAEQNB010000006.1:300000-386475 GCF_016722965.1 Tumebacillus amylolyticus
TTTCCCGCAACGCAAGCAAGATCGCCGCCGATGCAATCGACGTGTGCATGCTCGGGAAACAGTTCCACGCCGTCGTGTACTGTTGCTCCGGCGTCAGCAAGCGATGCAGCAGATCAGGCGTCCCCTGCACGAACCAAACCTCTTGCAAGAGGATCGTGTTGTAGAACGGCAAGATCAACGGCACTTGCAAGAGATACCCCGCCATCGCGTACAGCGCGATTTTTTTCACGTCCTTGGTGAAAAACGCGCGAATGACGCAGACCCAGTACGACAGCGTGAATCCGTACATGTACACCCAGCTGAAGTACTTCGTCAGCCACTCCGGCTGCCAGAAACGCATGAAGAATCCGTCATTGAACGGAATGCTGTTGAACGTCGCATTCCAATCAAACGCACGATTTATGCTATGAAACTGCCACTGTACCACACGGTCCCACATCGGACCGCCGTTTTGATAGATCAGATAGAACACCGTCAAGGCGACCAGACCCGCCGGGAGGAACTTCTCCCATGACACGTTCTTCATATCTCTCTGCGTCCCGATCAACGCCAAAACCAGTACCGCCAAGCACGCCCAGCCCCAGCTGGACACTTGGAAGATCAAGTACAGGAGGATGGCTGTCAGGAGGATCAACAGCGGCATTTTGTACGTTTTAAAAGCAAGCATTCTCTTTGTGTTCTCCTCTCACGATCAGCAAACAATCGTAGCTATTATAACACCTCCTTTACGATATTCACACGATTTTTTCACTATGTTTACCGTTAAATGGTGGCAGAAGAATTTGTCGTGGACCCACCCGCCGTGAGGACGTGCGAGATGAAGCGCGATTCGTTGCGTTTGTCCGCTCCGGCCAGCGCGTCGTAGTGGCGATTTTGCGGGAAGTAGCCGATGCTCATCGCGTACTTGACCATGTTGAACAACAACAGCGGGTCGGGCTTGGCACACGTGACGTCTGTGCCTTGGAGCAGGAGTTGGGTCTCGATGCAGGAGAATTTCACGGGCGTTTCGCGCGGGCCGTCGCCCTCCATCTGCGCGATGATCAATTGCAGGGTGTCGTTTTGGGTGTGAGATTCACGGAAGAGGAAGTCTTGGTAGGCTTGTGGATGCAGGAGCGAGATGTGGTAGCCAAACGATTGCAGGAGTTGAATCATGGAGGTGTGGGAGGACTGCTCCCAGTTGCACAGATGAATCGCCCGTCCGACCGTTTCGCGGCGTTGCGCCAAGTTGACCAGGGCCGCTGCGGCGTAGTCGATCGGGGTCAGGTCGATGAACGAGCGCACGTCCGGGGCTGCTTTTAACAGCAACAGGGCGCGGATCATGCGGTAGAACGCGTTGGAATCGATGTTGCGCTGGAATTTCCCGGTCTTGCTGTGCCCGATCAAGTTGCCGGCACGGAACACCGTACACGGGATGCCCTCCTCAATCGCCTCGCGCACGAGTTCTTCGGCACGAAGTTTCGAAGCGACGTAGACGTTTTCCAGAACAGCTTGCCCGTACTCGTCTTCGGGCGACGCTTCCAGGACGGTCATCGTCGACACATGGTGGAAACGCACCCCCGGGCGGCGGCGGGCGATGTCCAGCAGTTGGCGCGTGCCTTCGACGTTGACTTGGTCGAAGTGTTCGACGTCTCCATAGTGGCGGACGTCTGCGCCGGAGTGGATGATGGCGTCGACGTGTTGGTCGAGGTACGCGGCGTCCTCTGCGGAGAGGCCGAGACCAACCTTGGCAAGATCGCCTGCCAGTACGGTGAGACGCAACGCCATCAACTGTGCCGTCTCGTCGCCAAAGTAGAAGCGAAGAATCTCGTCCAGACGCTCTTGCACGCCGACCGTTTCAGACGGTCGCACGAGGCAGAGGATGTGGGCGTCCGTTTTTTCATAAAGTTCGTGCAGGATGTGGGCGCCGAGGTAGCCTGTGGCGCCGGTGAGCAAGACGGTTTTGAAGGAATCGGTGACGAGAGCGTTCGCGGGGAAATTCGCGAACGTTTTTTCTTCGCCGAGGATGCGCGTTTTCGCACGGGCTCCGCGTTGGAAGCTGCGCTTCCCTTTTTGTTCCCGAAGTGCGTGGTCCATCTCGGCGATGGTGTGGTGGAGGAAGAAATCCTGCACCCGAAGCGTCGGGAAATGCGGTTTGAGCAGGACGAGCACTTTCAAGATCTTCAACGAATGACCGCCCATTTCAAAAAAGTCGTCATGGATGCCGACTCGCTCCACTTCCAACACGTCGCGCCAAGCATCGGCGAGAATGCGCTGCTCCGAGTTCTCCGGCGCGGCGTACGGACGTTGTGCGACTTGGACGTAGGTCTCCAGTGCGGCCAACGCTTTGCGGTCCATCTTGCCACTGGGGGTCAACGGCATCTCGTCGAGATACGTAATGCCCTCCGGAATCATGAAGTCCGGCAATCGAGTTCCCAAAAAAGCGCGGATGTCGTCAAGCTCCATCGCTTCCCCGCTGACCGTCGTGTAAAACGCGAGCAGGCGCTTCGTGCCGTCCCCGTCCGCTTTGGCGATGACGGCGACTTCCTGAACGTTCGGCTGCTTGGCGAAGGCGTCCTCGATTTCTCCGATTTCAATCCGGTAGCCGCGCACTTTGACTTGGGCGTCCTTGCGACCGAGGTACTCAATCGTGCCGTCCGGCAAGAGTTTGCAGATGTCGCCGGAACGATACAGACGGGCATTGGGGTCATCGGAGAACGGATGAGGGATGAAGACCTCGGCCGTTTTTTCCGGCTGGTTCAGGTATTCGCGCGCGAGAGCGAGACCCCCGATGCACAGTTCACCTGGGACGTTGACAGGGCATGGTTGCAGGAACGCGTTGAGGATGTAGGTCTCGTAGTTGGACAGCGGGGCACCGATCTGAATGTTGGCTCGGTCTTCGGGGACGGGGGTTGTAACTGCGTGGAACGTCGAGAGAACCGTTGCCTCCGTAGGGCCGTAGCCGTTCCCGATTACGATGCCGAGGCCGAAGCGACGTTGCCAGAGACGCACGATCTCCCCCGTCAACGCTTCCCCTGCCGTGTTGATCTGGCGAAGCGTGCGCAATTTGCGGAAGTCTTCGTCACGCAGGTAGGTGGCCAAGTGTTTGAAGAACACGACCGGCAAGATCATCAGCAGCGTGCCTTCCACACGCTCGACGGCGTCGGCGAACTCTTCGATCGACAGGCGTTGCGAGTTGGAGAGGATATGCAGACGAGCTCCGTAGAACAGCGGGCAGAATGTCTCCAACACGGACACGTCGAAACTATAGGACGCAAATTCCAGACAGACGTCGCGCTCGGTGAGTTGGTGCGCGTCACGGCCCCAGACGCAGAGGTTGACGACGCCGCGATGCTCGATGAGAACGCCCTTGGGACGACCGGTGGAGCCGGAGGTGTAGATGACGTAGGCGAGGTCATCCGGTGTCACTTGTACGTCGAGATTGTGGGTAGGCTGTCCGTCCGGATCGGTCTGCACGTTGTAGACGGTCGGCGGAGTTCCATTGCCTGCGACCATTTCGTTGACTTTTTCCATCGACTCTCGGGTGGTCAGAACGAAGCGAGCCGAGCAGTCCTCAAGCACGTAGCGGTTGCGGTCGGCCGGATACTCGGGGTCGATCGGGACGTATGCCCCGCCCGCTTTGATGATTCCAAGCGCCGAGATGACCGTCTCCGGGCTGCGTTCCATAAAAATGGCGACGAACTCGCCTTTTTTCAATCCCTGTGCCCGCAAGAGATGCGCCACTTGGTTGGAGCGTTCATTCAGTTCTGTGTAGGTGTATTGCACTTCGTCTGACGAGAGCGCGAGATTGGCGGCGAACTCTTCAGCCGCTTCATAGAACAGAGTGTCGAGGGTTTTGTCGGCGGGGTACCAGGTCTTGACGTCGTTGAGTCGCTCGTAGATCGTGCGGTCTTCGACAGTCAGGATGTCGACCATGCGCACGGGCGCGTCGGGGTCGTCTGCGATGGTGCGCAAGATCGTCTCGAATTGACCGAGGAAGCGGCGCACGGTGTCCGGTTTGAACAGCGTGGTGTTGAATTCGACGTCGAGATGCAGATGCTCGTCCTTCAACAGCGCAATCCATGTCAGGTCGGAGATGGAGGAAATTTTCCGGCTGTCCATCAATTCCAGTTCGAGACCGTTCATTTTTGCCGTCGGCGGGATGAGGAAGTTGAACAACGTGGAGTAGAGGACGGGACGGCTGGGGTCGCGGTCGAGGTTGCTTTTTTCAGTCAACAGATCGAACGGGTAGGCTTGGTGTTCGAGGGCTTCCAACAAGCGGAGACGCACTTGGTTCAGCATGTCTTGGAACGTGACGACACCCTCCATGTTCACCCGAATCGGCATCGTGTTGACGAAATAGCCGATCAGCTCTTGAATTTCGGGCTCCGTGCGTCCGTTGAACGGTGTGCCGACGATCAGGTCTTCGTCGTGCGTCACACGATGCAACCAGACAAAGTACGCGGCGAGCATCACCATGTACAGCGACGTGTTGGTTTGCTCGGAGAGACTCTTCAACGCTTGCGTCAACTCGGGAGACAGCGGGTGGTTCACGATCGACCCTTCGTTGCTGAGGCGCGGCGGTCTCGGGAAGTCGGTCGGCAGTTCGAGGACGGGAAGCGGTTTCGCGAGACGTTCCACCCAATACTCTTCCATGCGTTGGAAGCGCGGGGTGTCCATCTGCTCCTGCTGCCACTCGGCAAACTCCGCGTATTGCACCTCCACCGGCGGCAGGTAGAACGGGAGATCCTCCGCCTTGGCGGAGTAGACTGTCGACAATTCTCGGAACAGCACGTCGATGGAGAGGCCGTCGATGAGAATGTGATGCGTGACGATGTAAAAACGGAACTCCGTCTCGCCGATTTGGAACAGCTTGAAGCGGAACAGCGGCTCTTGCGTCAAATCGAACGGCGTGCTGAGGTCTTCGAACAGCGCTTCTTCCACGACCGCTTGCACTTGCTCCTCGGTCATGTCCACCGCGTCGAACAGCGGCAATTCGAACGTCACTTCGTCGAGGATCAACTGTTTCGGACGTCCTCCCCGCTCCACGAACACCGTGCGCAGAATCGCATGACGCTCGATGATTTCACGCAGGGCGAGACCGAACGTCAGCACGTCGAGACGACCTGTAAGTTTCAGCAAGTAGTGCTCGTTGTACGCGACCGAATTCGGCGTCATCTGCTGGATGAACCACAGACCGCGTTGTCCGTGGGACAGTTCGTACTCCGCTCGCTGGCCTTCCGCTTGCAGACGCAACACCGACTCGCGAATCGACTCTCTCGTCTGCAGGGCGAGATCGTGAGAACCTGCCGCAACCTCCGCTTGTGCGGCTTGCAGATGCTCCAGGTACGTCGCGAGGCTTTCAATCGTCGGGCATTCGAACAGCTTGGAAAGTTCAAATCCTTGAACCCCGAGTGTTTCCTCCACGTCGCGCAGCAGTTGCATCGCTTTCAGCGAGTTGCCGCCCAGTGCCATGAAGTGGTCGTTCACCGAAATGACCGAGCCCGGCAGATGACCAAGAACGCGGGTCCAGAGCTTGTGCAGAATCTTCTCCATCGCCGTGCGCGGCATGATCAAGTCGTTGCGGGTGCTGGACTTCTCCAACAGTTTCAGGCGAATGTCGTCCAGCAACTCATCGAATTCCCCCTCGATCAAGCGGGCGCGCAGGTTGTAGCGCTCCAATTTTCCCGACGTGGTCTTCGGAATCGCTTGCACGGGGATGACACCCTCGATCTCGAACCCGAGTTCGACGTTGATCGTGGTCTTGAGATCTTGGGACAGCTTCAAGAACTGGTCGTTGATCCGCTTGTATTTGAGGAACAGGTAGACGCGCTCGCGACCACTTCCCTGCTCGGTCATGCCAACGGCGACGACCGTCTGGTTCTGCAGATCGAACTCCCGAATCACCAACTCCTCCACGTCGTGGGCGTAGAAATTCTGACCGTTGATGAAAATGATGTCCTTGTTCCGCCCGGTCACGACCAAACGACCGTTTAGAAGAAACCCAAGGTCACCCGTCCGCAACCAACCGTCGCAGAACAGGTTGGCGTTGGCTTCCGGATTGCGGTAGTAGCCCCGTGTGACGTTCGGACCTTTGATCTGGATGTGTCCGACGCGGGATTCGGGCAACACTTGGTCGCGATCATCGACGACGCGCAACTCCATGCCCGGCAGTGGAATCCCTTCGTCCGCCATTTCGAGATACGGCGTGTCGAGGTCGGTGACAGGAACGACGAGTCCCTTCGAGTTGAACAGTTTCTGGTCGATGCGATGGAACAGATCGTTCTGCATCTCGCCGCACGGTGCCACCGCGACGCCGACACAAGCTTCCGCCATCCCGTAGGTGTAAAAAACTGCCCCCTCCCGCAAGCCGGCTCGAGCAAATTTCTCTTGGAAACGCTGTGTGACTTGCACCGAGATCGGCTCGGCTCCGTTGATCATCGCCCGCAGTGTAGACAGGTCGAGTTCCGAGAGGTCGTTGACTTTGGCGGTCATCCATTCAAGTCCAAAGTTCGGCGAGCCGGTGATGGTGCCGCCGTGCTCGGTTATTTTTTTCAAAAGCAGTTCGGGGCGTCGCACGAACGTCTCATGTGACATCTTGAGCTGTTGGGAGCCGTGGAACAGCGAATGCAGATGCAGCCCGATCAGACCCATATCGTGGTAGAGCGGCATCCAGTTCACGAACACGTCATGCTCGTTGAACCCATACGCTTCCGACTGAGAACCGCAGTTGTACATGATGTTGCCGTGCGTCAATTCCACGCCCTTGGCGTTGCCTGTGGAGCCTGAGGAAAACTGCAAGAACGCGAGGTCTTCGGGAAGGCTTGGATGGTGGTGCCCATCCCGCTCATGATTCAACAGCGTTTCGGCCGTTACCAAACGAAGTCCGGCGTACAGCGGATGCTCTTGCAGGTTCAGATATTTCGATTCGAGAAACCCGTCGCATACGAGCAACGGCTCGTCCAACAGCTTCCAGACGTTCTTGGTCTTGCGCATCTGGTTGGATTCCGGCTCAAACGAAGCCGGCGTATGCATCGGCGCACAGGTGAACCCCCCCAAGATACAGCCCCAAAACACCGACAGAAAGAGATGGGAGTCCTGCACTTCCACGATTACTTTGTCATGTGGTTGCAAGCCTCTCGCCCGAAGCGCTCCCAACACCCGTTCCGCCGAATCCAACAGGTCTGCATACGATTGGTAGACTTCGGACCCGTCGGCTTTGACATGCACAATGCCGCGCCCGCGCTCCACCGCCCGTTTCAGCGCTTGTGGCAACGTCTTCGGAGACGTTTCCCATCCCGCGTATTCTCTTCCCCGACTGATTGCGTACGATTGTTGTTGCAAGTTGCTCATCTCGCGGTTCACCTCATCTCATAGCGAAAAGTGTTCTGTCCCATATCTTACCGCAGAACTATAAATTAATCTATCTGAAAATTGAATGTGCTTTTATTTAATATTAGTCATTATTATCTAGAAACGAGTCTCTTGAGTGTTCATTCGAACAAAAAAAAGTAGTCTTTAGAATCAACTCATGCAGGAATTATCATATACAGAATGAAAATAGTAACATTAACGACGAAACATTCACAATAAACCAAACTGCACTATCATTATCACTCATTGATCTCTAAGAAAATCAATCCAAACCAAGGAGGTATTAGGCACATTTCATTTCAGAATGACAAAATTTAATTTCTGTAGTACGATATGAAAAAGTGAAGTGAGGTGTACAACTCATGAGCAACAACGGCCAGTTGAACCAGCAAACGAACAAATATTTGATGATCGGCATGTGGGCCGCCATCGTGCTGGCCACATTGGCTGCACGAAATCAATTTATTTTGATCATGGATGCCGTGGGCGCAGGCCTGCTGGGTGCCTTCATCACCTTCTTGATCTTGAAAAAGATCTGGGTTAAGCAAACTCCGTACATCTATATCGGGGCTTTCATGGTGTTCGACCTGTTGTCGTTCATCGGAGACCATACCGCCGCCTCCTACCTGAACATCTGCCTGAGCGTGATGATGCTCTCGTTCTACCACAGAGCGCGCATCATCATGATCGCCGGGATCGGCGGTGTGCTGATGGAGTTTGTTCTGGTGATCTTCTTCCGTCATTGGTATTCGGAAGCGGACCTCACGTACATCTACGTCATCATCGAAGTCTCCGTCATGGCGGTCGTCATCCTCGCCATCCAGACCCGGATCGGGTACCGGATGCGTCTGGAAGTAGAACAACAACGCCAAGAAGCGGTCGAAGCCAAGGAGCGTGTCGACCTGCTGTTGCAGCAAATCAAGCAGTCGGTTCACACCTTGCGTGAACTCGGGGACATCGTGACGACGAACGTCTCGGCGACTGGTCAGATTTCCAAGGAAGTCACCGCCGCGTTCGGCGAAATTGCGCACGGTGTCAGCGAACAAGCGGCAAGCGTCGCCGATATCAACGAATCGATGCAAGTCGTCAACCATTCGGTGCAAACGGTCTCTGAACGCTCCACCACGATGCGCGACCTCTCGCAATCGACGGTGTCCGTCACGGTAGAAGGCAACAAGCAGATCTCCTATGCGGCCTCCGAGATGGAGGAAGTCTCCTCGATCATCTCTAATTCGGTGGTGCTCATGGCGGAATTGACCGACCAGACCCAGCAGATCGGCACCATCCTCGACACGATCACCGAGATTTCCGCACAGACCAATCTCTTGGCGCTCAACGCAGCCATAGAAGCCGCACGAGCCGGTGAACACGGCCGCGGATTTGCCGTCGTCTCAGACGAAGTGCGCAAACTGGCGGAACGCTCCCAACACTCCACCGAAAAAATCGCCAACATCCTCGGCGAAATTCAAGAAAAAACCAGCCAAGTCACCGCCATCGTCAACGAAGGCCAGCAAAAAATGCTCTCCTCCAAAAAAGCCACCCAACAAGCCGAACAGTTCTTCGAACACATCATGTCCAACACCGACAACGTCGTACGTCAAGCAAACGACGTGCAGATGATGGTGCAGAACCTGATTGCCTCCTCCAACGTCACGATCGACGAAGTCACCTCGATCTCCTCCGTCACCGAACAGACCTCGGCTGCCGTCCAAGAAGTCCTCACATCGGTTGAGGAACAATACAGCCGGATCGAAGAGGTCGTCGATTCTTTCAACAACTTGGAGAACCTCATCTCCCAACTCACCGCCCTCACCAAGAAGTAAGAGGCATGAAAAAAAGCCCCACGAGCCATTCGAACTGGCCGTGGGGCTTTTTTTTGCTGTATGCAGGTCTTGCCGGTCTTAGGCGACGACGTTACGTCCGGTCGCGAACACTTCGTACTCGCGGTTTTCGATGATCCCACGCAGGGCTTCAACGGTGCGCCAGACTTCCTCATAGGAGGTGTACAAGGCAATCGGCGCCAAGCGGATGACGTTCGGGAATCGGAAATCCGGGATGATGTGGCGGGCTTTCAACGCTTTGCAGATGCGCACCGCCTCTTCATGCTCCAACGAGACGTGTCCCCCGCGGCGTTCGGCTTCACGCGGGTTGCCGATCACATAACCGAGCGACTCCGGCAGGCGGTCGATCAAGCCCATGAGGTATTCCGTCTGGCGCAACGATTTCGCACGCAGACGCTCCATCCCCGCCTCTTCAAAAATTTGCAGAGAGCCGAGCAACGGGGCCGAGCTCAGCAGATGCGTCGTGCCGATCTGCCAAGCACCCGCCGTCTCAGCGGGTTCAAACTCATGCACCATGTCAAACTGACGCTCCTTGTGGTAGCCGAACCAACCGCTGAGGCCCGGACGGGTGCCAAAGTGGCGCTCGTTGACGTAGAGCCCGCCGACAGAACCTGGACCTGCGTTCAGATACTTATAGTTGCACCAGAACGCGAAGTCGGTCCCCCACTCCGAGAAGCGGTGCGGCACCGAGCCGATGGAGTGACAGCAATCAAAACCGATCAGAATCCCCCGCTTGTGCGCTTCCCGGGTCAATCGCTCCATGTCGAGCAGTTGCCCCGAGCGATACAACACAGCCGGGAGCAAGATCAGGGCGATCTCGTCGGTCATCGCCGCGATGATGTCGTCCTCCTCGATCAAGCGTCCGTCGCGACTCTTCACCTGCACGAGATGTTCCGCCGGGTCGAGACCTTTGAGCAGGACTTGGCTTTGCAGCGCGTAGATGTCGGACGGGAAATTCAACTCATCCGCCAAAATCTTCGTGCGCTTGCCTTCGGGACGATAAAAAGTCGAGACCATCTGGTGCAAATTGACGGTGGTCGAACCGGTCACGATGACTTCCTCCGGCTTGCCGCCCACGAGGTCGCTTTGTCGCTTGCCCAACTCTTCCGCCAAATAGAACCACGGTGGAGACGCTTCGGTCCAGCCTTCAATGCCAAGCGTCTTCCACTCTTCCAACGCTTTAAGAACCGCTTGCTCCGCATCGCGAGACGCCAACCCAAGCGAGTTGCCGTCCATGTAAATCGTATCCGGCAACAGGTAGAACCGCTCGCGGAACCCCGCCAACTCGTCCTCCCGGTCCAACTGCTGTGCTTCCTCTAACGTCCAGTTCCAATCTGCCATTGATGTGGCCCCCTCGTTCTAACGGTTACTTTGCTCCTGCATCGCCTGCTGGCACAGCTCGACCAATTTCCCCACCACATGCTCCGAAGAGAAGTTCTCCACAGAATTCGATTCGGCGCGGGCTTGTTGCTCGTCCAGACGGCCGAGGTAGAGTTCCAACGCATCGGCGATGCCGTCCACGTCGTCCGGATGATGAACCTGCCAGCCGTAGTCTTGCAACAAGCGGCCCGCCGTGCCTTTCGTCGACGTGATCCCGAGAATCGGGCGTCGTGCGCCCAAGTAGTCGATCAGCTTCGAGCTCAAAAACAAATTCACATCGCTCGGCGCATCGACCAACAACAGGATGTCGGTCTGCGCCATCGCCTCCAAGCTTTTGCGATACGGCACTTGCCCGACGCGTTGCACCGTCATGCCCAGGGTGCGCTCCGCTTCTTCGAGCAACGGGTGAAACGTTCGTTCGACGTTGCCGACCACCTGCAATTCCAAGCCTTCCACCAGATCAGGGCGGCGTTCCTTCAGCACGCGCAGACCTTTTACCAACGGCTCCGGGCTGCGCAGGCCGTAAAAATCGCCGATGTAGGCGAGGCGAATTTTTTCAGAAGGGGTTTCTTGCTCTGTTCCTATGTACAATTCCGGGTCATAGTGATGCGGCAGGACGACTGACTTGCCCGCTACATCGACGGTGGGATGGGCCGCTGCGTACAACTCCAACATCTCTTGCGTGGGGAAAATCAGCTTGTCCGCAAGTTGAACGACTTCGCTCTCCCAAGCTTCGATGGCTTGTTTCTTGCGTCCATGGTACGGATGGTACGGATTGTGCGCCCACGGGTCGCTGAATTGCGCGATCCACGGCAAATCGAACCGCTTCTTGGCATAGAGCGCCGCCAAGTGACTCGACCCCGGTTGGGAGCGGGAGTACAGGACGTCATACTGTCCTCGTTCCACCATCATATTCATCATCGTCTCGGCCGCCCGCAGCCAGATCGGGTTGTCTATAGAAGACATCCGACCCACCGTCTCGCGGTAGATCTTGCGCAGAACGCGCGAGGTCGGCTTGGGGTTGGACAGGCGGGTGATTTGCACATCGTCGCCCATCTCTTCGACCAAAAACGGGTCCACTTTGAACTCCGCCTCTTCTCCGACGGTCACCAGATCAACTTGAAACTGTCGGGAGAGGAATTTCAACGTCTTCGCAACCAAAATTGACTCCGCGTTCAATTGCGGAGGTGCATAGTAGGAAATCATCAGCATTTTCTTCATCGACGGGTCCACCTCATCTCTCATCTTACCCTATTCGCCGCTCATGAGGAAAGCCTCGTCCGCATATGAGTTATCAAGGAAGAGGAGGTGTAGATCCCGATGATGCGAACGATGATGCGCGAACATCCCGTTTCCTCGCGAATCGTCCTGTACTTGATGATCATGCTGATCGCGTGCCTGTTCATCCCGTCCGGTGCGATGGCGCACAAGCCGATTTTTGTCGAGCGGGCTGTCCAAGGGTATGACCAAGCGTTTCCCATCCCCGATCCGACGACGTCGTATGCGGTGTACGGAAATCTCACGACCCCGCGCCAAGTCGATCTGTACAAACTGACGGTGACGGAGGAGACGCCGTTCTACGCCAGACTGTCCGTACCCAAAAAGCCGGGCAGCGACTCCTACACGCCCGCTCTCGTCCTGTTCGGGCCGGGGTTGCCGAAATCCAACGAGCCGCCGAACTACCCGCTTTCGACGCCGGAGGGGTTAGGCCAGGGGATTTTTCTGTACGACGGCCAAGAGGACGAGTTTTTTGAACCGTTTACGCAGACGACGCTTTTGCAGAGGCAATTCGTTGCGAGAAAGTTGGAGCCGGGTACGTATTACCTCGCCGTCTACGAACCGCAGGACCGAACAGGCAAGTACGTGCTCGCGACCGGCACCGAGGAGAAATTCGGCGCCGCAGATTGGCTCAAGTTTCCCTCCACTTGGCTGAAAGTGCGGATGTGGTACGATCCCGCACAAACGTGGGGCGTTCTGGCGTTGTTGGCCGGTGGAGTTGTGGCTCTCATCGCGTACTTGCGTTCGAGAAAAAAAGGCACCCGTCCGTGAGGGCTGCTGCTCAGACCGGGCGGCGAGCCGACAAACATGAATCACAAAAAAGCGACCAAGTTCCCGAATAAAGTCGGGAATCTGGTCGCTTTTTTTAGGAACGGTCGCAGATCGGGCAAGTGCCGCGGCGAAGCGTGGTTTCGCGCAACTCGATCTTGGCGAGGGCACGGCCTTGGTCGATGCCGTCTTGGTAGCCGAGTCGGCGACCGACGGTGAACCCGATCAAGATGCAGAGCAACAGGAGAAGGATGCCGAGGATCACCCAGGTCAATTTGGCTCCCTCCTCTCCCGCCACCTGATCCCGACCAGCAGCGCCATCACGATGTGGACGATCGGAATCGCCACGATGACTTCCGCCGTTCGAAGCGGGGCCAGCAAGATCGCGGCCAACGCACTGATGAACAAAAGCAGGGTGGCTTCCACAACGCCGGCGCGAATGGCCCAGTTCGTCTGTCCCGATCGACGGTCATGGTGAACGTCCATCAGATCGTCGAGCAGTTGGATCATGATCATGACGAACACGGCCCACGCGGTGGTCTGCGGCCCGCTCAGCCAGAGGGCGAGGCAGATTGCGAGGATCGATTCGAGCCAGCCCGGCAGTCGGGTGGGCATTTTTTCCGAAAGGTCATGCCCCATTCCGATTGCGTAGGAGGCGAGAAAAAGCGCCAAGGCCACGCTTGGCGCAAGCGCCATCGCCACGCCGAACAGCAGAAGTCCGTACGGCAGGCAGGCGCGTCCGAGACGAACGGACAGCGTGTGCCGCCCGACGCTTTTGTCAAACTCCACATCGAGCGCATCGTCCATCAACTTGATCGTCAGTCCGGTCAAGACCATGCCGAAGATTTCGACAAGGAGGCTAGACCAGACGCCATACATGATCTTTCACCTCCCGAAATCCTTGGCGGTACAGGGCGGAGATGGGGAGCAAGTTGAGGCCCTTCATCTCTTTTTCCAACAGTTTGAAGCCACGTTGCCCGTCGGGGAGATCGACTTTGTTGGCGAGGCAGAGGTAGCCGCTTTTTCGGGAACCGAGCTCGGCGATTTGCAGATCGAGCTCGCCGAGGTTTTTGAGGCCCCCTGCCTTCATGATCTCGCTGGCGTCGACGAGATGGAGGACGCAATCTGCAAGGCGAAGTTCTTCGAGCGTTTGCGCCATTGCCTCGCGCATTTCAAGGTCCGGGTGGATGCCGTCGACGAGGCCCGTGGAGTCGGTGAGTTTGAGTTGGCGCATGCCTTTGCCGCGCGGGAGTTCCAGCGAGATCGATTGCAGCGAGCGGGTGTGGTGGGCTTCGGTGCTGGAGAGCTCTTCGCGGGCGGTGCTTACGTTGTATTTGCGCTGACGGGTGGTGCCGTCGGGCAATTGAAAGTAGACATCCATTCGCTGGAGCCCGAGGAACTCCGCGAAGTTGAGGCAGAAAATGGTCTTACCGACGTTGGTTCGGCCAATCACGAGACAGTTCCTCATTTTTGAGTTCCTCCCCCATCACCAAGTCCTCCGGTTCGATCCGCATTAACTCTTCGCGAGACGGGCGCTCGTTGTCGAGCAGCCGCACCGCGTGCAGGCGAATCGCCCGCTCGATGATGTTGCGCACCATCCGGGCGTTGCTGAAGTTTCGACGTCCCGCCCCTTGCAAGCTGTCGCGGAGGAACGAGCGCAATTTGACATTGGCTTCGTGCGACAGACGGTATTCGCGTTGGCGGAGCATCGTGTCCGAGATCTGCATCAGTTCGTGCTCCGAGTAGTCCTCAAAATGGACGGTGATCGGGAAGCGCGACGGCAAGCCGGGGTTGGTGCGCAGAAACTGATCCATTTCCAAGCCGTAGCCGGCGAGGATGAGGATGAAGTCGTTTTTGTGGTCTTCCATGGATTTGACGAGGCAATCGATGGCTTCCTTGCCGAAGTCTTTTTCGCCGCCGCGGGCGAGGGAGTAGGCTTCGTCAATGAACATGATGCCGCCGAGTGCTTTTTTGACGTGTTCTCTCGTTTTTTGGGCGGTGTGCCCAATGTATTCGCCGACGAGATCGGCCCGTTCCACTTCTACCAGATGACCTTTTGACAAGACGCCAAGTTCACGCATCAAACGGGCCAAGATGCGTGCCACCGTCGTTTTCCCGGTGCCCGGATTGCCTTTGAAGATCATATGCAAGACGATGGGTTCGGTGGCGAGTTTGGCGGCGGAGCGTTTTTGCTGAATTTGAATGAAAGCAAAAATCTCCTTGACCAAATTCTTCACCTGTCGCAACCCGATCAGTCCGTCAAGTTCTTTGATGATCGCCTGGTAGCGCTGTGTATCGACAACGGCCGTTTGGCCTTTGTTCTCACGGCGGAGGGTGGAGTTCGGGCTGCTCCCATTCAATCGTTTGAGCGCCTCATTCAAGGCTACCTCGCCCTTGCGGAATTGATCCAACACATCCGGACCCGACTCGCGCAAGGAAGGAGTCCTGTTACCGCTCCTCATCACGTGATTTCCACCTCGCTTTTGGAGAGATTGGTATAGGGTATGTGTTGAGGTGGAAATAGGTGATTGCCCAGCCTCTTTCGAAGTTGCAGTATATTCCTACTTTATTCAACGGAGATAAAAAAAGAAGGGGTTCAGCACCCCTTCTTCGGTCCAACGCGACTCTTTTTTAGACGAGCTTTCCTTCACAGACCTCGACCAGATGTTGCACTTGCTCGTGGAACAGTTGCTCCAAGGAAGCGATGCTTTCCGGCGAGATCAGGGACTCCAGATAAGAGAGGTGGAGAACCAATTCGCCGTCTTGGATGTAGCCGGAGACGATCAGTTTGTATTGCGACTCTTGGTTCATCGGCTGCTCCAGATTGCCGGGCTCGTACTCTCGCCACTCGCTCGTGCCTGAGAGGTCGAGCAATTCGCCGTGATAGTTCAACAACACCTCGGGATCGGGGAAGCCCTGCATGGTTTCACGAATCTGCGCGTCGTCACTCAGGTAGCGCAGCATGTTGAAGGAAGCTCCTCCATGCGGCATCTCCTGCGAGCGTCGTTGCATCTGCGTGATGGTTTGCTCGATGGTTTGATGCCCCTCGATCCGCCCGTGACACGGGTAGGTGTTGATGAAGTACCCGACCGTTCGACTCAGGTCTACGGCCTGTTGGTCTCCTACCACATCCCGTCCGTGACCGTTGACTGCGACGCAGACCTGCTCCCGCTCAAGCCATTTGGAGAGATTGTGCAGAACGAGAGCGGTCAGCACTTCTTTACCCGACGTGTTGTACATCTCGGGGATGTGTTGGCGGATGATCGCGGTGCGCGCGGCGTCGAACTTGAAGGACTGTGACTTCATGTTCGCGAGGGTGTTGCGTTCACGGCCCTCTCCGATTGCGAAGAACGCCTCGCCCTCTTGTTCCAGAAGGGCTTCCCAATAGCGGAAGTCGTCTGCTCCCTGTGCAGAATTGGCAAAGGAGCGACACATCTCCACCCAATCTTTGTAGGAAGCGCTTTTCTCGCCCAAATGGATGTGGGACTGCTCCACGCCCTGTTCCAATTGCTCATACACCGTAATCAAGTCTTGGGGCAGGATATGGCTGCTGACGTTGTCGGTGTAGAGATGGGAGACGACCCAGAGGACGCGGTGCTGATGCTCGTCCATCTTGATCAGCGCGGCACGGTTCATGAGTCCTTTTTCAAATGTAAGGGAATTGGCCAAGTCAAGTTCCAGACGGTGGAAGGCTTCCCTTTTTTCTTGAGCAACCTCCAAGTCGGAGAGGTCGTAGAGGAGCAGTTCCACAGCTGTCTCTTCGGGAGCGAGCACGATCTGCCGGACGAGTCCGCCATCTCGCTTGTAGGTCGCCCGCAACATGTCATGTTGAGCATGCAAGATCTGAAGTGCTTGCTGTAGCAATTCAGGTTGCAGCGGCTTGCTTCGCTCCAAACAGACCGGCATGAAGAAATATTCGGGGTCCATCTTGCTACTTTGGAACAACCACTGCTGGATGTGCGACAGCGGAACCTCGCCAACGACAGGAGTTTGCGTCTCTCCTCCAACGGTGTCTTCCACGACTTCACCACTGTTCTCCCCCAGCTTGGTTTCGAGCAGGGCAACTAAGTCTGCGAACCCCGTGTTTGTATACAGTTCTTGCAGGTTGAGACGCAGTTGTAACGCTTTGTTGAGTCGAGACTGCACGCGAATCAGGTTCAAGGAATCTCCGCCCAGATACAAAAAGTTATCTTGGGGTGCAATCTCTTCCACACCGAGCACCTCGGTCCAAATGGTCCGCACCCATTCTTCCGGCGACCGCACCACGTTGACACGCTTTGGCAGTGCTTCTGCGCTCCCCGGTGCAACGCGATCAGAAGTTCCGGATGCGACCCAGCAGGACCTGAGTTCGAAGGGATACGTGGGCGCATGGACTCGCTTGCGCTTCCACTCCTGATCGAATGCGTGCCAATCGATGTTCGCCCCCGCCAACCAGAGTTGACCGAGACTTTCTTGCGAGGTCTTCCAAGCGGGCTCTTTGCGATTGAGTGAGGGGACGACCACGTGACCCTCTGAGAGTTGCAGAGTTTCGACCAACGTCGTCAGCATCGGATGCGGTCCGATCTCCAAAAACGTTGTAAACCCTTGGTCCAGCAATCTCTGAATCCCGGCTGCAAACTGCACGGTGTCCCGCAAGTGGCGACACCAATACGTTGCATCCAGAGTTCGTCCCTCCACGACTTCCCCTGTCAAGTTGGACACAAGCGGTATTTGAATGGGGGAAAACGTGACTTCTCGCTCCATAAATTCGCGATACTCGTCCAAGACGGGCTCCATCAACACCGAGTGGGAAGCTGAGGCGAGCGGCAACAGTCGGTGTACGATCCCGTCTGCCTCCAAGGAAGCGTCCAATTTTTCCACCGCATCTCGTCGGCCCGCGATGACGAAATGCTGCGGGCCGTTGACGGCTGCCACCGACACGTCCTCCCCATACGGTTCCAAGTACGCCTGTACCATCTCCAACGTTCCGTTCACCGCAAGCAAAGCTCCGCTTTCCGTCCCCTCCTGCATGAGATATCCGCGCTTAACCACGGTTTGCAGCGCATCGCGCAGAGAGAACCCGCCCGCAATGCAGGCGGCCACATACTCCCCCAAACTGTGTCCAATCACCGTATCCGGCTGAATCCCCCACGACATCCATAGAGAAGCCAGCGCATATTCGATGATAAACATCGCAGTCGAACTAATATGCAGTTGATTCAGTTCGACGCTGTACTTCGGATTGAACATGTACTCTTGAAACGGTATGGGGTAGAACGGTTGGACAAGATCAAAGCAGGTATCGCACACGTCGCGGAACAGCGACGAACTTTCATAGAAGGTCTGCCCCATCCCGATGTATTGCGAACCTTGGCCGCTGAACAGAAACGCAATTTTGAGGGGCTCTGTGCTCTGTTTCCGATAGGCGATGGCCCCCGTTGTCTCCGGTTCCTGTTGGCACAGTTTCTTGAGTTCTTCTGCATCCTGTGCGACCACCGCGATTCGATGATCAAACTCCTCCCGGCCGACGTGCAGGGTATACGCAAGATCGGCCAGGTTTTGGGCAGGTTCCACGTCTACATGGTCTTTTAGTTTCTCCGCAGCTTGACACACTGCCTCTAGACTTCTCGCCGAGAGTGTGAAGAGGTGATGCGAACGGTCGATTCCCTCTGTGCTCACGCTTCCTTACCTCCAGTTCTTGTATTCGTACCGGGAGCCTGTTCAAGTATCACGTGCGCATTCGTGCCACCGATGCCGAATGCACTTACCCCCGCTCGGCGCAGTCCTTTTTCCTCTGTCCATGGTTTGAGCGTCGTGTTGACATAGAACGGACTGTCTTCCAATCCCAAGGCCGGGTTCGGTTTGTTGAAATGCAAGCTGGGCACCAGTTCACCGTATTTCATGCAAAGCGCCACTTTGATTAACCCGGCCACACCCGCCGCTGCGTCGGTGTGCCCGATGTTGGTTTTGACCGATCCGAGGGCGCAGAAGCCTTGCTCCTGCTGATCGCCGAATACATCCTTCAACGCAGACACTTCGATCGGGTCTCCGAGATGAGTTCCCGTCCCGTGAGCTTCGATGTAGGAGATCGTCGACGGGTCGACTCCTGCCACACGTTGCGCTTTTCGAATGACGTCCGCTTGCCCCTGTTGGCTTGGAGCTGTGTAGCCGATCTTCGCATTGCCGTCGTTGTTG
This sequence comes from Tumebacillus amylolyticus, assembly GCF_016722965.1. Taxonomy (NCBI): domain Bacteria; kingdom Bacillati; phylum Bacillota; class Bacilli; order Caryophanales; family Alicyclobacillaceae; genus Tumebacillus; species Tumebacillus amylolyticus. Next base: position 318,792 of record NZ_JAEQNB010000006.1, read on the forward strand.
ATCGCGGAGCCTTTGATCACCGCGTAAATCGGATCTCCGTCACGCTCTGCGGCGGAGAGGCGTTTTAACAACACCGTTCCGACCCCGTTGCCAAACACCGTTCCGTTTGCTTGCTCGTCAAACGCTCGGCAATAGCCGTCCGGCGACGCGATGAAGCCCGGTTCATATACATAGCCGCATTTTTGTGGAGTTTGAACCGAGATGCCTCCTGCGATGGCATACTCACTCTGTCCGGTCAACAAGCTTTGGCACGCCATATGCACGGCAACCAGCGAGGTGGAGCAAGCGGTGTCGACGACGACGCTTTCTCCTTGCAAGTTCAACTTGTAGGAAAGTCGAGTCGCGACGAATTTTTTGTTGGTGAGCAGGTCGCTTTGGAATTCATCCGAAGCTCCTTCTCCTCGTCCCAAGACCTCCGTTTGGAATTCTGTATCGGAGACGCCGGCATAGACGGCGGCGTTCGAACGGATGTCGCTGACTTTGTACCCGGCATTCTCAATCGCTTCCCACGCGCAGAGCATGAACAGGCGCTGTTGCGGGTCCATGTAGCTCGCTTCCTGTTGGCTCATCTGGAAGAACTCAGGATCGAACAGGTCGATGTCATCGAGATATCCTTCACGCAGCACCAAACGCTCGCGTTCCTCCGAGTCGAGATGTTCCCACTGGCTTTGCACGTCCTCAAATGTGAGGTCGCGGATCAATTCGTTGCCCTCTCTCAAGTTGCGCCAGAACTCGTAGGGAGTCTTCGAACCCGGGAAGCGCAAGCCAATGCCGATGATCGCAATCGACTCTTGTTCCACGATTCGTTCAGGTGCAAACGTCGGTTCTTGCGTACGGTGCTTCCCGGAAGTCGGTTGCCCCAACGCATCAGCCAGTTGACGAACCGTCGTGTATTGTAGCAAATCGAGAATCTTCAGGGACGAGCCCACTTGTTTTCGCAAGTCGTCCTGCACCTTCATCAACAGCAACGAGTGTCCCCCGATGTCGAAGAAGTTGTCGTCGATGCGAATCTCGGCAGGTGTACGGTTCAATGCGTTCGCCCAGATGTCTACGATCTGTTGGTGCAGATGACTTCTTCCCAACGCGACCTGGGGAGCGGCTGCGCGAGTCTGCGCTGCTTTTTTAATTGGAGTTGCTTCCTCACCGGATTGAGGCTTGCGTTGCGCCAATGCGATGCGGTCGACTTTGCCCGTCGGAGAGAGCGGCATCTGCGCAAGAGACGTCAGATGAGCAGGCACCATCCAGACCGGGAGGAGACGGCTCAGGAACGCTTTGAGTTCGTGAACGGGCAATTCCTCGACAGACGTGTAGAAGCCGTGTAGTTCCTTGCTGCCATCGGACGCGCTTTGCACGACAACAGACGCGACTTCCACCTGTGGATGGCGAAGGATCGCCGCTTCCACTTCTCCGATTTCGATGCGATACCCGCGGACTTTGACTTGGTTGTCGCGACGACCCAGAATTTCGAGATTTCCATCGGGGAGCAGTCGCGCAAGATCGCCCGTCTTGTACAGTTGATCGCTGAATCTCCGTTCGCCGGCTGTCACAAACGGATTGGGCAAGAGTGCTTCTGCCGTTTTGTCCGGCTTGCCCAGATAGCCCTTGGTCAGTGCCACCGTCTCGACATACAGCTCTCCGATCACATTGACCGGGCAGAGCGTCCGGTATTTGTTGAGCACATACAGCCTGTAGTTCGCAACAGGGGTTCCGACCGGGACGTTGACTTTTTCCTCCGGGAATGGAGTGTTGGCATCGTACGCGGAGAGGTACACCGTGCATTCGGTCGGCCCACACGCGTTGGTGATGGAGATCTGCTCACCGAAGCGGCGTTGCCAGAGACGCATGACTTCTCCTGAGAATACCTCGCCTGCGACGAACATGTTCCGGAGGGTCTTCATCTTGGCGTAACTTTCCTCTGTCAAATTCGTGGCCAGTTGCTTGAAGAACACCGTCGGCATCGCAACAGCCGTTGCTCCCGTGTTCTCCACCGCCTGTGCAAACTCTTCGACAGACAGTCGTTCCGCCTGTGAAAGCAGATGACAACGACCGCCGAGCAGAAGCGGGACAAACGTATCCCACACGGACACATCGAAGCTAAACGATGCGAATTCCAACACAACATCATCACGGCCAATGCGGTACCGATCCGCAGCCCACTCCACGAGATTGACCACACCGCGATGGGCAAGCATGGCTCCCTTGGGCTGTCCGGTTGATCCTGACGTGTAGATCATATAGGCGAGATCATCCGGGCGAAGTTCCGTTCGCAGATCTTGCTTGTCGGAAACCTCGGCGGCCTCTTCGATGCACAGAATTTTCGGTCCCTGTTGTCCACCCTCCGACTCCAAAAACGCTTGCAGCTTTTCTACATACGCGAGTTTGGTGAACAGATAAGGAGCTCCGCTGTCTCCGATCATGTAGCGGATTCGCTCTTCCGGATAATCCGGGTCGATCGGCACGTACACGCCGCCGGCTTTCATGACGCCAAGCAGACAGACGACCGTCTCCATCGAGCGCTCCATGACGATGCCGACAAACTCACCGCTCTGCAACCCCTGCTGCTTCAACAGATGGGCAACCTGATTGGATCGCTCGTTCAGCCCTGCGTAGGTCAGTTGACCCCGCTCGCCGGACAGTGCGATGCTCATCGGGTAGGACTGCACACAATCATAGAAGCGATCGACCAACGTCGTTTCCAGATCGTACTCAGCCGCCGTGTCATTGAACGCGGCATAGATTCCCCGGTCTTCTGCGGACAAGAGTTCAACTTCTGCCAGCGGCGCTGTCATTCGTTCGACGAACGCGTGCAACACCTCTTGGTACAAGTCCGCAAAGCGCAAGATGCTCTCCCGTTTGAACAGATCGGTTTTGTACTCAAAGGCCAATCGCAACCCGTTCACCTGTTCGACAGCCATCAGGGAGCAGTCGACTTTGGCCGTTTGGAACCCCAACTCTTCCTCCCTGCTCACAAACTGCAGGGACCCTGCTGGCTGTACAGTTCCCCGTTCCGCATGCAACGTGAACATGGTGGAGTAGATCGGCGTTCGTGATGTGTCGCGAGTCGGGTTTACTTTTTCGACCAAGAGATCGAAGGAGTACGCATGGTTCTCGAAGGCGCTCAAGAATTGGTGCTTCACTTCTTGCACCAGGTCCCGAAGAGTCTGAATGTCCTCAATCCGTGTGCGAATCCCCAACATGTTGACAAAGAATCCGACCATCGGTTCCAGTTCTTCGTTCATACGCCCTGCCACCGGTGTCCCGACGATGAGATCATCCTGTCCGCTCAGGTGGTGCATCAGCATGAAATAGGCAGCCAGCAACAGTTGGTACAGAGACACGTCTTCCCGCATCGCCACTCCTCGCAGTTGCTCCAACAGTTCGAGGGAGACTGTACGTTCCTCCGTCGAGCCGCTGTAGGTCATCACCGGAGGGCGAGGGTAGTCGGTCGGCAATTCCAAGACCGGCAACGGCTTGGAGAGTTGTTGCAACCAGTACTCTTCCTGCGCCTGCCACGTTCCTTTTTCCAATTCCTCACGTTGCCACGCCGCAAAATCTACATAGCGTACCGCAAGCGGTGCCCACTCCGGTTCTCCGCCTCGAACTTGCGCTTCATACGCCAACGACAAGTCGCGGAACAGCAACTCCATACTCCATCCGTCGATGACGATGTGGTGGATGTTCAAGAACAATTGGTACGATTGCTCTCCACGTTTGAACAACAACATGCGTACCAGCGGCCCTTTTGTGAGATCGAACGGTTGGGCGTTGAAGAGCTCGATTTTCATCGAGATGAACTCAGCTTGCGTTTCGCGATCCAAACCTTGGAGATCCCGGACTTCCAGAGGAATTACGATCTCATCCAACACTTGCTGGCGAGGCTCGCTTCCCAGTTGGAAGAACACGGTTCGCAACGCTTCGTGACGCTCAATGACGAGTTTCCAAGCGGCTTCGAACTTCTCCAGATCCAGCGTCCCTTCATGCTCCATCATCGTCATCACATCGTACATCCGGTTGCTTGGATGAAGTTGATGCAGGAACCAGATTCGTTTCTGCGCAGAAGACAATTCATAGTGCGCTTGCTCAGGCAGACGCTCGATCATCGCGGGCGCCAACGTCGGCACAACCGAATTGGCCTCTACATGAGCCGCAATTCCCTCCAGCGTCGGATGCAAGAAGATATCCCTCATCTCCAGACGAACAGACAGCTCCTTGTGAACACGGTTCAAAAATTGAATCGCCATCAGCGAGTGACCGCCCATCTCGAAGAAATGGTCATCACGGCTGATCTCCTCTCTCGCAAACAAATTCGTCCAAATGGAAGCTACCCGCTCCTCCATCGCAGTCACCGGTGCGAGGAACTCCCGACTGTGGGTCACTGCGACCGACTCGGCCCTCTCGGTCAGCATCCTGCGGTTGACCTTGCCATTTGGCAGCAGCGGCATCTCCTCCAAGAGCAGAATTTGTGCAGGCACCATGTAAGCCGGCAGTTTGCCCTCCAACTCACGGCGCAGTTCTGCCGGAGAGAGCGGGTTGCTTTGCGTGGTGTAGAAGGCGATCAGCTCGTTCTGACCGAGGGCGTCCTTTTTCACGACGACCGCTGCAAGGTCTACAGCCGGATGCTGCAACAGACACTCTTCTACTTCTCCGGTCTCGATGCGGTAGCCGCGCACTTTTACCTGGAAGTCTTGGCGACCGATGAATTCGATCTCCCCGCTTGGCAACAGACGCACGATGTCCCCCGTTTTGTACACATGCTGTCCGGGTTTGAGTGGATGCGGCTTGAAGGCCTCTGCGGTTTTGTCCGGCTTGTTCAGATAGCCTTTTGCCAATCCTGTTCCTTCAATATAGAGCTCTCCTGGGACGTTGACGGGGCACAATTGCAAGTGCGAGTTCAAGATGGACAATTCCAAGTTGGCAAGAGGACGGCCAATCGGCACCGTCGACCATTCAGGGTTCACCGTTTCCCGCACTCGGTGGTACGTGGTGAACACGGTCGCTTCCGTAGGTCCATACCCGTTGACGATTTCAAGGCTGTCCCCGAACCGCTCTTGCCAGATCCGCACGCTCTCGGCCTGCAACGCTTCCCCTGCAACGAAGATACACGTCATCGTCTGCCACGGGTTCAAATTCTCAGGCAAATGCAACCCGAACTGGTGGAACAGCGCCGGCGGCAAGAATGTGATCGTCGCCTGCAACTCCTCGACCGCTTGCCCAAAGGCTTCAACCGAGTGACGCTGACGATCTGACAGCACATGCACTCGTGCGCCCAACAACAGCGACGTGTACAATTCCCAAACCGACAAGTCGAAACTGTGGGAGGAGAATTGCAGCATCGATTGACGCACGTCCGCTGTGAAAGTTTCCTTCATCCACGTGACCAAACTGACGACGCCTCGATGAGCCACCATCGTTCCTTTCGGCCAACCGGTTGAGCCTGAGGTGTAGATCATGTACGCGAGGTCGGTCGGCTCGTTGCCAACGGCGAGATTCGCCTTGGAAGTGGTGTTCGGGATGTCCTCCATGCAGACCGTCTCCACCGTGCCCTCTGCCAATCGAGAGCACAGATGTTTTTCAGTGAGCACAACGCTCGCCCCGCTGTCCTCCAACATGTATTGCACACGCTCTTCCGGGTAATTCGGATCGATCGGCACATACGCGGCCCCAGCTTTGAGTACCGCCAGCATCGCCACGACAGATTCTCGGCTACGCTCCATCAAGATGCCGACAAACTGATTCGTGCCGACCCCTTGCTCTTGTAAAAAGCGCGCCACTTGGTTCGTGCGCTCATTCAATTCCCCATAGGTGAGCATCCCTTGCTCATCGGAAAGTGCCGGTTCCTCGGGGCGCAGCGCCGCTTGCTCATAAAACAGTTCCTGGATCGTCGCTTCCTCCGGGAATGCCAGTTGCGTCTCGTTCAACTGCGCATAGAGTAGGCGGTCGGTGTCGGAGAGCAAATCCAACGCACCGAGCGGTTTGGAAAGGTGTTGCGCCAAGGCATGCAACACTTTTTTCAAACGGTCGTGGAACTGCTCGATGGTTGATCTCTTGAACAAGTCGGTGTTGTATTCAAATTCCAAGACCAAACCATCCGCGTCATCCAAAACAGCCAAGGAGAGGTCAAATTTGGAGATGGTGTGCGGAGGTGATTTCATATCGCCTTTTTTATTCGTTTCATACAGGAACATCGTCGAGAAAATGGGGTGACGGCTCGTATCTCGCTCCGGGTTCACTTTTTCAACCAAGAGATCGAAGGGATACTCTTGGTGCTCGTAGCTGCGTAAAAATTGAGTCTTCACCGCTTGCAACAGATCGTGGAGGGATTCAACTCCTGCAAACGAGATGCGAATCGGCATCGTGTTGACGAAGAATCCGATCATCGGCTCCAATTCTGCAACCGTTCGTCCCGCAGCCAACGTGCCGACGATGATGTCTTCCTCAGCTGACATCTGGTGCAGCAGCATCAGATAGGCGGTGAGCGTCAACAGGTACATCGAGACTTCCTCACGTTTGGCAAGTGCTCGCAGTTGCTCGGTCACCTCCATCGGGACGTGTGCATGCACCATCTCCCCGTGGAACGTCATCACTTCCGGTCGTGCAAAATCGGTCGGCAAGTTGAGCACCGGCAACGGCTTTGCCATCGCGTTCAACCAAAATTGCTCCTGCTGTTCCCACTTCCCTGCCAAGAGCTCCTGATTCTGCCACGCTGCATACTCCACGTACCGCACAGGCAGAACTTCCCAATCCGGCTGTTGTCCGCTCTTCAACGCTTCATAAGCCAAGGTCAGGTCCCCAAACAGCACGTCGAGGCTCCAACCGTCTGTGATGATGTGGTGCATGCTCAGATACAACTCAGACTCCGCTTCGGAGAGTTTGAACAGAATCGTTCGCAGAAGCGGCCCCACTTCCAGATCGAAAGGAACACTTTCACTTGCTTCCACGGTTGCGCGAATGAACGCTTGCTGCTCGGCGGACGTTTTCCCGCACAGATCATGCACGACCATCGGCACTTCCAGCTCTGCGTTCACCACCTGACGCGGCACATCCTCAATTTCCACAAACAAGGTACGCAGTGCTTCATGACGCTGTACCACCATCTGCCACGCTGCTTGGAAGGCGGGGAGGTCCAGAGTGCCTCGATAGGTTTTCAACATCGGGACGTTGTACACGTTGCTCATGGGATGGAATTTGTAGAGGATATACAAGCGCTGTTGAGCATGAGACATTTCATAATGCGCAAGCTCCGGCAAGGACGGAATGAGCACCGCTTGCTGCTCACAATCGTCGCCCAACAAGCCATCCACATGATTCGCCAAGCTTTCCAGCGTCGCGTGAAGGAACATGTCTTTCAACTCAACGGTCACGCCCCACTGCTTTTGAATCCGGTTGGTCACTTGAATCACCAGTAGAGAGTGTCCACCCAAATCGAAGAAGTTGTCGTTTGCGCTGATTTCATCCCGCTTCAACACACTTCCCCAGATCTCTTGCAACGCTTGTCCGGTTGGCGTAGAGGGGGCAACGAAATCGTGCGTGATGTCGAAGGAAGCATCCGCCGCGATCTGCTCTAACGCTTTGCGGTCGACCTTACCGTTTGGTGTCAGAGGCATCTCCTCAAGCCACACGATGCGCGTCGGGACCATATAGGCCGCTACTTGACGGCCGATATACCCCTTGAGTTCCTCCGACTCCAACTCGCCTCCCGTCGACTTGTAGAACCCGACGAGCATGTTGTTCCCGTCGCTTGCGGTCTTCACGATGACGGCGGCCATTTCCACAGCCGGGTGTTGCACGAACACTTCTTCGATCTCGCCAAGCTCAATGCGGAAGCCGCGCACTTTGACTTGGTTGTCAATCCGCCCCAAGTATTCGATCGTGCCGTCTGCTAAGATGCGCGCCAAATCCCCGGTTCTGTAGAGTCGATCTCCCGGAGTGCCGGGCAAATGATTGGCAATGAACGCTTGGGCTGTTTTTTCCGGTTGGTGTAGATATCCTTGCGCCAACTGCACACCACCGACCAGCAATTCACCCTTGACGCCTACCGGGCAGAGCTGACCCCCGCGGTTGACCACGTAACATTGGGTGTTGGCAATCGGACCCCCGATGTAGACCGTTTCCAGAGGTGCTTCGATCAAAAATGCCGTGACATCGACCGCAGCTTCTGTCGGCCCGTAGAGGTTGGCGATGCGCGTACCTGTTGGATACATTTCGAACCACTGGTTGACCAACTTGCTTGGCAATGCTTCCCCGGACACGATGAAGTTGCGCATCACAAAGCGCGGGCGATCCTCCTCTTGAAGACCTTGCAAATAGTTGACGAAGAGGGAGAACAAAGCCGGCACGAACTGCATGTAGGTCACTTGGTAGCGCATCATGAAGTCGGCAAGGAACTCCGGGTTGGTGTAGACTTCACGCGGCAGAATCAGTAACGACGCCCCATGTCGCAACGGCCAGAACAGTTCGATAATCGAGTCATCGAAACAATGGGTGGTTCGCTGAATCATGCAATCTTGAGGCGTAGCGGCAAAGACGGACTGATGCCATAACAGTCGGTTGACGATGGCGGCATGTTGAATCACGACGCCCTTGGGCTTTCCTGTCGATCCCGACGTGTAGATGACGTACGCCAGGTCGCTCGGCTCGTTGACGGCAACAGGCGTGTCTGTGCTGTACTTCTGCAAGTCGCTCCACACAAAAATCGAAGTCTTCGCGTCGGTCACATCCTGACTGTTTGCAGACGCATCCATATAGAGCAACGACTTCAGAGCAAGACCACTTGCAATTTCTTCGACTTGTTCTCGATAGGTTTGCTTGGACAAAAGCACTTGAGATCCCGAGTTCGTCAGCATGTACTGAACGCGCTGTATCGGGTATTCCGGGTCGATCGGCACATACGCACCGCCCGCTTTCAAGATCCCGTACATCCCCACCAACAGCTCGATGCTGCGCTCCATCATGATCCCGACCAATTGATTTCGCTCGATACCTTGATCACGCAGGAAGTTCGCGAGTCGGTTTGAACGCTCATGCATCTCCCCATAGGTGATCGACTGGCCTTCGTAGATCAACGCAATTCTCTCGGGATGCGCTTCAGCCTGTTCGATGAACGCTTCGTGCAACAGTTGGTTCAAATCAAACTCCACGGCCGTTTCGTTCATCGCTGCATAGACGGCACGGTCAGCGTCGGTGATCCATTCCACACTGTCCAGCGGAGCACGGAGATTGGTTGCAAACGCCTCCAACACCTGGAGCAACAGGTTCCCATAACGCTCCATCGTGGTTTGGTTGAACAGGTCGGTATTGTACTCAAAGTTAAACATCAACGTCTCGTTTTTCTCCCCCGCATAGAGCGCGAGATCAAACTTGCTCGTCTCCGATTGGAAATCGACCCCAAACAATGACTCTGCACCTTGTTCCGCTGCCTGCATGCCCTCGAGATAACCAAACAAAGTCGAGAAGATCGGAGGACGGCTCATGTCACGCTCGGGATTGACTTTCTCCACCAACAGATCAAACGGGTAATTTTGATGCTGGTAGGCTTCCAACGTCTGCTGTTTCACCACATGCAGCAAATCTTGCAACGTGCGCACCTGTTCTTCAAAACGCACACGAATCGGTAGCGTATTGGCAAAAAAGCCGACAATCGGTTCGAGGGCATCCATCGTCCTCCCTGCAACCGGCATCCCCACGATGATGTCCTCATCTTGGGAGAGATGGCGCAACAGAGTCACATACGCCGTACACAAGAGCATGTTCATCGATACTTCTTGCTGCTTGGCGACCTGTTGCAAGCTCGCATACAGCGTTTTCGAAGCTTCTACATGGAGAGACGTCCCGGCAAACGTCTGCGTTTTCGGACGCTCTCGATCTCTCGGCAAATCCAAGACCGGCAAGGGCTTGGCCAACGTTTGCAACCAATATCCTTCTTCCTCCGGACCGTGACCGCCCGTTTCCTCTTGCCACTGTGCATAATCGAGGTATTGGATCGGCAAAGGCTCTAGATCTGCTTCTCGGCCCTCTCTCTCGGCGCGATACAGCTCCAAAAGTTCACGGAAAATCACATTGTTACTCCAGCCGTCTGTGACGATGTGGTGCATGTTCAGATAGATGTGCGTCAGCTCTGCGCTCAATTGGAACGCAAGCACTCGCATCAAAGGTCCTCGGGTCAGATCAAACGGAACTTCGTTGCAAGCGCTCATCTTCGCTTCAAGAGTCGCCCTCTGGAGATGTGCATCGAGGCTTCTCAAATCCTGATACTCGAAGAGCACATTCCCCTGATCCAACACCTGCTGACGCGGCACTCCCTCCACTTCGAGGAACACGGTGCGCAAAATCGCATGTCTTGCAGCCAACGCTTGCAAAGCTTGTGCAAACACGCTTGGTTCCAATTGTTCATGGAGCAGGTAGCTCACCGGCACATGGTACACCGTCGCCCCCGGATCAAATTTGTAGAAGAACCACAAGCGTTTTTGTGCATGAGACAACGCATAGTGCTCTTGAGCAACCGCACGAGGAATCTGCAACTCACCCACTTCGGAATCATTCCCCAGTCGCTGAGCCACAATCTCCGCCAATTGCTCCACAGTAGGAGCGGCAAACAGCTCTTTCAACTCGATCTGCAGCCCCAACTGTTTGCGAATGCGATTGACCACTTGCATCGCCAACAGCGAATGTCCACCGAGTTCGAAGAAGTGGTCTTGGATATGAACTTGCTCACATCCGAGCAATTCGGACCAAATCTCCGCAATCACCATTTCTTCTGCCGTGCGCGGGGCTACGATGAGATCGCGAACGTCCGCCAACACCGCCTCAGGTTCCGGCAACATCCGACGATCCACTTTGCCGCTTGGGTTCAACGGGAACGCTTGTAACAACACATAGCTCGCAGGCACCATAAAGGCTGGCAAGCGTTCATTCAAGAACATCCGCAGATCACTTGCAGTAGGGTGACAATTCTCTGCCGGTACTGTATAGGCTACCAATCGCTTCTGACCCGCTCGGTCCTCTCTCGCGACCACCACGACTTGTTCCAAGTCAGGATGTTGCCCAAGGGCCGCTTCAATTTCACCAAGTTCAATACGGAATCCGCGAATCTTGACTTGATCGTCCGTTCGTCCCAAGAATTCCAGATTGCCGTCCGGAAGGTATCGCACCAAATCGCCTGTTTTGTACAACTTTCCGTCTCTCTCCACGCGAAACGGATCAGCCAGGAAGCGCTCCGCCGTCAACTGAGGTTGGTTGAGATAGCCTCGTGCCACCCCATCGCCTCCGATGTACAACTCCCCCGCCACTCCAATCGGTACAGGTTGCAGATGATGATCGAGTACATAGACCATCGTGTTCGCAATAGGTCGCCCGATCGGAACATTCGATGCCAACTGCTCCAACGAAGAAATCGGATAATACGTGGTAAACGTTGTGCCCTCCGTCGGGCCATACACGTTGACCAACTGACAGTCAGGCAAACGGGTCAGCGCTTCTCTCGCGTGTGGAAGCGACATCACCTCTCCACCTGTCAGCAACGTTTTTAGATGCACCAAGCACTCCAGATGGTTCTCAATCAACTGGTTAAACAACGAGGTGGTCAAAAACATCGTCGTAACTTTGTACTGGAGCAAGAGATTCCCCAGTTCTTCAAAAGAGAGCTTGTTCGCCGGCGGGACGATCAAACGACCCCCGTGCAGCAGACATCCCCAAATTTCAAACGTTGCTGCGTCGAACGAAATCGTTGCGTACTGCAAGAACACTTGATCCTGCGAGAACTGCACGTAGTGGTTCTGTTTGACCAAACGCACCACGCCGCGATGCGGGATGCACACCCCCTTGGGTTTGCCGGTCGATCCGGAAGTGTAGTTCACATACGCCAGATGATCCGGCTGAATCGTGTGTACTGGATTCGCTTCACTTTCCTGCTCGAACGATGTACCCTCACGGTCGATGCAAATCGTCTCCACCGAAGAGATCGGCAATTGTGGCAGTACCTCTTGCTGCGTCAACAACAACGAGATTTTCGTATCTTCAAACATATACAGCAAGCGTTCTTCCGGATACGTTGGTTCAAACGGCATATAAGCGCCACCCGCCTTCAAGATCCCGAGCATGGCGGTGATCATTTCTACAGAACGCTCCATGCACAACCCGACGAGCACATCGGCTCCCACCCCGCGCGAACGAAGATGATGGGCCAAACGGTTGGACCTTGCGTTCAGTTCACGGTAGGAGAGTTGGTGGTCATCCCCCACAATCGCGATTGAATCGGGAGTCTCTTCCACTTGCGCTTCAAACAGTTCAGAAATCGTGAGGTGCTTGGGATATTCCGTCTCTGTCCGGTTCAAGTCCATCAACAAGTGATGTTCTTCGCCCTCACTCACCAGCGGCAACTGGGAGATCGGTACGTCCGGCTGGGCGATGATGCCTTCCAACAACACTTGGAAATGTCGTACCAGGCGGGAGATCGTAGCGGGCTCGAACAATTCGGTGTTGTATTCCAGACGGCCGACCAAACGGCCTCCCTCTTCGGAAAGTGGAAGATACAAATCGAATTTGGACGTTCCGTTGTGGACTTCCAACGCCTCCACGCTCAAACCTGACAGCACAAACTCCGCAGGCGGGACCAACTGGAACATCACTTGGAACAGCGGCGAATGGCTCAAGTCGCGCTCCGGTTGCACTTCTTCCACCAATTTTTCAAACGGCACGTCTTGATTGGCGTAGGCATCCAGCGCAACTTGTCTCACGCGCTTCATGACTTCTTGGAACGCAGGTTCTTCGGAAAGGTCAGTTCGCAACACCAACGTGTTGACGAAAAATCCGATCAACCCTTCGATCTCCTGCCGGTTTCGGTTGGCAATCGGCGAACCCACGACGATATCGGTTTGTCCCGAATAACGGTGCAACAACGTCTGGAAAGCAGCCAACAACGTCATAAACAGCGTGACACCCTCGCGCTGGCTTAACGCTTTCAAATCCTCCGTCAAACGCTTGGACAGCACAAATTTATGCACGGCGCCTTGGAACCCCGGAAGTGCCGGACGTGGACGATCTGTCGGCAATTGCAAGACAGGAAGCGGCCCGGTCAATTGTTGCTTCCAATAAGTAAGTTGTGCTTCGAGTACCTCCCCTTGCAACCACTGACGTTGCCATTGGGAGAAATCGGCATATTGGATCGGCAGTTCGGGTAGCGGTGATCCAGACTCTCCCGCATAGAGGTCCGCAAGTTCGCTTGCAAACACCCCCATCGACCAGCCATCGGAGACGATATGATGCATGTTAACGATCAGAACGTGTTCAAACTGGCCCAATTGCACCACTTGAGCGCGGAACAGCACGTCTTGTGTCAGGTTGAACACATGCCCTGCTTCCGCCTTCACGAGTTGCATCACCTGCTCCATGCGCTCCTGCTCAGGCAAGTTCGTCAGATCGTATACGGAGAACGGCAAGTTCACCGATTCACGAATCACTTGAACGGGCTGACCCTCCACATCGACGAACGTCGTGCGCAACGCCTCATGTCGAGAGAGAATCATGCGCAGACTTTGTTCCAATCGGACAACGTCCAACGCTCCGTGGAGATGAAGGGCGACCGGTATGTTGTAAGAAGGCAGCCCCGGCCAAAATTGCTCTAAAAACCACAGACGTTGCTGTGCAAACGAAAGCGGCACTTCAGCCCCACGGTCGAGAGAGACAATCGGCGGAACTTCATAAGGGCGTTCCAACTGCCGCGCATTCTCGATCCGCTGCGCCAACGAGCTGACCGTCGAAGCTTCGAAGAGATCGTGCAATTGAAATTCCAAACGGAACGCATCCCGAATCCGGGAAATGACTTGCGTCGCCAACAGGGAGTGTCCACCCTGCTCAAAGAAATGGTCATGAACACCCACTTTTTCAAATCCCAGTACCTGTGCAAAAATCCCTGCGACCAACTCTTCAATCGGAGTGCGCGGTGCGATGTACTCCGTCTCTTGTTCAAAACGAAACTGACTGGGACTGGGCAGTGCACGGCGATTGACCTTGCCGTTGAGCGTCAACGGAATGGTAGGCAGCAGCACAAACGCACTGGGCAACATATAATCAGGCAACAGACTTTTCAGATAGGTCCGCAATTTCGGCACGAGCACACGCGCAAAGTTTGCTTGCAGCGGATTGTTGGCATACGCGTGCCAAGGAAGCGGGAAGGCTGCCTTCTCTTGGAACACGGGCAAACGCCGCGGTTCAGAATCTGTGCAAGGTTGGAAGACCACATCGTAACTCCCCGACGCATCTCCCTGCACCCAACTGACATCGACACGATACCCCAAGAGTTCCCCTATCGCCCATAAGTCCTCAGGATTCACACCCTTGTCTGTCTGTTCAGCGACTGCCTTCTCCAGCAATTCCCCGACATTTGGCGGCAGGTCAGGGCTCTCCAAGAGGCCGTGAGCCGTCACTTCGTGCAACACACGAGAGTTGGGCACACGTCGAATTTTTACCGCCTGCTGGCCGGGTTGTGTGAGGATCTGACGCAAGCTCTCCACCGTCAAGAAATCAGATTCCCAATCCAGCCAATCTCCCCCGTCGATCAGGAGCGGACGTTCCGTTCCGATGTGTAAGATGACGTCATAACGGAACTGCGTCAATTCGTTGTGTGCAACGCCGCGCTTCGGCAAAATTTCAACATGCCCGATGTGGGGAAGCTGTTGTTGCAAAGCCAAGAAGAAGGCCGGATCAATCACAAGTTCATTTTCTTCAAACATCCCTTTTTGAATGTTCTGACTCAAAATTTCAGTCGACATCGCCTTTGGGGCCTCATGCAGCTCGACCGCCGTATGGAACGCGCCCAAGAGCCCAAAATGTCGCACATCTCCTACAAAAACAAAGCCTCCCGGTGACACGACCTCTGTCGCCCCGCGCAACACGTCCACCAAATACTCAATATTCGGGAAGTACTGCACGACCGAGTTGATCACCACACCTGTGAAGGAGGAAGCTTCCAACCCTGCGAAATTGTCTGCCGTCCGATGAAGCAACTCCACTTGCGGCAACGGGAGTTCGCGACTCGCCAATTGATGATGCAGGCGGTTCACAACCTCTTGGGAAAAATCGGCCCCTACGTAGCGCTCACAATGCGGTGCAACGCGGTGTAAAATCATCCCGGTGCCACACCCGATCTCCAGCATGCGCTTCGGTTTCAGATCCAGAATCCGATCTACCGTATGACCAAGCCATTCGCGCATCTCGTCTGCCGGAATGGCATCTCCCGAATAGGAACTGTTCCAACCGATAATGTTGAACGTCGGGTCTTCCGATTCTTCGGACGTTTGCGTATAGGTGGTGTTAAACACCATCTCCCACTGGGAAGTCTGCTCCTGTTGCAGTTCTTGCTCCGCCTCTTGTTCCTCGCTGTCGGTGGATTGAGGGTCGTGTACGACATAGGCCACCAGTCGTTTGTCTCCCTGTTCATACTCGCGAGCGATCACCACAGCTTCTTGGATCGCAGGGTGCTGACCCAGTACTTTTTCAATCTCCCCTAATTCAATCCGAAACCCGCGGATCTTCACTTGCTGATCCGCCCGACCCAAGAACTCAAGGTTGCCATCCGCTCGGTAACGAACCAAGTCCCCCGTCTGATACAGCCGCTCTCCGCGCTCTCCATACGGATTGGCAATGAACTTTGCATCAGTCAGGTCTTGGTTGTTGAGGTAGCCGCGTGCAAGACCTGCTCCCCCGATGTAGAGCTCCCCCACACCTCCGATGGGCACGAGTCGCAGATGTTGATCCAAAACGTATACCTTCGTGTTGGCAATCGGCCGCCCAATCGGCACAGACGAAGAAATTTGCTCCACGTGGGTCAGCGTGTAACAGCAGGTGAACGTCGTGTTTTCCGTCGGACCGTACCCGTTGATGACGTGGCAATTCGGCAAGGACTGCAACACTTTTTTCACATGCGCAACCGAAAGAACGTCCCCGCCTGCCAGAAGTTGCCTCACCTGAACCAAATCTTCGAGACGCTCGTCCACCAATTGATGGAACAGCCCTGCTGTCAACCAGAGCGTTGTCACGCCGTGTTCGCGGATACATTCGCCCAATTCTTCCAAGGAACGCATCTGCGGCGGATATAGAACCAAGCGCGCACCGTTCAACAAACTTCCGAAAATCTCAAATATCGAGGCATCAAACGAAATGGGCGCAAATTGCAGCAACACGTCTTCCGCAGTCAAAGAGACATAATTCGTTTGTTTCACCAACCGAACGACCGCTTGATGTGGAACACAGACCCCCTTGGGTCTCCCTGTTGAGCCCGAGGTGTACAGTACATAGGCGAGATCTTGCGAAGAGGACGCGAAGACGGGGTTCTCCTCGCTTTCTTGCGCGAGACGGCCCAAATCAGAATCCAGACAGACGATGGAGGTCGCCTGCTCCGGCAATTTTTCGAGAAGATGTTGCAGCGTGACGAGAACGTCCAATCCCGTCTCTTCCATCATAAAAGTCAACCGGTCCATCGGGAGGTTGGCGTCCAGCGGTACATATGCGCCGCCCGCCTTTAAGATCCCGAGCAGACCGACCACCAGCTCAACCGAACGCTCCACACAGATTCCAACCATCACTTCGGGCCCGACCCCGAGTTTTCGCAAGTGATGCGCCACTTGGTTGGAACGACGATTTAGTTCTTGGTACGAGATTACTTGATCTGCACACACGAGAGCCACTGCATCCGGAGTTGAACGAACTTGCTCTTCGAATAGGAATTGAATCGAGAATTCCTTGGGGTAATCGGTCTCCGTTTGGTTCCAATTCAACAGCACTTGTTGTTGTTCGGTGTCTGAGAGCATCGGAATCTCGTGGAGAGCAAGATCGGGATTGACGAGGACCGATTCCAACAACGTTTGGTAATGTTCCAGCATGCGCTGAATCGTACTCTCTTCAAACAAATCGGGATTGTACGAAAAAGAGGTGGTGTACGTCCCGTTCTCCTCGTCAATCGAAACCATCAGATCATGGCCGGCTCCACCAAAGATGGAAGCGGACACTCCAAGAGGTTGAACCTGCGCCTCCCCAAGAGGCGCTGAAAACAAGACCGGAAGTTGGGCATCGAACTGAAGTCCCTGCGTGGTTTGGGCTTCCGACAAATCGGCTTCGACCGAAGCATTTTGGTAAACACGCGCTTGGGATACATCGCGTTGCACACGCTGCGCCAACTGACGGAAGATTTGGACTTCAGTAGGTTTAGCTGGGAGCACCCAGATTTGCTCGTGCCCACTTTCCGACCGGCTCAACAACGTGCCGATCAAAAAGTCGGCTTGTCCTGTATAACGGTACAGTAAAGTTTCACAAACCGTCAGCAACAACGTATAGAGATCGACGTCCAACTCGTGGCAAAGCTCTTGCGTTCGCTCTGCAAGCGGTGCAGGCCATGTGCAAGCATGCACAGAAAACGGAACTCCTGAGGTCGTAGAGCGGGGTCTGTCTGCTGGCAATTGCAAAGCGGACCATTCACCACTGAACAGGCTCTTCCAATAAGAGAGTAGATCACCCATGTCCCTCTCCGCCGTTTGGTGCCTCGTCATGTTTTTCATTGTTTCCCCTCCAGAACCGCATTCGTAGTACGTAATGGAAATTTTTTAAAAATAGAACTTTTTGTTAGAGTAATTAACCAATCCCGTTTTTATAAATTATCACACCCTTGATTATCGGTCAATGTTAACAAATTCCGTTCCATTCATCAGTTGAAACTGTATAATAGAAAGCAAGTCATTCACACTTTCCCGCCTAATGAAAGGTTGTGTATCCTTGGTCAACACATTACTCATGATCCTCATTCTGATTCTGATCGCTGTTCCCGCAACACTTTCCATCCAACTCTACCTCGTTTCGCGCAAGGCGCAGCACTCCATCATTCGTCAGCATCCCTACCTCGGTTGGATTCGGTACCTCTTAGAAAAACTCGGCCCGGAATTCCGCCAGTATTGGTTTGACGACGACAACGCGGGCAAGCCGTTCTCGCGTGCTGAATTCGTCGGCCTCGTGTTCTCCGCGAAGTACCGTCAAGACCTCATCTCCTTTGGCTCCAAACGTGACTTCGACCAACCCGGCTACTACATCGCCAATGACATGTTCCCCCTGCTCACCAACGAACTTCACGTCAACAACGCCGAAGTTGTCCAAGCCAAGAAATACGTCATTCATAAGGAAGGCATTTTCTCCCGCAAGGAAAAAATGATCACCGACGAGTCTCCAAAATGGCTCTATGATGACTCCGACACCCTCATCGTCGGCGGAGATCGCAGCCATCCTTGGCACCTAAGCGGCATGTTCGGCGCCTCTGCAACCTCCTACGGCGCAGTCGGGGAGAACTACATCCTCTCCACCGGCCACGGTGCAGCGATGGCCGGAGGTTCTTGGATCAACACCGGCGAGGGCGGCGTGGTCGAAGAACACTTGGCGTCCGGCGTCGACATCGTAGCGCAGATCGGGCCCGGCATGTTCGGATACCGCGATGAAAACGGGCAGTTCTCCCTCGACGAGTTCCGTGCCAAAGCCGCGACCCCGAACATCAAAGCGTTCGAACTCAAAATGGCGCAAGGTGCCAAGATTCGCGGCGGTCACCTCGAAGGCAGCAAAGTCAACGCCAAGATCGCGGCGGTCCGCAAAGTTCCGGTAGGCAAGACGATCAACTCGCCGAACCGTTTCCCGTTTCTCACCAACGCCGAAGAGATGCTCGAATTCGTCCAACTCCTGCAAGCAGAAGGCGGCAAACCGGTCGGAGTCAAGATCGTGGTTGGGCAACAGGCCAAGTTGGAGCTGTTCTTCCAGACGATGATCGACATGAACGTCTACCCCGATTTCATCACCGTTGATGGCGGTGAAGGAGGTTCCGGTGCCACGTACAAAGCGATGGCAGACTCGATGGGTCTCCCGCTCTTCCCGGCTTTGCTCACGGTCGTTGATACCGCCCTGCACTACGGCATCCGCGACAAATTCAAAATCTTCGCATCCGGCAAGCTCATCTCGCCCGACAAAGTTGCCATCGCACTCGCCATCGGGGCAGACGCTGTCAACTCGGCACGCGGGTTTATGATGGCAAACGGCTGCATCATGGCGCTCCAATGCCACACCGGCAAGTGCCCGGCCGGCATCACGACCACCGATCCCAAGTACCAAGACGCCCTCGTCCCCGAGGAAAAACAATGGCGCGTCATGAACTACCTCCTCTCGATGCGCTACAGCCTCTTCGCACTCGCCGCCGCCTGCGGACTCGACAGCCCGCGTAAATTCACCCGTGAGCATATCGTCTACAACAACCAATACGGCCAATCCGTGCAACTGCAACACCTCTTCCCCTATCCGGAAGCCGAACAAAAACCGGAACCCAAACCCGAAACCAACGCCTCCTAATAAAAAGAGGTCGCCCGCTACAACGGACGACCTCTTTTTTCCCCGCACACGCAAAAAAAGACCTCCCCCTCAAGGGTGGAAGGTCTTTTTTCCATCTAAGCTGACTTCCGACGAAGATTACGCCTGTACCAGCACCATGCGGAAGAACTCGAGCGTTTGCGCGAGTGCATCACGCGCCGCGTCTACATCGTACGTGACGCGAGTGTCGTTGAAGAACGCATGACTTGCGCCCGGATAGACTTGGTATTCGAACTCTTTGCCCGCAGCTTGCATCGCTTGTGCATACTCCGGAATCATGCCGTTGATGTTCGGGTCGTTCTCGCCGAAGAAGCCGAGCACCGGGCACGAAACATTCTCCGCGTTCTCCGGGTTCAGACGACCGTAGAACACAACCGCCCCCGCGAGATCCGCATGGTTCGCCAGCGCCGAAGACAGCGCCCCGCCCATACAGAAACCGACAGAAGCGACTCTTTGCCCTTGGCTGTGCTCATACGAATTCAAGAAGGCAAGCGATGCTTTCAACGTCGCGAGGAACACCGGACCGTTCGCCATGCCGCTGAACAAATTGGTCATCGTCTCCGTAACTTCGGAACGCTCCGGTTCCGGCAGTTTCGCAAGCTCCGTTGCACGCTCCTCGTCGTTAAACCATGCCGTGTGCGGGATCGTATCGAGGAATTTCTTGGTCGCTTCGATGCGCTCCGGCGACAGACCCGGTTTGTGCTTGCCTGCGCCCTCGTAGTACAAGTCCGGCGCCACAGCCAGATAACCCGCTTCTGCAAAACGACGGGTCACATGCTGGATGTGCTCATCCGTCCCCCAGATCTCTTGAATCACCATGACGACCGGAAGCGGCGTTTTAGCGTTTTCCAGACGTGCGGTGTACAGCGAAATCTCTTGTCCGTCTTGCTCGGTGCGAATCCATTCGGTATGTAAGGTCATCTCTTGCGTCCTCCCTGTACTTGTTCTTCCTCTAGGATGCCATAAACTCCCTGCTTCATGTTTGTCGATTGTGTTACGAAAGGGTGATCGGTTTTTCCGCGTAATTAGGCTTGACTTTTAACTTTTGGTACACTATAGTAGATGTCATTAGTGTTGAAAAGCCAATAGCAATGACCGAGGACAACGCTCTCAGGCGCAGACCTCCAGAGAGAGAATGCCACCGGCTGCAAGCATTCTCGGACCCTGGCCCCATGAGTGACCCCCTTGGTAGCTGTTTGAACCAACCCGTTCTGCGTCATGCGCAATTCGGCAGTATTTCAAACCGGCCCCCCACCGTTATCCGGGTCTATGAGGATCTGCCATGCCTATTTCATGCAGATCGAATCAAGGTGGTACCACGTGAGCATAACGCTTTCGTCCTTGCAGACTTCTGTCTGTACGAGGACGGAGGCGTTTTTTTATATCCCGAAGGAGGTTACCCCCCATGTCGAACGCAGTTCAAGAACAAATCAAGATCCAGCTCAAGGATGGCTCTGTAAAAGAGTTCGCATCCGGCACCACCCTGCTGGACATCGCAGGCGCCCTGTCGTCAAGCCTCAAGAAAAACGTCGTCGTCGGTAAAATCGACGGCAAATTGGTCGACTTGACCACCCCGGTCACCCAAGATGCGAAAGTCGAACTGTTCACCTACGAAGACGCGGAAGGCATCGACACCCTCCGCCACTCCTCCGCCCACCTCATGGCGCAAGCAGTTGCCCGCCTGTGGCCGGAAGTGAAATTCGCAATCGGCCCGGTCATCGAAGACGGTTTCTACTACGACTTCTCCGGCCGTTCCTTCCATCCGGAAGACCTCGCGAAAATCGAAGCGGAGATGGCGAAGATCGTCAAAGAAGACCTGCCGATCCGCCGCGAAGAAATCGGCCGTGAAGCGGCTCTGAAAATGTTCGAAGAGCGCGGTGACAACTTCAAAGTGGAGATCATCCGCGACCTGCCGGAAGACGTCGTGCTCTCGATCTACCACCAAGGCGAGTTCACCGACCTCTGCACCGGCCCGCACTTGCCGTCCACCGGCCGCACCAAGCAATTCAAACTGCTCTCCATCGCGGGCGCTTACTGGCGCGGCAACTCCGACAACGAAATGTTGCAACGCATCTACGCAACCGCTTGGCCGAAGCAAGCGCAACTCGACGAATACCTGCAACGTCTCGAAGAAGCGAAGCGTCGCGACCACCGCCGCATCGGCAAAGAGCAACGCCTGTTCACCACCGCCAAGGAAGTCGGTCAAGGCCTGCCGCTCTGGCTCCCGAACGGCGCGAAGATTCGCCGCTCCATCGAGCGTTACATCGTCGATCTCGAAGAAAGCCTCGGCTACGACCATGTCTACACCCCGCACCTCGGGTCGGTTGAGCTCTACAAGATCTCCGGTCACTGGGATCACTACCATGAAGACATGTACCCGCCGATCAAACTGGACAACGAAGAACTCGTCCTGCGCCCGATGAACTGCCCGCACCACATGATGGTGTACAAAGCGGATATGCACTCCTACCGCGACCTGCCGATTCGCATCGCGGAACTTGGGATGATGCACCGTTACGAAGCATCCGGCGCGCTCTCCGGCTTGCAACGCGTGCGTGCGATGACCCTGAACGACGCGCACATCTTCTGCCGTCCGGATCAGATCAAAGTCGAGTTCAAGAAAGTCGTCGAACTCGTGCAGCGCGTCTACAAAGACTTCAAGATGGGCGAGTACAAATTCCGTCTCTCCTACCGAGATCCGAAGAACACCGAAAAGTACTTCCAAGACGACGAGATGTGGGAAAAAGCACAATCCATGCTGAAGGAAGCGATGGACGAACTCGGCCTCGAATACTTCGAAGCAGAGGGTGAAGCGGCGTTCTACGGCCCGAAACTCGACGTGCAAGTCAAGACCGCGATCGGCAAGGAAGAAACCCTCTCCACCGTTCAGCTTGACTTCCTCCTCCCGCAGCGTTTCGAGCTGGAGTACATCGGCGAAGACGGTCAGAAGCACCGCCCGGTCGTTATCCACCGTGGGATCGTGTCCACCATGGAGCGCATGACCGCGCACTTGATCGAAGTCTACGAAGGTGCGTTCCCGACCTGGCTGTCCCCGGTTCAAGCGAGAGTCATGACCATCTCGCAGAACCAACAGGAGTACGCAGAGCAAGTCGTGGAATACCTCCGTTCGAAAAAAATCCGCGTGGAACTCGATGTTCGCAACGAGAAGATCGGCTACAAGATCCGCGAAGCACAAGTCGGTAAAATTCCGTTCATGCTCGTCATCGGCGGCCAAGAAGCGGAGAACGGCTCCGTCTCCGTCCGCCAACGCGGCGAAGGCGACAAAGGCTCGATGAAGTTCGAAGAAGCAGCTCAGTACATCCTCGATTCCATCGAATCGAAAAACTAAGATACAGGTACGAAAAAAAGCCCCGGACCGCCAATGGCGTTCCGGGGCTCTTTTCGTGAGTCGATTATCTTCAATTCAGCCCTTAGGAACACCTACCGGACGCTCTTTGCGTAGCAGGTACCAATCCCCGTTCTCCGACAACGCTTCAATTCCCAACTCTCTCAAGAGCTCGACAGCATTCACCGAAGAATTCGGGCTGTTCTTGCACTGTTGGAGCATCTCGTCTGCCCGGCTGAACAATTGGCCGCTCAACTCGTAGCGGGTAGACTGTTCGCGAGCGGCTATTTTGTCTAAATAGACGTCCAATAAGGCACTGATAACCGGCAAAAACGGGGTAAGTAGGCAAGCCCACTTGA
The DNA here is from genome assembly GCF_016722965.1 of Tumebacillus amylolyticus. Lineage (NCBI taxonomy): Bacteria > Bacillati > Bacillota > Bacilli > Caryophanales > Alicyclobacillaceae > Tumebacillus > Tumebacillus amylolyticus. The sequence goes on from NZ_JAEQNB010000006.1 coordinate 341,880, forward strand.
TGAGATTTTGGTATGTAGATCCCATCAGGGTAAGTACAGCCAGAACAATGGCAACGCCTAGTCCCAACCGGAAAAAATTCTTGGCCCACCAGTTCACCGATTCAATCTTCCCCAGATCTCGCTTTACTTTACCCACAAAAAAATTCTTTTGATCCAATACCCAAGATTCATGAACAAGATTCAAGTCCTTCCCTTGGTTCAGCGTAGCATGTTTTGCTGTCCAGACATGGATGGACGTACGCAGGGCGACACGCACCCAATCCAAATCACTGCGATGCCTTCGCAGGTAGAAATCCGGAACCTCATCCTGCACCCCTCCCGCCTTCCAGAAAAACACTACTCGTAACCCTTCGGCAATCGCTCGATAGTCGATATATTTACTCGCATATCGTTTGTTTTTTGCAAACCTGTATACAAGATTAGCAACTGCCACAAAAACAAGGTACCCGATGATCGCCCAGGAATCATAGTTGATGTTTGAGTAGTATCCAAAGCAGAAAACCGCCAATCCAATCAGAGCGAGGATCCATTTTAAGTTCCATCGCCATGACGGTTGGAAGCGCATGCTAAGCGCGTCAGCCGCAGCGTACCCATTCAAGATATCGAGCAAATGGTCAGGCAACGTCTCTAAGCGCGGGGTTAAACCGCTGATATTCGAGATGCTTTTTTGCATCATCTGAGGCGTTACTTGGCTCCCTATCAGCTCGTTGTATTTGTCAATGTTTTGTAACGCCTCCATGTATTTCTCCGTCAAGTCGAGACCTCGGTCTAGTACCAGCATAATCGGCCATTGTTCTTCCACATCCAAAGGCGAAGCGGTCGGCCGTGTCAGGACTTGATCACAGACCAACATCGTGACGTTGTTCCGAACGAACGCCGTGGGATCCCCCACACGTGAGGAATCAATCACGTGGACTGGCAGTCCCATCTCGTTGGACATCGACTCGACCCACTGTTCCTGAACCGATTGCTTCGTCGTATAGAACCATATCTTCGTGTGCTTGTACGTTTTCGCGATGTGAGACAACGCATTGCGGACGTTGGTTTCAAACTTTCCTTGATCGCTCGAATCGTACTGTGCAACGGGGTCCACTGCGAAGATGAAAGGGACGCAAGACTGCGTTGCATCCAGCGTACCGTCTGTATTCGGTGACATAGGTTCCTCCTCTTTATTCCTCTGCGGGATCTTCCAAAAGCGCATGCAAACTCTCTGGCAATTGATCCTGTATGAAACGGAAATTCTCAAGAATACCGGTTTTGCGCAGGAACAAACGCAGGTAAAGTTGGCTGTCCACTGCGTGCTTCCATCTAGCTTCCAGATAGGTCGCCAGCCAATTGAAATACGACTCCTTGTTCTCCAACTGCAGCCCTTTGATGAGGAGCCTGAATTGGCCCCCACTTTCCTGCAAATCTGGTGGTACATGAGGTGCGAGGTGTGGAACATCAGCAAGGCTCAAATATGCATGTGATAGAAGCCAAGCTGAGGCCGCTTGACAGGTAACCTGTTCAATCTCCCGGTCACCCCAGAGGCCCACCAAGGTATCGGTGACCACATCCTGCAAATGGTTCAAATACAATAGACCCTCTGTAGCGCCCCCCTCGTTCAGCACTTCTCGTCCTATGATCGACTTCTCCGCGGTCGCACTGGAGATGTGGGAACGAATGGCACTCAAATGTCGGTTCTCCACAAGCTGTCCATTTACCAAGCGTGCTTGCTTGAGGAGACCAAAAAGGAGGAAGGCTGGGGGCACACGAAAGTGGGTGTTTTTTCGATACAACTGGGTCATGTAGTTTCGATAATCAGGTTCCAAAATCACACCACTGGCTAGCAAATAGAGCAATACGTCGAACAGGTTCACCGCTAAAGGAGCACGATTTAAATAACGATCCTCACACCAGTACGGGACGAGAGATTCGGTCTGATAGCCTACCGCCTCGACCATTTGATGGGAAAGAATTTTCACGTTCTCTCTGGGTTCCACTCGCGGCACGTATTCCAATTTCCCGGCATCATTTAAGCGTCTGAGTTGGTTCATCAGTTCGTGCAGCCAATCAACATTTCGTTCAATTTGCGAGATATTTTGAATCTCACGATCCAATGACTTCTGGATATCAGAGGGAACCAACAATTCAAAGACTTCAGCCGCAACTTGCAGTCGATCTGTCTCCAGAAGTTCCTCGAGGAACACCCGGTCAACCAGAAGTCGAGAACCTTCGTGTAACAGGTTCACCTTGTCTGGGCGAATATCCAGACCGGCATAGGGAGCTGATTCCAACACTGTTTCTGGAAGTTCACCCATCTGAATGAGAGCAGCGAGCACCTCACGCACATAGACACGCTGTTCCTCCAATTCAGCCGGCATTTCCCCCTCCAGTGATACTTCAACAACAAATCCATCGGTCACAAGGAACGCTTCGTTCTCACGAGCAGCTAGCAAGCGTTGCATATCGTAAACTGGGAGTTCAGAGCCTACCGTGTTGTCCATTTCTGGCATTTGAACCTCACGCTTCTTAACCCGTGGCAAAATCTCTTGAAGCTCTTGAGATAATTGAACCCGTGAAGGTTGCCCCGGCGTAAGTTGTTGGATGTCCGCTTGAATGCAGTCCATCAGATGAGGTGAAACAACAAACGAAGTAAAGCCTTGCTCAAGGGCCGGGATCAGCCCCATCGCATGCGCCGACAGCCAAGCACTGTATTCCATCACGACTTTTCGATTTTGAAAGATCATCGGATGAACGGCTTGTCGACCTCCATACCCAATCGGCAACTGCCACTCACCTACGTCGCTGTGCCACCAATGATAAAAGATTGCCCCGGTACTTTGAGACGTCGCGTCTGCAAAAACTTGTACCGGTATGGCACCTGACAGGTACTCCTTCTGCAATTTCGTATGCTTCTCCCTGTTCTGCTCCAGGCGTTGTAGCACATCTTCCAAGGACATCAGGCGCAGGTCAGATTGATCAGGAAACCGTGCATGGTATTCATTCATAATTTCAGCGCCTTCTTGATCGTGACCCGTTTGAAACGCGCAATTCATTGCGCGTAGATACAAATGTGGGTTGTCGCGATTCTCTTCCAAAGCCCTTTTGGCGTAGGCAAATGCTTGATAAGGGTCTCGAGTAGTAAGCAAATCGATCAATGTCGCATAAACCGCAGGGGTATTTACTCCTTCCGCAATACTTTTTTCCAACACATGAACCGCCTGCATGATCTCCCCTTGATTGGTGAACAGATTCGCCCACCGCACAGCCAAGACTTCACTGGGTGCATGCTTCCAAAGTTGTTCAACCGTTTGCAACGTATCAAAAATCCGCCCGAGATGCCAGTAAGCATCGAACTTGATTTCAAGTACAAAACGGTTGTTCCCACCATCTGGAAAAATAGACTCATGTGTTGTGACCGTTTCCAACGCCTCGTTGTATCGTGTAAGATGCATGCAAGCGAGCGCATACAATTCAGCAGCCTGTCTTTCGGCGTGCTGTGCGAGCCACGCTTCTGCTGCTGGAGCTACCCTGTTCCAATCCCCTGTGTCATACGCGATGTAAGACCAGTTTCGCAAGTCAATGCGGTCTCCCGATGCCCTGGCGAAGCGCTCTGCCAGCTCCAAAGCCGCTTCCTGATTCCCTTGTCGTTCATAGAGATTCAGTTGCATCCTCTGTTTCACCGGATCTTCCAAATTCTCTGACTCTTGCATGACACGCAGTGCTTCCGCTTCATCTCCACTTTGGATCAGAACAAACACCATAAGCGCTTCCCAACGCCCTAACTCATCGTGTCTGCGAAACTGTATTCGTTGATCGTCCAGCAGGTTTCGGGCAGCTGTGAAGTCTTCTTGCTGAATCTGATAGTGGGCCATCGTCACGATTTGGTTGAGAGAGGCTTTTCCTTCTTGAATCAGCCGTTGTACCGGCTCGACATGACGTTCTACATCCAGTTCAACACCATAATGGACAACATACGCCCAAGCGCTGTCATTCCCGGGGTCCTCCTCTAACAACTCGATAGCTTCGCGATTCGCTTCTTGCCATCGCGAAGACAGATGCGAGGCAGTCACGATCCAAGCCATTCTCGATTTGACGTATCCTTCACGATTACGTGCAGACCGTTGTTTCGCGTTGTTGAAGTGCTCGAGTGCTTGCTCCAGATATACAGCTTGCTCCGGTGTTGGCGTGAACAAGCCTGGTATCATCAGAATTGGGAATAGTGTCTTCGGATTGAAAAACTCCTCGGGCATCCCTTGCCAATACGCGATGTATCCTGCGGTCAGAGAGTAAGCAGGAGAATGATTGTCCTGCATCAACAAACGCTCGATTGAACGTTGCGCTTTTCCAAAATGGCGGGCTTGCAGATCACAGACAGCAAGCTGACGACTGAGTTCGGGGGTGGCTTCAAACCAGCCAGCACCCGCCAGCAGATCCTCCGCCTCGGCCCCCTTGCCTTGCTCAATCAAAATCTGCAGGGCCGTCTGCAAGACGTTTTCTTGATCCAAGGGAGACAACACGCTCATAGCTTCATCGTACTGCTTGTCCTTCCGCAATTGATTCGCACGAAACACTCGAACGTCCAACTGGGAATCTAATTCGATGGCTCTGGAAAAGTACCGTTCGACTTCGCTTGCCTCCCGGTCGTCCTCTAAGGCCCATTGAGCCGCTACCAAATAATATTGGGCAGCAACATGGCGGGGCAGGCTTCCCGCATGATCTGTCAAGTGATGTTGCAACGTAGACCAAGTTGCCATTCTGTCTCCGCCCAAGCGTCGCCTCAACAATTCCTGCAGCCGGTCTTCCAACACGTCTCCCAATACGTTCTGCGGCTCAGCGAAGGTCGGCACCGTCCCGGAAACTTGCTGTGTACCAACCGAATCCAGAGGAAGCCAATCACGCAGAGTTATAAGCAATAACGAAGCAAACTCCGCCACCGATTTCACCGGTCGGGGCGTCGTCTCAAGCGATACGCGCTCGATGAAGGCCTGCAATTTTTCCGGGTGGTCGATCTCGTGGGGAACGCCATCCTCCAGTTCGTGTATGTAAACTTTTATCGGCAGGTTCAACTCTCTTGCCCATTCGTATTCCATCTCGGTGATAGACTTGTCTGACCCCTCGGGAATCCATCCGTAGCGACGATAGATCAAGAGTATGTAGTGATCGCACACTTTAAGTCGCTCTTTGCATGTTTCAGGGGGCGGATTCGAACCGACTGGGAAGTCTTCCATCATTTCGAGAGTTGCGAAAGGACGTGTTTGATTCGAGACGATTTGACGCATCTCTTCCAAGTCTTGTTTGGTACTGCCCAAAAAAATATGAGGTACATATCGATATCGCAACAATCCGATCACTCCTTTTTTAGGAGAACTTTCCGTTACTCTAAGCGATCCTCCTTCTACTGTCAAGTGCTGTAAAAAAACCACCGTTTCATAATCGAAACGGTGGTTTTTCCCTAGCGCTTGAACCCGTCCTTCACCACCAACTGCGTCAACACTTCCGCGTCTTTGCCGTTGATTTGGTACTTGATCTTGGTCACGTTTTGGAAGTCGTCGAACATCGTCTTGTTCACCGCGTCTACGAACATCGTCTCCGTGGTGCTGCCTTGCAGACGGGTCGCTTCGTCGTTGAAGTTGAGCGTCAGCGTCCCACCCTCAACCGTCGCGCTGAGCAGTTCGACTTTGGCCGGCACCGTGGCGATGGTTTTCGTCGACGGGTTGCCTTCCTTCAGCAGACCAAAAATCACGGCAGCCCGCTTGCTGTCGCTGGACATTTTGGCGATCGTCGCCGTTTCTTTGACGAGTTTGGTGGCGTTGGCATCCGACTTATACACCGCCACCTGCACTTTGTCTTGATCCGGGACATCCGCCTTTGGAGGCGGGGTCGTTTGCGTCGGCGGCGGGTTGGGGACCACCGCAGAGTTCGAAGCCGGGGGTTGCGTCGTCGTATCGGGCGGATGGCCATCCTTCACACTGGAAGTCTGGCTTCCACACCCGGTCAACGCCACAGCAACCAGCAACGGCAGTACCCAATTCCATTTCTTCATATCGAACACTCCTCATTTCACAAGTTTTCTCTTGTCAAGTCTTGCCTGATTAGACGTAAACTTGCCCCCAAATGATTCATGCCCTGCAAAAAATAGTTACCGAACTGCGATCAACTTCTCCCGATCCTCACGATGTTCCTTGTAATACGCGACTTCGCGCCCCATATACTCCCGCAGATCCGGGCACTGAATCCCTTGTGCCGCGAGATCGCGTTCTGCTTGCGACGCATCGTACACCGACTGCTCTTGGAAGTAGGCAATCGTTTCGCGCTCCACTTGCACCCATTTCCGAAACGCCGGAATCGACAACGCCCCGTACACCAAACCCGACGGAAGCGTCCAAACCGGCGGCTTGCCGAGCAGTTCGCGACAGATCAGCTCATACGCTTGCTTCGCGGTGTACGGGCGCGGGTCGGTCAAGTGGTAGACCTTGCCCTCCCCAGATTCTACGTGCGCGAGGCAACACGTTGCTTCCACAACATAATCGACCGGCACGAGGTTCATCAGCACATCCCCGCGCCCCACATACGGGATCGGCAGTGAAGCAAACTTGTCGAGGAAGCGCATGACGAAGTACGGCCCGTCAAACTTCGGCGTCTCCCCCGTCTTGGAATCCCCCATCACCACGCCCGGACGGATGATCGTCAACGGAACTTGTTCCCTCACCGACTGCACGAGCACTTCGGCTTCGTACTTGGTGGACTCGTAGTGGTTTTTAAAATTCTGACCCTTCACAAGTTCCGTCTCCAACACCCGCCCCGTGCGATCTCCCGACACATAGGCGGTGCTGAAATAGACGTAGCGCTTCAACTGAGGCAAGCTTTTGACAAACGTGTTGACGTTGCGCGTGCCGTTCACGTTGACGTCGTAAGCCAAATCTTTCGGCACGGCAAGGTCGTAGACGGCCGCCAAATGGAACACATACGTGACGCACCCGCGAAGGGCGTCGCTTTTTTCAGAAGTCAGAGCCAGACCTTCCCGCGTGATGTCGCCCTCGACGATCTGAAACTGCTCCGCCGAGCCCAAGGTTGCTCGCTCGCGTTCGGCGCGCTCACGCTGGCTCGGATGCACCAACAGACGAAACTGCGCACCTGCGTTCAACTCCACGAGACGACGGATCAACCGCGTTGCAATAAACCCCGGAAACCCGGTGAAAAAATACACATCCTGCACACGTTCACTCTCCCAACTCACGAACTTTTCCGCTCCTTTCTACTCTATTCGATTTTTCAAACAAAATCATCTCCAAACCTGACGCAGATACCGCACCCGTGCTACGAGGTAGTACGCCAGGAAGCACAGAATCGAGATGCCGACGACGAGGAGATAGGAACTCCACACGCTGCCTTGCACCGCCAACAGGTTCGAGAGGTCCTGCATCGCCACCGACGAATGAAGCACGGCGACCAAGAACGGGAGGAAGAACAACAGCATCAATTCCACCGTCAGCACGCGGCCCGCTTCTGCACGCTCAAATCCGATCCGACGCAACGAAGCGAACTGACGAGCATCCTCCTCCTGTTGCGCGAACAGTCGGAAGTAGATCGCCGAACAAGACGCGAGGAAAAACAGCGTGGAGACAAACAGCCCTGCAAACAGCGTCACTTCCAGCACTTGGTTGCCCTGTTCGAACACGCCGAGGGTGTTGCTTACGAGGGCGCGACCTTGTTTGACATCTTCTCCCGCCAGTTGGTTCAGGTCTTGAACGGCCCCTTTCGTGTCATGCCAGTCCGGCACCATCCAACCTGCGGTCGTCCAGAGGCTCTCGGGAGCCGCTTGCGCTTGGACTTGCCGGAAGTCCGAATCGTCCATGACCAGCACGAAGTCGGTTGGCATGGTTACGTCTTCGTTGAAGACGCGGGCATCGTATTGACCCTCCACCAACATGCTCCAACTGCCGGTCCCGCTCTTCACGACGACATCGTGGTTCGGGAACAACTCCTTCATCACCAGCGGATAGGCCACGATCAGACGCGGTTCACCCGGTTTGGCTTCTGTCGGCAGTTTGTAGTACGTGCTCAGAATCGGATGTGCATTCAGATTGCGTTGCGTCCATTGGTCGAAGTCGACTTGGCGCATCGCCCACGTCGGAACCGGCTTCCCTGATCCGTCGGCAGCTTGTACCTGTACGAGCACCATCTGCGCTTGCAACTCTTGACCTGCCCCCAACCCATGCGCCTGCAGAATCTTCCGCACGGCTTCCGGCTTGGCGGCCAGTTGATCTCCTTTGACGTCTTGGTACACCACATTGAGAGCAACCGGAGCAACGCGGGTCGAGTTCAGGTCGTTGATCGATTGAATGCCCGTAACCGCCCCCATCCCCGTGAGCACGATCGCGCACAACATCGTAACCAGAGTCAGCATCCGCGCATGGTCACCCATTCGGAACGTGAGCCGTGAAACGACCAGCAGAGCCGTACCGGACAGCGGTCGCTTGCGAAGACTTTTTAAAACAAACACCATCGTCTGCGTGAACAAAAAGTACGTTCCAATCCCCACGAGGATCAAGATCGGGAAAAACGTGATCACGATAAAAGCGCTCAGAAACACAGCCATCGCATACGCAAGGCCGAGCGAGACCAGGGAAAGAAGCACGCGACCAAGCGAAGCCTTGGGCGCTTTTTGCTGCGTGCGGGCGCCCAGGATCAGCGATTTCGGAGTTCGCAGCGACATGCGAACGCCCAAGTAGAGGCTCTCCAACACGAACACCGCACCAAACAATGTGATCGTCGACGTGAAGACCGCCCCCGGCAGCACGAATGGGATCGGTTCCGACACACCGAGAATGTTGCCGATGGCAAGCAGAAACATTTTTCCAAACAACAGCCCGAGTCCCATGCCAATGGACAGGGCGGTTCCCCCAAGCAACAAGCCTTCGAGAAAAATCATCCGCCCGACCTGTGCAGGCGTCATCCCAAGCGTCAGGAACAACCCGAATTCCCGATTGCGGTAGCGCATCATTGACGAATGGAAGAACACGATGAACACCACCGCGAAAGCTCCGACGATGTACCGGAAGCCTTCGATGATGTAACGCACGCTCGAGTTCATATGTCCTTCGGTCACGAACGGATTGTGAAGGAACAGGGCGAAGATGAAAAACACCAGTACGGCAAGCGTGGCCGACGCCAGATACCCGGCATAGCGGCGGGCATTGCGCCAGCCGTTTTTAAATGCGAGTCGTCGCCATTCCATGCGCACTACCTCCCTCCAGCACCGCGAGTGTATCGAGGATTTTTTGGAAGAACGGCTGTCGTTCGCCCACGCGGTCAATTTGCGTGTACACCTGCCCGTCCTTGATGAACACCACGCGCTTGCAGTAGGAGGCGGCAAACGGGTCGTGTGTGACCATGAGGATCGTGGCTTCCTGCTCCGTGTTCAGTTTCTGGAACACGCCGAGCAGCGCGCGAGCTGAAGCGGAGTCCAAGTTCCCTGTCGGTTCATCGGCGAGCAAGAGGCTTGGGTTGTGTACCACCGCCCGCGCCACCGCCGTGCGCTGTTGCTGACCTCCGGAGACTTCATACGGATACTTGTTCATGAGATCGTGCAGCCCGAGGTAGCCGAGCAATTTTTCCACGCTTTCTTGCACGGTCCGTCCTTTGTGCCCGTCGAGCGTCAGCGGCAAGCCGACATTTTCCGCGAGGGTGAGTGTGTCGAGCAAATTGAAGTCTTGGAAGACGAAGCCCAGTTGTCGGCGGCGAAACAGCGCCAGTTCCTTGGCGCTCATCTTGGCAATGTGGTGGCCGTTGATTTGCAAGTCCCCGCCGGACGGTTTGTCGATCCCGGCAAACAAGTTCAACAGAGTCGTCTTGCCGCTTCCCGACGGGCCCATCACACCGACGAACTCGCCTTTTTCAACTTCAAGGTCAATACCGTTCAAAGCGCGGGAGAGCACGCCGCTCGCTTGGGTGCCATAGACTTTGGTCAATGCGGTTGCTTTTACTAGAGTCATACTTTTGAAAACCTCCTGACTGACTGATTTCTACAGCCAGTATCGCACGCAAAACTCCCGAGTGCCCTCGATAAACCTTACACAACCTTACAAAGTTGTCATGTTCATCGCCACTTCGTAATACTGCGGCTTGGCCAGATACACGACCACCGTCGTGCCCTCGCCCTCGACAGACTGCAACTCGACGCGATGACCGAGGCGTTCGGCAGCCGTTTTTACCAAATACAGCCCCATGCCGGTTGCCCGTGAATGCGTGCGCCCGTTGGCCCCTGTGTAGAAAGGTTGGAACACATAGCGAAGGTCTGCCGCCGGAATACCGATGCCCGTGTCTTGGAACTCCACTTCGACTTCCTCCTCCCTCTGCGTCACACGAAGTAAAAAAGTGCCCGGCACCCGCGCGCCGTCCACCGACTTCGAACCGTATTGAAAGGCGTTGCGCACGATTTGGTCACAGAGAAACACGAACCACTTCGCATCTGTGCGGACAAAAATCTCAGTCGCCTCGCACTCAATCTTCGGAAACAAACGGTAGCGAATCCACTCCGTCTTGTGCTCGTTGACGATCCCTCTCAGGAGGGCGAGAATCTCAACCGATTCCATGCGCGAATCGAACGCGAACTCGTTCAACCGCGCCGTCTGCAACATCATGTTGATCGACTGGTCGAGCCGCGTCCGCTCCTCTCGCAAGCTCTCGGCGACATCGCCTTGCCCTGTTCCTTGCAACTCGCCTTCTAAGAGTTGGATTACGGTGAGCGGCGTTTTCATCTGGTGAGCGAAACGAGTAACAAACCGCTCATAAAACTTGCGCTGTTCTTCCAGACGGCGCAAGTCCTGTTCGAAACTGTAGTAGTAGCGATGAAACAACTCTTGCACCACACGTTGTTCCTGCGTTCTCGCAACGTTCAGGGTAAGTGCTTCCGCGAGTTCGCCCTCGCTTGCCAGTCGGACTTGGACCGCACGGTAAAACGGGCGGCGAAGCAGGTATTCGACGGCTAGGTAGAGCCCCAACGGAAACAATCCGAGCCCCGTCGTGTAGAGCAAGATCGGGCCCGGCAAGTAGACATGACGAGCTGTTATGTAAAGCCACAGCATGGCGACGACCAATCCGATACTGAAACCCCAGAACAAGATCAGCCGAATGTGATCCAGCAAAAAAGCCCTCTTCACACCCCCGCCTCCACTTCTAAGCGGTAGCCTTGTCCCCGCACGGTCACAATCGCGGTCGGCAGTCCCAACTCCTCCAACTTGCGGCGAACACGGGCAATGTTGACAGTCAGCGTGTTATCGTCAACAAATTGCGTGTCGTCCCAAAGTGCGCCGAGCAAGTCATCCCGCGACACGATCTTGCCCTGGGCTTCCATCAACCGACGCAACAAACCCGCCTCCGTCGCGGACAGAGACAGCACGATCTCGCCCGAGGTGGACGCAGATCGAACGGTATGACGATGTACGTCCAACACAAGTCCCTGAACCTCAACTTCATCCTCGTTCGTCGGAGCCTCTGCATACTCGCCATACGTGCGCCGCAACAGGGCACGGAGTTTCGCCATCATCACTTCCGGGTGGAACGGTTTCGTGAGGTAGTCGTCTCCCCCACTCTCCAGAGCCAGCACGAGATCCATCTCCCCGCTGCGAGCCGAGATATAAACGATCGGCACTTTGGAGTGTTGCCGAATCCGTCGGCACCAGTAGAACCCGTCATAATAAGGCAAATTGATATCCAGCAACACCAGATGCGGCTTGCAAGCCAACACCTCTGCGTCAATTCCTTCCAGATTGCCGATCACCGTGGCCTCATACCCAAAGCGAACCAACTGTGTTTGCAAAAGTTCGGCTACCTTCTGATCATCTTCCACAATGCAAATGTTGTATGGTTTCATACCCCAAGTATAGCAAAAAAAGCAAGAGGAGAGAGTCTGCACTCTCTCCTCTTGCTTCACTCAGACATCCGCCGTTACGAAGCTAGACATCGTATCGGTTGCGGTGTTCCACGAGGTCGATGGCCCCCAACACCACGTGCGCCAACCCAAAACCTGCAATCCCCCACGCAATCGCCGGGTCTACCGTTTTGGTGGCGCGAAGTGCGACACCTGTGGTCGTGACTACAGTCCCCAGTACCGTCGGGATCAACCCTTCACGTACATTGTTCATGTATCACAGCCCCCTTTGGATGTTCGGAGTTCTCGACTAGTATGGATCATCGAACCAATCCGTATGCCTCCAACGCTTGTTGCAACGTCGCTTTCGTCTCGACACGGTCTGTCAACGAAATCCCCAGCTCGATCATCGTGTTGGCGATTTCCGGGCGGATGCCGGTAACAACCGCGTGGCACCCGAGCAGCGAGATGCCCTCCACGATGCGGAACAGGTGTTTTACAACCGCGGTGTCCAGATACGCGACGGCCGAGAGATCGATGATGATCCGCTCGATTCTCAACGTTGCGATCTGGTTGAGCGTGTGCTCTTGGATCTTCTTGGCACGGTGCGTATCCATCGTGCCGATGATCGGCAACACGGCCATCGACGAAGACAGCGGGATGATCGGCACCGTCAAATCCTCGATCAAGTCCCGATGCGAGCGCAGCACTTCGTTGCGGTATTCTGTATATTTGGCGGAAAAGTGGGTGACGAACTGGTCGACCGTCACATTGATACGCCGCTCCATGCCAAACATGTCCTTCACGGTCAAACTCTCATTGTCTTTGTAGAAATTATACAAAAAGTCCCAATACAGCTTGCGGAACACCGTAAACCATTCCATGATCAAAAGGTAGTTCAAATCGCTCTGCGCACAGTCCCGTCCCGCTTTCTGTGCCACGACGATCAATTCATGCTGTTGGTCTTCACTTAAGAGCTTTACTATTTGGTCGGCAAACGCTTCCAACTGATGATCGCCAACATCGTACCGGCGGACGCTGTCGTAGAGATTCTCGTTTTCAGAAGCCAACCGCTCCATGAAATACGGTTTGTTCAGGTCATAAAATTCGAGAAAAGACTGTCCTTCGACCGTCTGGAGACTCAATTCAATCACTCCTATGTCCTGTTGGATCATCACCGGGAAATGAATTTCAAACACCGTTCCGCTTCCCTGAACCGAATCGACTTCGATCTTGCCTCCGTGCTGGTAAATCGTCGAAAACACTTGGGTCAGCCCCATCCCCGTACCTTCGTTCTTGGTGGTGAAAAACGGGGTGCCCAGCAGTTCCAATTTCTCAGTGGGGATGCCCATCCCCGTGTCCTCGACCCGCACCACGATCCGGTCGCCGACCCGCCGATGGCTGACGGTAATCTTCCCGTCACCCTCGATCGCCTCGTGAGCGTTTTTCAAAAGGTTGAAAAACGCTTTTTTCAACTGGTTGCGACGACCGTAGATCAACACATCGGTGTCCTGCAAATTCTTGACGATGCCCACTCGGTAGATCTGATCTTGAAACAACTGCAAGATGGATTCGAGTTCGACACACAGATGCATCGGCTTGTACGGTTCCTCGTCCAAGTCAGGCTTGGAGACATTGAGCAGGTTCTGCAACGTCTCAATCGCCCGTTCCAATTCGGTACACGCGATATCCAAATAGACGTGCGGCGACTCCTGTTGCATCAGTTGCAAGAACCCTTTGACCGCGGTCAGCGGATTGCGCACTTCATGGGCGATCCCGGCTGAGACTTGGCCGATCGAAGCGAGACGACTCAGTGTATCGTGATCTCGTTTGTTTTCATGAATTCCATTTTGTCGCAATGATGCTCGTGCCTCCTGTCGAAGTTTCGATGGTGCAAGCGTCCATCAATCGCTTCACCCCGGAAAGGCCCAGCCCAAGTCCTTGAGACTCCGGCGATTTTTCCCCTTCCAAGGCGCGGGACAGGTTGCTGATACCCGGCCCATTATCCGTCACTTTCACACGCACTCCACGCCCCTCTACGGCCTCACAGAAAAACTGTCCGTTGGCTCCGGCATGGTCCAATACGTTACGTGTCAGCTCGGAAACGGTCACCAGCACTTTCTGCTGGTTCAATTCAGAAAAGCCGACTTGCTTCATCAGGCGCCGCACTTGGCTCAGCGCCATGTAGATATCATCCTCCGACTTGATCCTAAGCCCCATTCCACCCAGCATGGCGCAGCGCGTCGTCCCCCCCGTCTTGAAACGTAGATCATTCTTTCTTCACCATTATCATAGCTTATGCAACACTTCGGAAGTCTAGTTTTCAAAATAGGACATTCGTCCTATAACCATTTTATTTGACGGTCATTGCCCGCATTTCCACGGAAATTAGATAATTCGCGCATTTCGTCAAAAAAAGAGCGTTCCGCGTCGAAACACGCGGAACGCTCCCGCTCTCTTACTTGGTCATTTTCGGCAACACCCACGATTTGGCGGTCTCCAGCAATTGTTTTTTCACCGTTGCGGGATCTGCGTCGTTGTTGGCGTAGACGGTCGAGAGCGTGTACGCCAGTTGCATGTCGTCGCCAACATCTGAACCGAGAATCACCAACCAGTATTCGTGAAGCAGAGAGGTGTCGTTGGACGCCACCGGGAGGTCGCGCTCCACCTCGAACAGCGTCGCTTTGCCCGCCGGAAGTTCTACGCTCGTTTGGCTCTTGATGCTGGCATGGTTGCCGATGATGGAGAGCGGGTTGCTAAGGCCCTCACTTTTGACAACGTTCAAGTTGTCGAGACGCACGCGGACTTTGTCCGAAAGTTGCTCTTCGGAAGGTGCGCTGATCTTGGCACCGGTCGGCATCGTGAGTTCCACGATCGGCAACTCCGGCGATTGCGTGCTTTCGTCCGGGCCGCTGTTTGCGACAAACCACTTGTCCCCATAACGGTGGACGATCAACTGGGTGATGCCTTGACCGGCCGGACCTGTCGAAGTCGCATAGGAGAACACCACTTTGTAGGCATACGAATTATCATCCGTTTGCTTCTCATCGATCACTTCGTACTTCTCGACCCACGGCGACGAGACGCCCGTCACCCAATTGCCGCCTGGGCCGAAGATCGGACCGTTTTTCTGGCGGAGTTCGGACGACGAGACGGCGTACTGCGCCGCACCGTTGCGCTCTTTGACCGCTTTGGCCCACGACTCTGCCGCTTCTTGCGGTGAGGTCGGAGCCAGTGCTTGTTCCAAGAGATCGATTTGCATCTTCTGCATCTTGAGGTCGGGAGCCGTCAGTTCTACTTGTTGCTGGTCGCCGTTCCATTTAACCTCCGCGCCAAGTGACTCAGCGATGGCACGCACAGGGCCGTAGGTGACGCCATCCACCATTTGCAGCGGTTGATCGACCGTATGGCCGTTGAGCATCAGTTTCAGCGGGGTGCTCGCAAACGCCGTGGTCGCCAATACGCAGAGCAGAGCTCCGGACAGCAGGATCGTGGTACGTTTTTTCATAGAATAAGTGCTCCCTTCGGTTATTAATCTTTCGTTACCCTATTAGACGACAACACCGCCTGATAGGTTTCACCTTTTTCAAAAACTTCTAAGAAAAAAGAAAACCTCGCGCGACGGCGAGGTTTTGGGTGTCAGGATCCGGTTAGACGCTCTGGAAATAGAGCGACTTTTTCTCATAGAGCAGTTGGGCGACTTCGTGAGCCGGAACCGGGCGGCTGAACAGGAATCCTTGCATCTCATTGCAGTTCTGCGCGCGCAGGAACTCCAATTGCGCTTGGCTCTCGACCCCTTCGGCGACGACGGTGAGTTTCAAATTGTGTGCCATCGCGATGATCGCCGTCACAATCGCCGCATCGTCCGAATCGCCGGGGATATCGCCGACGAAGGAACGGTCGATCTTCAACGTGTCGATCGGGAACTTCTTGAGATAGTTCAGCGACGAGTACCCGGTGCCGAAATCATCGATGGAGAGTTGAATGCCAAGGTTCTTGAGCGCATACAACTTGTCGATGGCGTGGTTGGCGTTTTTCATCGCGAGCGTCTCCGTGATCTCCAAGTGCAGATATTGCGGATGGAGCCCGGTCTCTTCCAAGATGCTCGCCACCGTGTCCACCAAGTTCGGCTGCTCGAATTGGCGGGCGGAGAGGTTGACGGCGACCTTGATCGGCGGGAACCCGGCGGCTTGCCACTCTTTGTTCTGGATGCAGGCGGTGCGCAACACCCATTCACCGAGCGGCACGATCAATCCGACGCTCTCCGCAATCGGGATGAACTGGTTGGGCGGCACCAAGCCGCGCTCAGGATGTTGCCAGCGGATCAGGGCTTCCGTCCCGATGATCTGTCCGGTGGCGATGTCCACTTGCGGTTGGTAGAACAGCACGAATTCGTCGTGATCAAGCGCATAGCGCAGGCTCTTCTCCGTTTCGAGCTGTTCGAGGATCATCTCGTTCATCTCCGGCGTGTAGAACTGGAAGTTGTTTCGCCCCCCCTCCTTCGCCGAATACATCGCGGTGTCTGCGTTTCGCAACAGGGTCTCGGCGTCGTTGCCGTCCTGCGGAGAAACGGAGATCCCAATCGATGCCGTGATCATAAATTCACGGCCCTCAAACAGAAGCGGTGTCTCAAACAGACCCAACGCACGCTGGGCAAGTTTGGCGGCGTCCTCAGGGGACTCCAGGTCCGGCACGAGCATGGCGAACTCGTCGCCGCCCATGCGGGCAAGCAAGTGGTTCTCCGAGAGCGAGCCCAGCAGTCGGCGTGACACTTCACGCAACAAACGGTCGCCGGTAGCATGTCCAAGCGAATCGTTGACGTTCTTGAAGCGGTCGAGGTCGAGGAACATGACGGCAATTTTGCTTTCTGTAATTTGCGCCATGTTCAGAGCTTGTCCGAGCACGTCCGTAAAGTGCTTGCGGTTCGGCAAGTTGGTCAGATCGTCGTGATACGCCATGTGCGTGATCTGGCGCTGCGAGCGATCTTCCACTTCGGCGATTAAGTTGCGCATCTTGACCGTCATGCGGTTGATGTGCTCCGCCAACCAGCCGAGTTCGTTGTTCTCACGGACCTCCAACTGCCCGCTCAGATCCCCTTCGGAGACGCTCTGCATAAACGCTTGCATCTCGTTGAGCGGTTTGAGGCGTCGTTGCGCGATGATCCGAACCACGAAGAAGATCGTGAGGAAGGATGCCACGAACGAGAGCAACAAGACCGACAAGAAGCGCAGTTCCAAATTTTGCTGCCGTTCTGTGTTCGTCACGATC
Organism: Tumebacillus amylolyticus; assembly: GCF_016722965.1. Lineage (NCBI taxonomy): Bacteria > Bacillati > Bacillota > Bacilli > Caryophanales > Alicyclobacillaceae > Tumebacillus > Tumebacillus amylolyticus. The sequence goes on from NZ_JAEQNB010000006.1 coordinate 359,005, forward strand.
ACGATGGCGCGCGAATCGGACAGCGGTATGTAGAACTTCTGGAGGCTGCGGCCGTCCTTGATGAAGTCCACTCGCTTCTCTTTGTTGTCTTTGAGCATTTCGGTGAGCATCTTCGCGTCTTCCGGCAGTTGGTTGGAGTTCTTGCCGTAGAGAATCGGCAAGTCGGTGTCCGGCGAAGAGACGGTGTTGTTGTCGCCCTTGAGGAACGCCGGGACGTTGATGACACCGATCTCCTCGAGCGAGGTGTTCTGCGCCGTGATGCGGTCAATCATCTGCGTCGGACCCGACTGGAACTCCAAGTACAGGATGTCTTGGTCCATCACATACGGGTTGATCATAAACGGGGTGGTTCCGTCATCGTAATAAGCGTATTTGTAATAATGATGGTTCCATTCGGCTTTGGAAATCGGCCCGGCCCAATAATGCTCATCCGCATACCCGAGACCCACCGAAACTTTCTGGTTGGACATCAACTGGTTGAAAGCGGTGTACCACTCCCCCCAGCTTTTGGTGTTCAGCCCGATTTCGCTGAGATCGGACGATTGCACGATCTTGATGTCGGTGCCCTCCTTGACGAACAAGGAAATGCCGTTCAGCCCCCACTCGTCACGCAAACGCATCAGGTCATTTCGAGAGATCTGTTGAAGGGTCTTGCCTTGCAATTCCTTTGAAATGGCTTTTGATGCGGTAAGCAATTGCATGTCGATCAAATGTTCGGTGATCTTGGTTGACGTGTTCGTGGATTCCATAGCGTTCGTGATCACTTCTTTGGTCGATTGCACATCGGTGTTCAACTGATCTTCCATCCCGACCTTGAAATACAACAGCGTTGTCACAATCGTCAGCACACCGACGATACCCAACGCAATCGCGATCCTTTTCAAGATCTGCGTAGTGAGCATCCGGCGCTTGTTTGGCAGTTCAGGTGTTCGATTCATATCTGACTTCCCCATTTCCTGACGCTTCTCTCTATTTAGGTTGAATTTAATATTTTTCTTTAATTTTACCACCCCAAGCGCTTGTATTCAATATCTCTTATCACGTTAGGAAGTGTTTTCTTGGGTCAGCACACAAAAAAGTCACCAAGTGCCGAGGCTCTTGGTGACTTTTGCTTATTGTGCGGTATAGCCACCGTCGATTACGACTGCTTGACCCGTGACGGAGCGCCCCTTCTCACTTGCGAGAAACACAGCGTAGTCGGCGATCTCCTCCGTGTCGAGCAAACGTCGTTGCGGAACCAGCGGGTAGATCACTTCTTCCAAAACGTTCTCCAACGGCACTTGGCGGGTGCGGGCGAGGTCTTGAAGCTGGTTGCGAACCAACGGGGTGTCCACATAGCCCGGGCAAACTGCGTTCACGGTGATGCCGTGCGGTGCGCCTTCGAGGGCGGAGACTTTGGTCAAGCCGATCACGCCGTGCTTGGCGCTGTTGTACGCGGCCTTGCCTGCGAATCCGACGAGGCCGTTGATCGAAGCCATGTTGAGCACGCGACCGTAACCTTGGGCTTTCATGATCGGCCATGCGTGCTTGATTGCATAGAACGGTGCCGTCAACATGAGTTTGATCAACAGCTCGAATTTGGCAGATGGAAATTCATCGATCGGGGAGACATGTTGCATCCCGGCGTTGTTGACGAGGATGTCGAGGGAACCGAATTCAGCCGCGGTGCGCTCGATGGCCGCTTGGACTTGTGCTTCGTCCGTAACGTCGCAGGCGATGGCAAGAGATTCAAAACCGGCAGTGCGCAATTGCTCGGCAGCCGCTTCTGCCGCTTCAAGCCGCAGGTCGGCGATGGCGACTCTCGCCCCCTCCTCTGCAAATTTGCGGGCGATGGCAAATCCAATGCCACTGGCCGCACCGGTGATCAGGGCGGTACGGGTTGCGAGTTGTTGGGTCATGAGTAATGTCCTCCTCTGTTCAGGAACGAGCCAAACGGACAGGGGCCGGGTGGATGCCCCGGCCGTGTCCGTTCTTGCGCGTCTCATCTTGGGTTTTGCCTTAGTGAGTGGTGAAGAAATCCCACATGATGCGGGTAGCATCCGGGCCGGTCGGGTCGGTGTAGCTGCCTGCGCTGCTGCCGCCGGACCAAGCGTGCGTCATACCGGTTACTTTGTAGTATTGCATCAGTTCGGCACCGGCTTTGTCCTTGTACACATACTTCGTGTAGCTGCGACCGCCGCTGACCGTACCGGTGGTGGTGACGTCAGCCGTCGCATCCACCGAGTTGTTGTCAGAGCCGTCGTCGATGTAGTCATTGGTTTGCGCCCACTGACCAATCACTTGCGTTGCGTTGATCGGGTAAACCGTGGTGTCGCTGGTGCCATGGAACAAGATGACCGGCATCCGGCGCTTGTAGCTGCCCATCTCATAGTACGCGTCATATCCGGTATAGACCGGGTCCGGACCGCCGTAGGTCATGGCGGTCACACCGCCCATTGCGGTGTCTGCTGCGTTGTATTCAACACCAGCCGCAATTCCGATGGCGTGGAACACGTTCGGGTAGGTCGCACCGAGGATCGACACCATGCCGGCGCCTGCGGAGAGACCTGCTGCATAGACTTTGTTGCCGTCGATTTTGTACGATGCTTTCACAGAATCGACCATGCCTTTGATGATGTCTGCTTCGCCTGCGGCACCACGATGCTGGTTGTAGTCATAGAACCAGTTCCAGCACATGTTGGTGTTCGCATAGTAGTTCATCTCCGGGTAGAGCACGAGGAAGCCCTTCTCCTCCGCAAGCGCATTCATGCGCGTTCCGGCAGCGAAATCGTCCGGATTCTGCAGACAGCCGTGCACCATGACCATCAACGGCACGTTGGTGCTGCCGGTGTAGGTGCTCGGTACGTAGACTTTGTAGTAGAAGTTACTTCCATAATAATACTCCGTAAAACTGCTCGTTCCTGCGAACGAAGCTTTCGGCGCAATCGAAGTGAACGCCGAGAACAGCACGAGAGCCAATGCCAAGATGCCCATCTTGCTCAACAAGCTTTGCAACTTCTTCATCAAAATCCCTCCCTTTCTTTTTGTTAGATTTTAATGAACTTTCAAACATATTGTATCAACATGAGGTTGCAAGTTAGTTACAGAAAACGGTTACAAAAAAAGCGGGGGTTCACACCCCCACTTTTTCCGTCACAAACGCCGTTACGTCGTCAATCAGTCGCTGCGGTGCTTCAATGTTCGGCGAGTGGCCGATCCCTTCGTAGAGCACCACTTGGCTCCCCGGAATGGCGTCGCGCGTACGTTCCGTCATCTCCATCGTGATCAGCGAGTCCTGCGTGCCGAACACGATCAAAGTCGGGATTGTGCAGTTTGAAAGCAACGGACGGTAATCGGTCTCACCAAGCGACGTGTAGTTCGGCACCGCCGTCGGACCTGCGATCATCGCGTCCTCGACCAGCAATTCGAAGAACTCACCGCTCGCCGCCGTCGGCACGACCGCCGCGAGGGACATCTTCATCAAGTTGCGGTCTTTGGTCATCATTTCAACGAGCGGTTTGCGCTCATCGGGGGTGACCAAGCCTTCTGCCGGAGACGAGTTGATCAACACCATGCCTTCCAAGAGATGAGGCGCGGTGACGGCGAGCTCCATCGAGATCGCGCCGCCCATCGAGTGGCCGACGAGGGTGACTTGGGTCTTGCCAAGTTCCTCGAGGAGAGCTTTGACGTCCGCTGCATACTGCGGGACGGAGTTGCCCCCTGCCGGCTCACTCTGTCCGCAGCCGCGCAGGTCTACGCGAACGACGGTGAATTTCTCAGCCAGCGGTGCAAAGATATGATCCCACCAGCGGGCGGAAGCGACGTTGCCGTGGATCAAGACCAGCGTGTGCTCCCCGTTCCCCGCTTGTTCATAGTACAGATTCGCTCCGTTTACGTTCAGATGCGGCATTGCGAGATCCTCCTTTGTTGATCCATTTTTCGCGAATCGTCCCGAGAATTCCCTGCGGGAAGAACATGACGATCACGATGTACAAGATTCCGAAAAACATCAACCACCGCTCAAACAACGGATATTGCGTGGACAGGGACGAGAACCACTCATGCGCGAACGTGATGACGCCCGCTCCGAGCACGGCGCCGAACAGCGTGCCTACGCCGCCGACGATCGTCATCAGCAACGCGTCAATCGTGCGGTCCAGCGTGAACACCGAGGTGTTCACGTACTTTTGCAACACGGTCCAAATTCCGCCGGACATCGCCGCCACGCAGCCGGAGATCATGAGAGACGCCAACTTGTAGCGCAGAACGTGGTATCCAAGCGATTCAACACGCTGTTCGTTCTCACGGATGGCCTGCAGTGTGCGTCCAAACGGCGAATGCACCACGCGGCGCAAGAGCAAATACATGACCGCGAGGAACGCCAACGCCACGAAGTAGAACTTCACCCGGTCGTTGAAGAAGGTCGGCACGCGGATGTACGGAATGCCGTCGTCGCCGCCGGTGAACGTGCTCCATTTTGACGAGACGATGTAGAACAGCTCTGCGAATGCGAGTGTGATCATCGAGAAGTAGACGTCCTTCACCCGCAAAGACAGGATGCCGATAATCAGGCTGATCACAGCGGCTCCGACGACCGCGATCAAGATCGCGACCCAGAGCATATTCGGTTGCTTGGTTTTGGAGAGCAAGATGCCGACCGAGTACGCACCCAGTCCGAAAAAGATCGTATGCCCGAACGACACGATGCCCGTGTACCCGAGCAGCAAGTCGTAACTCATGCCGTAGACGGCGAGGATGAACACCGAGATCAGCATCGTCAACAGGAATTTCGACGAAGAGACGAACGGAACCAAGCACAGAGCGACGAGCATGATCCCGAGCAACAGGTTGTTGTTAAAAAGTTTCGTTCTCATAGCCCGCTCACCTCCGCACGCCGAGGATGCCCTCAGGCTTCCAGATCAAGACCAACGCCATCATCGCAACGGAGACCGCCATCGCAACGTCCGGCAGGTAGAACGCCATAAACGTCTGCACGATCCCGATCAGCACAGAGCCAAGTGCCGCCCCCGGGAAGTTGCCGATCCCGCCGATGACGATCACGATGAAAGCGTTCAGTTGGTTGGCCATCCCGATGTCCGGGTGGAGCGAGCCAAACGATGGCCCTGCAATGACGCCGCCGAATGCGGCAAGTCCGGCACCTAACGCGAAGACCACCGAGAAGACACGGCGCACGTTGATGCCAAGTGCCTGTACCATCTCCGGGTCTTGCACGCCAGCGCGGATGATGATGCCAAATCGCGTGCGCGACAGGAGCAGGTGGACACCGATCAGCACCAGCAACCCGACCCCGATGGTGAAGATGCGGTAGATCGGAAACGGATCGGACAGGATATCGACGACGCCGGTCAGAGCCGCCGGTTTTTCAAAGCCCAGCAAGTTCGGGCCCCAAACCATCTTGATCCCTTCGGTCAAGACGATCATCAACCCCAAAGTGAGCAGAATCTGTGCGACGTGGTTGCCGTAAAACGGTCGGACGAAAACACGCTCCATGATCCAACCGATCACGATGCCCCCCACCGTCCCGGCGAGGATGCCAAGCAGAAAACTGCCGGTGGCGTTGTAGACCGCCAAGCCCACGTAGGCGCCCCATGCAAAGACTGCGCCGTGCGCAAAGTTCATCACACCCATCAAGCCGAAGATCAGCGACAGGCCGACTGCGATCAGGAAAATCAAACTCCCCATCGCAATTCCGTTCAAAAGCAAATTCAATGTCAGCGACAACGAACTGACCCCCTTTCCCTCAGATGGCGATACCCAAATACTTTTTCTTCAGGTCTTCATCGCCGCGAATGTCCTCCATCGAGCCTTGGTGGACGGTGTGTCCGTCATCGAGGATGTACACGTCGTCACCGACACCGCTCGCCATGAGGAAGTTCTGTTCGACAAGTACGATGGTCGTGCGTTTTTTCAGTTCCAAGATCGCTTCCATGACTTTCTCGACGACGATCGGCGCGAGGCCCTTGCTCGGCTCGTCGATGAGCAGAAGTTTGTTGTCGTTGACAAACGCCCGCGCCATGGAGAGCATCTGCTTCTGCCCGCCGCTCAAGTTGCCGCCCTTGCGTTTCCATGCGATTTTGAGGTCGGGGAACAGTTCGAGGACGAACTCTTGGCGCTCCATCGTCGCGGCGTCGAGTTTGCGGATGGCGATCTTCATGTTCTCTTCCACGGTGAGGTCTTTGAAGATCCCTTGGTCTTCCGGCACGTAGCCGATGCCAAGTCGTGCGATGGCGTGCGGTGCCAAACCCTGGATTTCCTTGCCATCGTAGACTACGCGGCCATTGCGCGGCGGAGTCAGCCCCATGATCGAGCGCAGCGTCGTGGTCTTGCCGGCCCCGTTTCGTCCGAGGATGACGGTGACGCGGCCTCGTTCAACGGAGAGGCTCACCCCTTGGAGGATGTGGAATTGGTCGATGTAGGTCTGCAAGCCCTCAACCTGTAACATCGTCATCGTATAACCCTCCCAAGTACGCCGATTGCACCAGTTCGTTGCCCATGATCTCCTCCGGCGTGCCATGTGCAAGCAGGCGACCGTTGAACAACACGGCGAGTGAATCGGACAAGTCGAGCACCATGTCGATTTTGTGCTCGATCAGCAAGATCGTGTGCTCCCCAGACTCTTTGAGCCCGCGAATGACCTCGATGATCGCCGGCACTTCCTCCAGTGACATCCCCGCGGTCGGTTCGTCGAGCAAGAGCAACTTCGGCTCCAACGCGAGCAGGATGGCGATCTCCAACTTGCGCTTGTCGCCGTGCGAGAGGTTCTTCGCAATCTGCTCAGACTTGCCGCCGAGGTGGACTTTTTCCAGCAGGTGCATCGCTTTCTCTTCGTACTGTTTGAATTTCTTGTAGTGCGAGAACAGACGGAAGCTCCCGCCCCCGACTCCTTGGGCCGCGATGCGGACGTTCTCCAACACGGTCAAGTTCGGAAACACGTTGGTGATTTGAAACGAGCGCCCGATCCCAAGCCGTGTGCGTTGGTAAACCGGAAGTCCCGTGATGTCTCTACCGTGAAAAGCGACCGTGCCCGCTGTCGGTCGCAATTGTCCGGACAACAGGTTAAAAAACGTCGTCTTCCCTGCCCCGTTCGGGCCGATAATCGAGGTAAACGTCTGTGGAGTGACGGTGAAATCAACACCGTTCACGGCGACGTGTGCGCCAAACTGAATTGTCAGTCCGCGCGTTTCCAAAATGGGTTGCGCCACTGCGCCACCTCCTTAGCAAAAGTGCCCTGCCGACCAACGGCAGGGCTGTTCCTACTTCCAACCTTACTTGTTCGTAATCGGCGGAGCGGTCTCTTCCGGGCTCATCTCTTTGACCAAGGTCGGGACGAGGTAGTCGAAGCCATCCTTTTTCTCCAGCTTGACGATGTACATCGGCTGAATCGCTTGGTGGTCTTCTTTGCGGAAGGTGTAGTCGCCTTTCGCGCCGTGGACGGTCATGCCTTCCAACGCGGTGATCAGTTTGTCGCTGTCGGTTGAATGCGCTTTCTTGATCCCTTCCACGATTGCGATCCCGGCGGTGAAACCACCTGCAGTGAAGAGGTCCGGCGGCGTGCCGTTGAAGTCCTTTTTATGGTGCTCGACCAGCCAGTCGTTTTCTTTGTTTTTCGGGAGGCCGTAGTAGTACGCGGTCATACCTTGCAGCCCTACAGCGCCGTCGCCCATCGCTTTGATCCCCGCGATGTCCGGGATGCCAGTGGTGACTTTCATTTTCTCCGCCACTTTCAGTTCCGCGATTTGCTTGAACAGAGCGGCACCGCCGGCTCCTGCCCACGAGATCAGCAAAACGTCTGCTTTGGACTGGATGGCTTTTTGCAGGTACGGGGTGAAGTCTTGGGTGTCTTGCGGTGCGTACTCTTCCTGAGCGATCTTGCCGCCGGATTTCTCAATCGTGCCCTTCCAAGCCGCGTTGCTCGATTTGCCAAACACGGAGTCCGGTGCCAGAGCGAAGAACGATTTGCCCAGGTTCTCAACCGCGTACTTGCCGCCGGTCAGCGAGTCTTGCGAAGAGTTGCGGCCGGTGCGGAACACGTACTTGTTGAAGTTCTTGCCGGTGAGGTCGTCGGCTGCAGCCGGATCGATCATGTAGATTTTCTTGTACTCCTCGGCAAGCGGTTCGATCGCAGACGCGACAGACGAAGAAGCGGAGCCTTGGAGGATGTCGACATTGTCTTCCTCCAGGAGTTTGCGGGCTTTCTTGATCCCGTCGTCCGGTTTGCCGCCGTCGTCCTCGATCAAGAGTTGCACGTCGCGACCTTCGACTTTGTTCGTGCCGCCGGTTGCATATTCGATGCCCAGTTTCAGGCCGTTGAGTTCTTGAGTGCCGTAGCCTTCGAGAGCTCCGGACTTCGAGGTGACGACCCCGATCTTGATCGGTTCGGTGCTACCGCCTTTGGAGTCGGTCGTGGAAGCGGTTTCCTTCGTGTCGCTGCAACCTGCGAGAAGCATCGACAGAGAAACTACGGAGAGGAGACCGGCTTTGGCCCATTTGCTTTTTTGCATCACATTTCCCCCTATGTATTGTTCTGAATTTTGTCATAAATCTACATCAAAGTCGTTGCACAGGAGTTACAAATGGAGAAGAAGTGAGTTGCAACCTTAGCCCCAGCGAATGACGCAAGAGTCCCAAGCATACCCGATCCCCGCACTGACGAGGCCGACGAGGTGACCGGGTTGGATGCGCCCGCTTTCCAAACCGAGCTCGAGGGAGAGAATTTGGTCGATTTGGCCGATGTGCCCGTACTCGGAGAGATAGTAGGATTGCTCGTCTGTCAGCCCGAAGTGCGACAGGACGTGGTCGTGGGCCGAGCGTTTCATGTGCAGGATCGCGAGGTAGTCGAGATCGTCATTTCCAAACCCGCTCTTCTCCAACGCGCGTTCAATGACGGAGATGAAGTTCTGCATGGACTTCTGCTCCAAACGCTGCTTCATCCCTTCAGGGTCCATGACGTCGAGATAGTTCAAGCGCTGTTCGATGGCAGAAGCTGAGATCGGGTTCCGAGTCCCGCCTGCGACGACTGCGACGTCCTCGGAGAAGGACCCGTCGGTGATGATGTGCGACGCAAGCAATTGGTTCTGCTCATGCCCTTTTTTCAAGATCACCGCCCCGCCCCCCGCTGCGAGGTTGTACATGAAGCGCGTGCGCGGGTTGCTGTAGTCGATGAAATCGGAGTTGCGGTACCCGCCTGCCAACAGAACGGTGTTGATGTCGGGGTCGGCGGTCATCATGTCCTTGGCGACCTTGAGTGCCATGACCATCGTGCCGCAACGCTGTTGCACGTCGAACGCCCATGCGTTGACAGCGCCGACCTCCTCCTGCAACTTGATCCCCGCGGTCCAAAGCGGGTATTCCTTGTGCTCTTCCCCGATGTAGATCACGAGGTCGATGTCCTTGGGGTCGATGTTGCCCTTCTCCAACGCTTTCTGCGCGGCCCAGATGCCCATCTGGCAGGTGTGGTCTTCGGGGCCGGGGACCGGTTTGCGGGAGAACCCCATCTTGGTTTCGATGATCTCCTGCGGAATGCCACTCGCCGCCGAAATCTCTGCGGCGGTCTGAAAGTGCTGCGGTATGTAAACGCCGGTGGAGACGATGCCGATCTTCATAGTCTTCAACAAACCCCTTTCTTTCCTTTCAATTTATACGCTCACTCTAGCAAAAAAGGGTTGCACACCGGTTACGCAAAAAAAGCAGCTGTCCGCCGCGCGGCCAGCTGCTCTTTTTCTTAAATCCCGCCGCGCACGTACAGCACTTGCCCGGTGATGAAGCTCGCTTCGTCCGAAACGAGGAACAGGACGGCGTTGGCGATGTCTTCCGGTTTGCCGGTGCGCCCGAGGAGCGATTGCTTTGCACCGTATTCCTTGAACTGCTCGAAATCCACCCCCATGCGCTCCGCTGTGGCGCGGGTCATGTCGGTCTCGATGAAGCCCGGTGCGACGGCGTTGACGTTGATGTTGTAGCGGCCGAGTTCGATGGCAAGCGTTTTGGTGAACCCTTGCAGACCGGCTTTGGCCGTGGCGTAGTTCAGTTGGCCGCGGTTGCCAAGCGCCGAAGTCGACGAGAAGTTGACGATCTTGCCGTACTTCTGCGTGACCATGTGTTTCTGCGCTTCTTGGGAGCAGATAAACGCCCCTTTGAGGTGGACGTTCATCACCGTATCCCAGTCGTCGTCGCTCATTTTGTGCACCATGTTGTCACGGATGACGCCGGCGTTGTTGACGAGGATGTCGAGACGACCGTATGTATCCACGGCTTGTTGCACCATCGCTTGCACGGACGGACGATCGGTGATGTCGCACGGGAATGCGATGGCTTCAAACCCCGCTTCGCGAATGGCTGCGGCACTCTGTTCCGCAAATTCCGGCGAGATGTCGTTGACGACGACTTTGGCCCCCTCTTGGGCAAGGCGAAGAGCGGTGGCAGCTCCGATGCCGCGACCTGCTCCGGTGACGATGGCTACTTTTTCGGATACGCGCATGAAATGTTGTCCCCTTTCTAGATCCAAACGATGGCGGTGCCTGAGATGGCTTCGATTCCTTGGTCCGTGACGGCGCGGACGGTCACGGTGAAGCGTGTGCGATCGTTTTCCACAATTCGTTCTAAAACTTCTCCCGAGCAGCTCACGGTGTCGCCGGGGCGCACCATGCCGGTGAAGCGGACTTTGTATTGTCCGAGTACACCTCCCGAACCGATCCAGTCGGTCAACATCTGCCCTGCAAACGCCATCGTCAACATCCCGTGCGCGATGACGCCGCCGAGTCCGACCGAATGCGCAAACTCTTCGACGGTGTGGATCGGGTTGTAATCGCCCGAAGCACCGGAGTACATGACCAGCTGCGTCTTGGTGACGGGGGGCTTGGTCAGCGTGGGCAGAGCGTCGCCCACTTGGTAGTCACGAAGTTCCATGTATACCTCTCCCCTCTCCGTCAACGGATGATGATCGTCGCGACGTTGTGGTAACACGTTTTGCCATGCTGGTTGACCCCGGTCTGTTCGAGCACGAGGAACGTCATCGAGCCGCTCTTGCCGCTACGCTCGTACACATCCTTGACCGTCATGGAACAGGACAGGGTATCGCCCACGTAGATCGGATGAAGCAAGTTGAACTCCTGTTCACCGTGGATCAGGCCGTCTGTTTTCAAACTAAACCCGTCCAAATCTCCATGATCAAATGTAAAAGAGAACGTCGGCGGCACCGTGATGCGGCCCGAAGCATCTCCCGTGCGAAAAATCGGGTTGGGATCGCCGATGGCATCCGCGAATTTGCGGACCGCCCCTTTTTCCACTTCGTTGAGAACGGCGGACGTGGTTTGCCCGATGATGGATGTCAAGTTTTGCATGAACGTCCCCTCCTTAGCTCGTGTAGCCGTCTCCTTCGATCAAACGCTCGGCGATCCGGCGTTTGCGCTCGACGTGGCCTTCCGGATAGAAGCCTGCGAACTGTTGCGGGATCAGCGTGCGGAACTCTCCGACGCGTTCTGCGGTCAGCAATCCGGCCAATACTTTGCGCGCCAACATCTCGCATTGCAGGAAAGCATCGTCGAGGAACGCGGCGGTGAGGTCGCGTTTGAGTGCCGATTGTTCCTCGCCTTGCTTTGCCATCGCTTGCTCGGTGCGCAGCAGGGCGCTCTCCATCGCATAGAGTTGGATGCCGAGTTCGGACAACTTCATGACGGTCTCCTGTTGCGCTTCCAAGTTTTCTTGGTGCTCTTCGTACGCAAGGCCGAGCAGCGTGAGGAAAACTCGTCGCACCGCATTGACCATGCCGCGCTCGCGGGCAAGCAGTCCCTCAGCAATCGGTGCGTCCCCGAACAACTCTGCCGTCGCTCGTTCGATGGCGTCCGGCACCGGGAGGGTGCCTGCGGACGCTTTTTTCATCAGCAGACCCGGCACGAGCAAGCGGTTGACTTCGTTGGTGCCTTCGTAGACGCGGTTGATGCGCGCATCGCGGTACATCTGCTCGATGCGGTACTCGCGCATGTAGCCGTACCCGCCGTGCAGTTGCAAGCTCTCATCGACCACCGCTTGCAAGGTTTCCGAGCCGAACACTTTGCAGATGGAGCATTCGATGGCATACTCCATCAGCGCCCCGGCGATCTTGCGGGTGTCGGTCTCTTCGTACAGGCCGCCGAGGGCGCCTTCGAGCAGGTGCGCCGTGCGGTATTCGAGCGACTCCATCGCATAGATGCGCGCCGCCATGTCGGCGAGTTTTTCCTGAGTGGCCGGGAAAGAGGCGAGCGTTCGGTTGAACTGCACGCGGCTCTTGGCGTACTTCACCCCTTCTGCAAAAGCCGCTTTGGCACCTCCGAGTGCCGCCGCGCCGAGATTGAAGCGACCGAGATTCAGCACATTGAAGGCGATGACGTGCCCGCGCCCGACTTCGCCCAGCACGTTCTCGACCGGCACGAGGCAGTCTTCGAAAAATACCTGACGCGTGGACGAAGACTTGATCCCCATCTTGTTCTCCTCCGGACCGAGCGAGAGGCCGGGGAAGTTTTTCTCCACGATGAACGTCGTGAATTTCGTACCGTCCACCTTGGCGTAGACGATGAACGTATCCGCGAATCCCGCGTTGGTGATGAACTGCTTCGTTCCGTTGAGAAGGTAGTGCGTGCCTTCCTCGTTCAATTTCGCGGTCGTTTTGGCACCGAGGGCGTCAGAACCGGCAGCGGGTTCTGTCAGGCAGTACGCTCCGAGGAATTCACCGGAGGCGAGCTTCGGCAGGTATTTCGCTTTTTGCTCCTGAGTTCCGAAGTAGGTGATCGGGAGCGTCGCGATGCCCGTATGGTTGAGGTGCATGACGCTGTAACCGCCGATTTGCCCCACTTCCTCGCCGACGATGACTTTGGTCATTTTGTCGAGACCGAGACCTTCGTACGCCTCCGGGACGGAGTGTGCGAGCAGGCCGAGATCGCCCGCTTTTTTCAAAAGCGAGACGGTGAAGTCCCAGTCTTGGCCTTCTAAACGCTCGTTGTGCGGGAGGACTTCCTTTTGCGCGAAGTCGCGCGCCAGTCGGCGGATCATCCGATGCTCGTCGGTGCAGTCTTCGGGCGTGAAGATGCCGCCGGAGCGGGTTTCTTCGAGCAGGAACTGCCCGCCGAGTTTCCGGTGTTGGTGAGTGGTGGTCATGAGGATTCTCCTCTCAGTTGCTCAGTTGGGGTTGTGCGTCGCTTACATCGCCGAAGAGCCGCCGTCGAGGACCAGCACCTGTCCTGTCATGTAGGCTGAGGCGTCGGATGCGAGGTAGACGGCGAGACCTTTGAGGTCGTGGTCGTTACCGAAGCGTTTCATCGGCACGCCTTCGAGAATTTTTTTTCCGCCGAAACTCAGCAGAGCTTCGGTCATTTTGCTGGGGAAAAAGCCCGGTGCAATCGCGTTGACGGTGACGCCGGAGCGGGCAAACTTCACGGCGAGATCGCGGGTCATGGCGATCAAGGCCCCCTTGGACGCGTGGTAGCCGACGGCGTGCATGACCGTCGGGTCGGTGCCGAGCAGTCCGGCGATGGACGCGACGTTTACGATGCGTCCGCTTTTTCGTGCGATCATGCCTTGGGCGAGTGCTTGCGTCATGAGAAACGCGCCGGTGGCGTTGACGTTCATCACTTGGTTCCACTTGTCCAGCGGCATGTCAAAAAACTTCGCGCCCCACGAAACGCCGGCGTTGTTGACGAGGATGTCGATCTGGCCGAACAGCTCCAGAGCTTGGGCTGTCGCTTCCTTGACGCTCTCCGGGTTGGTGACGTCCAGAGCCAGCGCGTGTGCCTCCTGCCCCGTGGCTTCGCGAATTTCGCGGGCAACCTCTTCGCAGTTCTCGACTTTGCGGGAACAGACGATGACATCCGCCCCTGCTTCTGCCAACGCGTGGGCGATCTGTTCCCCTAAGCCGCGGCCGCCTCCGGTGACCAAGGCTTTTTTCCCTTTCAGGTTGAAAAGTTCATGTACATGCATGTGCCGTGCCCCCTTTCCTTCCAAACGGTCGTTTGAGTGTTGGGAAAAAGCCGGTTGTTACGCGTCGCGCAACGCCCGGCGAAGAATCTTGCCCACTGCCGTCTTGGGCAACTCCGCTCTGAATTCGTAGATGCGGGGGACCTTGTACGCCGCCAATCGTTCGCGGCACCAGTCGTCAAGTTCTTGCTCCAATCCGCTCGGGTCGAGACCTTCCCGCAGGACGACGAACGCTTTGGCCGATTCGCCGCGGTATTCGTCAGGGACGCCGACGACGACCGCTTCTTGGACAGCGGGGTGCTGGTAGAGAACTTCTTCGATGTCGCGCGGGTAGACGTTGAAGCCGCCGGAGAGGATCATGTCTTTTTTGCGATCGACGATGTAGAAGTATCCGTTTTCATCCATGCGGGCGATGTCGCCGGTGTAGAGCCAGCCGTTGCGGATCGTGTGCGCCGTTTCTTGCTCCATGTTCCAGTAGCCTTTCATCACTTGCGGTCCTTTGACGACCAGTTCGCCGATCTCGCCGAGAGTCTGCACATCATCTCCTGTCCCGAGGTCGACGATTTTCGATTCCGTCCCTGGGAAGACGAGGCCGATGCTGCCGGGAACTTTGGCGTGCGTCAGGCGGTTGCTGTGTGTGACGGGAGAGGCTTCGGAGAGGCCGTAGCCTTCGAGCACATTGGCACCCGTGCGCTTCTCAAACTTGTGCATCACTTCGACGGGTAGCGGAGCGGAACCGCTGTTGCAGATCTCGATGCAATCCACATCGTACTGCTCTGCGTCCGGATGGTTGGCGATGGCGACGTACATCGTCGGAACGCCGGGGAAGAATCGCGGCCGGTGCTGCTTGATCGTCTGGAGCAGTTCTTGCAGGTCAAAGCGCGGCAGGAGGATCATCGAAGCTCCGGTGAACACCGCCATGTTCATCGCGACGGTCATGCCGTAGACATGAAAGAGCGGAATGGCTGTGAGGATTTTATCAAGACCGCCGCGCACGTCACTGCCGATGACGTGGAGCAGTTGGTAGGTGTTGGCGACGAGGTTTTCATGGGTGAGCATCGCGCCCTTGGAGCGGCCCGTGGTGCCGCCGGTGTATTGGAGCACGGCAACGTCTTCGGACGGGTCGATGATCGCCGGTTCCGGAATTTCCAGATCGCGAGTGAGTGCATCGTCCCACGGCACAACGCTTTCAGGGGTGTCGGCGTCCGGTGCCGTTGGTCCAAAGGAGGCAAGGAGCACAGAGTTGAGGGCTTGCAGGGAAGCTAG
The DNA here is from genome assembly GCF_016722965.1 of Tumebacillus amylolyticus. NCBI lineage: Bacteria > Bacillati > Bacillota > Bacilli > Caryophanales > Alicyclobacillaceae > Tumebacillus > Tumebacillus amylolyticus. The sequence continues at coordinate 374,212 of NZ_JAEQNB010000006.1, forward strand.
GTTTGCAAGCGGCGTATAGAGACGGTCCAAGACGACGAGTACCTTGGCCCCCGAGTCGTTCAAGGTGTATTCGACTTCACGCGGTGTGTACATGGGATTGACTTGAACAACGACAGCCCCGATGCGGGCACACGCGTAGAACGCGATGACATAGTGCGGACAGTTCGGCAACATGATGCCCACTCTGTCGCCCTTGGCGATGCCTTGCTCTGCAAAAAACGCCGACATACGCTCCACCGCCGCCAAAAACGCCCGGTACGAAATCGTCCGGTCGTAAAAATACATAACAGGCGAATCAGGATAGAGCTCTGCGGTCTTCACCGCTGCTTGAAACAGAGAAGTCTCAGGAATTGCGAGCGCTTCCCCCACAACATGGCTGATCTCCTTGGTCACGTTGAGTTCCCCCTATCGTGCAAACTTGATCATTCTACTACTCTATTGTATTCGAGAATATTCGGATACTTCCCTTTATTTATTCGTACTGATCAGTATAATTTCCGGGAAGGTATAAAAAAAGCAGCGGGACTCTTACGAGTCGAGCTGCTTTTCATCTGCTTACTCCTTCACCAACCGCTGGTACAGCTTCACGGTCTCCTCCATCGGGTCCAGCCCCAACTGTTCCTCCAACTGCGCCACGCAGGACTTGTAGGTGGAGATCAGCAAGTTGCGTTTGCCAAGTTGCGCGTAACAGTTCATCAGCATGCGGTAGGCAGGTTCCCAGCAGGCATCGTGGGCGAGAATCGCTTCGGCGCACTTCACGGCTCCGGCGAGGTCGCCACTCTCATACCGAAGAGTGGCGAGCACTTCCTGTGCGCGCATGTACAGTGTGCGCAAACGCTCGCGCTCGGCCGCGCACCAATCCAGATACGGTGAATATTGGAGATAGTCCCCCCGATACAACGTCAGCGCCATCTGCAAGTCACGACATGCCATCCCGGCCTCGCCCTGTTCCGCCGCCGCCAAGCCCTTCCCAACCAACGCCTTGAACTCATCAGCATCCACCCACACCGCCACTTGCCGGTTCAAACGGTACGCCGTATCCACCCGTTCCACAAAAAACGAATCGGATCGTGCTTCCCGCTTCGGCTCCAACGCATTGGTCAGCGCATTCATTGCGACTTTGAAATCACGGTTCGCGGTCTTCTCGTCCACATCGGGCCACAACAAGTCGTAAATCTCATCTCGCTGCAACAATTGGCCTTGACGTGTGACGAGCAACTGGAACAACTGCTTGGATTTCTCGCGCTTCCATTCCTTGCGACCCACTTCCTCCAAGCCTCGATAGACTTCAAAGTGCCCAAGCGTCCGAATTCGCAGGGTATACCCCGGATGATGCTGAAAATACTTTCCGCCCATGAGTTTCAACACCCGCTCTGCCGCCGCCAACCCCAGATCATCACGGGCGGCTGCCAAAAACGGAAGCGTCATCTGCAAATCAAACGGCCCAAGCATCGTGCGACGGAGGAACATATACTCGCATCCCATCTCCTCCACGCCTTCCAACAACAAGCGAACGGTCGTGGAAAACTCCTCCCGCCGTTCGCTTCGGTGGTACAGAATCGCCAACCAAAGCCGCGCATTGGCCACGCCGAACGTGTCACCACAGGCGATAAACCCCTGCTCCGCCTCTGTCAGCCACGTCAACGCTTCCTCCTCCTGACCCCAAGAGGTAAACAGACCCCCGATGGTCACGCGGATCAAATTCGCACACCACATGTCCTGCACGTTCAACGCCAACTCAAACCCCGTCCGAGCATAGACATGCGCTTGTTCCAGATCGCCTTGCATCCCCACCGCATGGCAGAGGCCCATCAGCGCTTCGACTTTGCCGCGTTCGACACACAGCGATTCGCTCATCTGGACCGAGCGGCGATAATGTTCTTGGCCCGCGATCAAGTCGCCCGCCAACGCCGCCGCATGTCCAAGTCGAATGTAGCCGACCATCTCCACGAACGGCGAGTGCAATTCCTGTCCGACTTCGATACCCTGCTCGGCATAAAACTGCGCCGACTTGGCCTCCCCGATCAGCGCATCGATCAGGGACAGCAGCAACGCCATTTCGCGGTGCGATTTCGCCGTCCGCTTCTCATGTTTGCGCTCGCTCTCCTTGCCGAGAATCTCAAGCGTCAACTCCCGAGCCGCTTGCAACCGTCCCGAACGGAGCAACAGGCGCACATCCAACTCGTCGCGTTCCACCCCAGGAACCAACTCGTCCGCCCGTTCCAAGCACGCTTGCGCTTCTTGCAACTGTCCACTGTTCGTGTGGTTCTCGGCCAGCAAGCGCAGCAACGCGGCGCGCTCCTTGGGGAAACGATCCTCCAAAACGCCGAGCGCCATCTGCAACCACGGCGTCGCTTGACCGGGCTGGATCGTGTCGAGGTAGACTTGTGCTTGTCCACGATAGACGGCACTTCGCCCTAACACGTCCGCTTTTTGAATGAATCCGCCCTCCGCCAATCGGTACCAATGCACCGCTTCATGGAACCGGGACATCACCCTGTCGATCTCCCCGCGCCACAACAGCAATTGCGGATGTCGCTCCAGAACGGAACTCGGCACTCGGTCAATCCAGCCCTTCAAAAGCTCCAAGCGACCGTTTTGCAAGCATTCTTGACCGCGCTCCAAGAGCAACTGCACCACAAACTCTGCATTGCCTGCTTCATCATAGTGCAACAGCGCTTTTTGCAAATCGCCCGTCTCATTGAAGTAACCCGCTGCCGTGCGATGCAAATCGGCCCACGCTTCTGCCGTCAACGTCTGCCTCGATCTCTCCAACAGAAATTGCTGGAACAACCGATGATAGCGGTACTCGCCGCCCTCAGCTGACACCGTGACGAACAATCCCTTGCTCTCCAAGCCTCGCAACGTCTCCGCCGCATCCTCTCGCCCTGTCAACAGGTCGCATACGCGCCCGTTCATCGACTCCAAGAGACACGTCTGCGTCAAAAATGCCCGTACATCCTCCGGCTGACGGTCGAACACTTCCTCCGCAAGATAGTGAAACAAGGGGATACCCGCTTGTCCCTGCAACCGCCACAATTGCGGCAGTTCCACCCCGCGCTCCATGCCCTTCCAAACCATCTGCAACGCAATGATCCAACCTTCTGTCTGCTCTTGCAGCTCTTGAGCTTGCTCCGAAGTCAACTCGATGCCGTACGCTTGACGGAACAGTTGGTCAATTTCAGCCACCGTGAAGGCGAGGTCCTTTTTATCAATCACAAGCAGGTCGCACGTCGCCTGCAACCGTTTGACCGCCATCGTCTCCAACGTTTTGCGGCTGCCGAGCACGAGGTGAACGTGTGCGGGCAAGTAGCGAATCAACGTGTCGATCAAGTTGCGGATCTCCGGCACATTCGCCACGCTGTGGAAATCGTCCAAGACGAGAATCGTCGGATCGGGTGCCGTCTCGGCCAAATCGTTCAACAGCAACGTCAAACACGGTTGCAAAAGCGCCGTCGTTGCCTCCGCCTCCTCCAACAAACTCCGCGAGCGGTCGCCCAGCGCCGGATCGATTGCCTTGACCGAGCGAATCAAATATTGCAAAAAAAGCAGCGGGTCTCGCTCGCCCTCTTCCAACGAACACCACGCCACATGGTCGAACTGTGAGCAGAGGTGCGTAACCAGCGCCGTGCTTTTGCCGTACCCGGCGTCCGCTTGCACCAACGTGACCGGAAAGTCGATCACAGCGGAGAACAACTCGTCCAGTCGGCGGCGTTTCAGGCATTGCTGTTTGACGCGGGGCGGGACCAACTTGGTTGTCAGCACATACTGTCCTTCTCTCATCGGATGCCTCCCTCACGTACGTCGTGAAAAAATAGGATCTAAAACAAGCACACCCGCACCCAATAAAGGGTGCGGGTTTCCTGCTTACGCAGTCTCGTGTTGCGTGTGCAGGTGTACAATGGCTTTTTTGTCAATTTTACCGACCGAAGTCTTCGGCAGTTCGCGGACAAACTCCCAGCGCTTGGGAATCTTATACCCTGCCAGTTGACCGGTGCAGTATTCCTTCAAGATCTCTCCGGTCAACGTCTGACCTGTTTGCAACACCACGATGGCGGTCACGACCTCACCCCACTTGGTATCAGGCAAACCGACGACAGCCACTTCGGAGATTGACGGGTGGTGCTCCAAGATATGTTCGACTTCCAACGGATAGACATTCTCCCCGCCGGTGATGATCATGTCTTTCTTGCGTCCGACGATGTAATGGCATCCGTCAGCATCTCGACGGGCCAAGTCTCCCGTACGCAACCAACCGTCCACCAGCGTCTCGGCGAAAATCTCCGGTTTGTTCCAATAGCCGGAGAACACATGCGGGCCCTGAATCCAGAGTTCGCCCGTCTCCCCGGCGGGGAGATCGCAGCCTTGGTCATCGACGATTCGCACTTCATTATGAAACATCGGCACGCCGACGGAGCCGATTTTTTGCTTGGCGCGGTCCGGGTGGATGTAGAAATTGTTCGGTCCTGCTTCGGTCAGTCCATAGCCTTCCTTGAAGGCAAGTCCCTTCGCCCAGAACGCTTCGTAGATCGAAAGCGGACAGGGAGCACCGCCCGAGAGGAACGTATGCATGGTCGTGAACGTGGCTCCTTGAAATTCAGGGGACGTCACCAACGTATGATAAACGGTCGGGACGAGCAAGGCGATCGTACAACCCTCTCGCTCCAAAACTTCCAAGATCGCAGCCGGACTCAAGTCTCTCGCGATGACGACCGTTCCCCCGGCATGCAACACCGGCGTCGTAAGCGCATTCAAACCGCCCGTGTGGAACATCGGCATATATACCGGCGTCACTTCATGCTCGGTCAGACCCCATGAAAGCACAGAGTTGATCGAGTTCCAGAGGATGGCGCGATGGGAAAGGATCGCTCCCTTCGACTTGCCGGTCGTGCCCCCCGTGTAGATGATTGCCCACGGGTCTTCCTCGTCCACTTCGACTGGATGCAGAACGCTTCCGCCAACTTCCGCCGATGCGATTTGCTGGTACACGGCCTGCTCGATGTGTACCGACACTTGCACCTGACTTCTCAACTCCTGCGCCAAGTCGGCAAACGGCTCAAACACAACCAACACGGTCGGCTGGCAATCGTTCAACACGTAGGACAACTCCGGCACGGAGAAACGATGATTCAATGGTACGAACACGGCGCCAATCTTGGCACAAGCGAACAGCAACTCCAAATGCCCCGCAGAGTTTAGAGCAAGCAAAGACACGCGGTCGCCCTTACGGACGCCGTTCTGTTGCAAGTACGCCCCCAGCCGCTTCGCTCGAAGGTCAAACTGCTCATACGTGAGCCGCAACCCCGTCTCCACCTCGACGAGCGCCAATTTCTGCGGCGTGAGGCGGGCCCGGCTCTGTAGCCAGTCGGTGGCGCGGCGCATTAGAGCGTCAAGCCTCCGTCCACGCTGAGAACCGCACCGTTGACGAAGCTCGCATCCTCCGACGCGAGGAACAGATACGCTTTGGCGATGTCCTCCGGTTGCCCAAGTCGGCGCAACGGGGTCTTCTCTTCCATCAGACCGAGGACTTTTTCCGGCATTTTGTCAGTCATGCCCGTCACGATGAAGCCCGGAGCGACGGCGTTCACGCGGATGCCCTTCGGTCCAAGTTCCTTCGCCCACGACTTGGTCATCCCGATGACGCCGGCCTTCGCTGCGGCGTAGTTGGTTTGTCCCACGTTGCCGTAGAGACCGACGACAGAGGCCGCGTTCAAGATGACCCCTTCGCCCTGTTGCATCATGATCCCTGCAACCAATTGGGTACAAGTGAACACACCGGTCAAATTGATCGAGATCACTTGATCCCATTGAGCCGGGTCCATTTTCACCAGCCAACCGTCGCGGGTGATCCCGGCATTGTTGACCAGCACGTCGATGCGACCGAACTTCTCCATCGCGGTGTTGACGAGATTTTGCACGTCGTCGCGGTTGGAGACGTCCGCTTTTACAAATTCCGCTTCGGTGCCGAGCGCTCGAAGTTCTTCCAGGGCTGTCTGTCCTGTTTCTTCGTTATAGTCGGCAATGACGAGCTTCGCGCCATTCTGTGCAAACAGTCGGGCCGTTTCTTTGCCGATCCCGCTCGCACCGCCGGTGATGATCGCTACTTTATTCAATAGACGCATGGAAAAAACCTCCTGAACTCTCTTCACGTGTATAGGAATAGTTTAGCAATTCGATGTTGCAGAAGAGTTGCACGATTGACGATACAGAGAGATCGCGGGGATAAAAAAGCACACCACCGCTGTAACCGCTTCCAAACCACCGCCGAACGCCATCACGCGGTGTACGCCAAACGACTGGATCAGACCTCCGGAAATCGCTTGAGCGACGGGAACCGACGAGGACATGAGCAGAATCGTCGTCGAGATCACGCGACCGAACAGCGCTTGCGGAATCAGAATCCGGTTGACACTCGGCGCAATCACGTTGACTGCAGAGTCTGTCAATCCGATCAGCCCGATCAGGCAGACGGTGAGCATGAAGTTTCCGCTCCAAGCCACGAGCAGGAACACCAAGCCTTCTAAAAAGCACGTCACCTGCGTCATCCTCGGAGTCGGGCGCTTGATCGTCACCACAGAGAACAGCACCGCTCCGACGGTGCCGCCGATTCCGATGCCCGTGAGCAACCAACCGTATCCACCGGCCCCCGCCCCGAACGCCTTCGCCAAAAACACCAACCCCACCAAGGCACCTGCCGATGAAAAGTTCGCCAAAAAAGCCGAGATCGACGTTGCCAAAATCACAGGAGTCCGCCAGATAAATCGAAACCCTGTGAGCAGATCTTCACGAAAACTCTGCTTTTTCGAAACGAAGTGCTCCCCGACAGTCACAGCGTTCGGCACCCGTATCAGATTCAGCATCACAAGCGATGAGAGAAATGCCACAAACGTCCCAATAACCACCGTCCGAGCGTCTCCGACGTCCATCAGCATCCCACTGAACACCGGACCGACGACGGCGGTCGTCTTCATCGCGATCATGAGGAGGCCGCTGCCCTGCGTATACTGCTCAGGCTGCAACATCCGCTGTTGAACGGCCGACGCCGCCGGCCAGAAGAACGCTTCCAAACATCCGAACAAAAACGCCGCCGCAAACAAACTCCACACGGGCGGCCTCCCGCCAAAGCTCATCAGCATCAGCCCACCGACTGTCCATACACGTACCCATTCCCCGCCGATCAGCACTTTCACAGGGTTCATTCGATCCACCAGCACCCCGGCGAACAACGTCAACACGACTCGCGGAACCCCGATGGCAGCCAACATCGCGCCGAGCATCGCACCTGATCCTGTCAGTTCAACGACCATCCAAGACAACGCCATGCTCAACACCACATCGCCAAGCCCCGCCAAGACACTGGAAAGCCAATACCACACAAAATTCCGATTTTTAAAGATCTGAACCTGCAACCCCACGCTGTCGTCCCCTCCGTGAACAAAAAGCCACCCTTACAACACCGGGTGGCTTTCTCCGTCAAACAAAAACACAAACTGCTCCGGCTTCCATTCGTAGCGATGCCAAGTGCCTTCCACGAGCCACCAACCACCCGGCAACTCCAGATATTCACCCCGGTCGATTCGCTCCACGATGCGGAGCAAAAAAGCCTCGGCCCGTGCTCCCGGCAACCCCGACACGGCGATTTCCGGGTGCAATTGACGACCCATGCCGTCCGTCCGCAGATACGCACCCAGCGTATCTTGCATCGCCACCAACTTCATTCGACTCAATTCAAGTTCAAGCTCGACCATCATCCTGCACCTTTCTACCAAACCTCTTTGGAACTTTCCAGATCAAACTTGTACTTCGTCAACACGTCCTTGCCGCCGGTGACTGCGATCACCGTCCCCGTGATGAAGTCGGACGCTTCTTCGCAGAAAAACGCAATCGTCCGCGCGATGTCCTCGCCCGTCCCCGCACGTCCTACTGGCGTCGTCGGATCAGTCAAAGTACGAACGTCCTCGATGCTCGCTTCCTTCCACTCATGGGTGATGTCGCCCGGACAGACCATGTTGACGGTGATGCCGTGCTCCGCTTCTTCCAGCGCCATCGTTCGAGTGAGCGACACCAAACCGACCTTCGCCGCTGCAAACGCCGAACGGAACACCCACGCCGGTGCCGTATCCGCTCGATCAAACCCGAAGTTGAGGATTCGTCCCCAGCCCTTCTCCCGCATAAAAGGAATCACCAACTTGGACAAGTAGAACACCGAAGTCAAGTTGCCGTTGATCATGGCCGACCACTCGTCCAACTCGTAGTCAGCCATCCGCTTGCGCTCTGCGATATACGGTCCTGCGTTGTTGATCAAGATGTCGAGAGAACCGAACTCCTCGATCACCTGCCCGACCAGAGCCCGACAGTCCTCCGGAACAGAGACGTCCGCTTGCACCGCCATCGCGCGCACCGGATAGTCGCGCTCCAGCTCGCGGGCGAGTTGAAGCGCTTTTTCCTGATTGGTTCGGTAATTAATGACTACATCTATACCAAGTCTTGCCAGTTCCAAGGCTGTGCGCTTGCCAAGCCCTGTGCTGCTGCCTGTTATCAGTGCGACTTTGTTCAACACAATGGTTCCTCCACAAGTAGACTGCCTCCCTAGTATCCCCTATCGTCCTACAAAAAACAAGAACCCTTACCAATCCAAGGGTTCTCCGTGCCATTCAAGGGGAAAGAAATCCTACTCGCAGAGGAAGACCGACTCTGTGTACAATCGAAGCGAACGTCCCCACTGTTCGCGCAACTGCGTCCAACGCTCCTGATCAAGCGTCGGAGCGAGCATCATGTCGAGCGGGACGCGCAAGTTAAGCACCCGACCTTCGACGATACAGCGGGTGACACCCGCCGGCATCACCCGTTCGCGCAGCACGATCTCTTCTAACTCATCGATGCTCCACGCCGGATAGCAAAAATGAACCATACCGACGCCCGGCTCGCCAATCCGTTGCGAAAAGCGTTGGACAGGCAATTTCTTGGTATAGGCATCGACGATCCGATGCCACACGCTCAACCGCATCTCCAATTCGAGACTTCGCCCCGCAGGATACAGGAAATACCGCTCGCCACACGCTTCCACCACTTCCGTCAGCGCCATGCCGTCCAAATTCTCGTCCGACCACTCGATCTCCGGATCTTGCTTCAACAACTCCAACCACTCGCCGCTCGGCAAGGCATGGCTCCACGACTCCAAAGCAAACTGCTCCGGCGTGACCACCTGCAACACGGCGCGTCGGCAACCCAGTGCCTCCAAGGCGTGCGTGCGGTGCGCACCGTCCAAGATTACAAACGAACCGTCACGCATCTGCATGGCAATCGGCGGATGGCGTAACACACCCTCCATCCGTATGGCATAAGACGTCACATCGAGCCGGTGCGGCTCGTACTCTTCATGAAAGCGGATACGGTCGAGATCGACAACCTGCAAGGTATTTACGCCTGTCGCAAGAATCACTTCGTTCAACTCCGTCATCTGTTCTCCGTGCTAAACTAGTTGTGTAGTTTAATTAAATTACGTTTCCTCTTATGTGTCAAGGATTGATTTCCGAATCTTGATTCACTTACCTATAACTAGTGCTGTTTCCTCTAACATACAGTTGTTTGCCTTTTCGTGCGTTTGCTATACTGAATGTACCAACTATCACCCTTTTACCCCATTGGCGGAGGCCCCCCCAGCCTCTGCCCCTTTAAACCTTGATCCAGAAAAAAGAGCCTCGTTTCGCAGAGATGCGAACGAGGCTCTTTTTTACTTACATGGTGACAAGCGAGCGGACTTTGTCAATCGTGCCCCCGCCGAGGCAAACTTCGCCGTCATAGAAGACGACCGCTTGACCGGGAGTGACTGCTTTTTGCTTCTCGTCAAAAAGTACTTCGCAGACGCCGCCGTCCTTGACATGAACCGTCACCATCTGATCCGGCTGGCGATAGCGGAACTTCGCGGCACAACGGAAGGTCGTATCGGTCGGCTCTCCGCTGACCCAGTGTACGTCTGTCGCGACCAACGATTCGGAGTAGAGGGCCGGGTGGTCTTGGCCTTGCTCGACGAGCAGGACGTTGTTGTCCAAGTCCTTGCCGACGACGAACCACGGCTCGCCCGATCCGCCGATGCCCAAGCCCTGACGCTGCCCGAGAGTGTAGTACATCAGGCCCATATGCTGGCCCTTCACCTCGCCGTTCATCGTGCGCATCTCACCCGGTTGATTGGGGAGGTACTGGCTCAAGAATTCGCGGAAATTGCGTTCCCCGATGAAACAGATGCCGGTGGAGTCTTTTTTGCGAGCGGTGGCAAGTCCTGCCGCTTCGGCGATCTCCCGGACTTTCGGCTTGGGCAGCTCTCCGATCGGGTAGAGCGTTTTGGAGAGCTGGTATTGGTTCAGTTGGTTCAAGAAATACGTCTGATCTTTGTTGTTGTCCACGCCGCGCAGCAGGCGGTACTTGCCCTCATGGAAGTCCACGCGCGCATAGTGACCTGTCGCAATGTAATCGGCCCCGAGGTCGAGGGCGGCGTCGAGGAATTCTTTGAACTTGATCTCGCGGTTGCACATGACGTCCGGATTCGGGGTGCGTCCGCGCTTGTACTCGTCGAGGAAGTATTGGAAGACGCGGTCGAAGTATTGCTTCTCAAAATTCACAGTATAATACGGGATGCCGATCTTCTCACATACCCGGCGAACGTCGTTAAAGTCTTCATCTGCGGTGCAATGGCCAAACTCGTCAGTGTCGTCCCAGTTCTTCATGAACACGCCGATCACGTCGTACCCTTGCTCTTTGAGCAAGTAAGCGGTGACGGAAGAATCCACCCCGCCGGACATGCCGACCACGACACGGGTTTCTGCTGGTGTTTTCGTCATGATCTGCAACCTCAATTCTCAGTAGTGTCCTCCATCATATCATAAGGAGTTCCACAGATTCCATACTCGATAAAGTTGACAAGTTCCCCAATCACAGTTTCTTGCTTGTACCCGTCTTCTTCCAGGGCAAATGTATAGAACGCCATCTGGTCGATCAGCGTCGTGATCATCATCGAAACCAACTCCGGAGAGCAGAGACGAATCTCTCCCCCGTTCTGCTGGCTGTTGCGGATCAAATTGGCGACACCGACACCGAGATGGTCGCGGATCGTCTTGTATTTGAATTCGTTAAACACTTGCCCGCCGCCGCAACGGAACACGGAGAGCAGTTCCTTCTGCTGGGCCAGCAGGTGAAAAATCGCGTTGACGATGCGCCTCATGGCACCGGGTCCGAGGGCCTCGCCCTGGCCGGTGATCTGCTCCACCTGCTCCCAGAGCAAGTTCATAACGCGGGAGAAGACTGCCGACAACACTTGCTCCAAATTCTCAAAATAGAGATAAAAAGTGCCGCGTGCCATGTCACACGCCTTGACAATGTCACTGACGGTGGTCTGCTCATACCCTTTGCTGGCAAACAAATGGGTGGCTTCGGACAAGATGCGTTCATAACGCTCCTCTCGCTTCGCCTGTTGCATGACTCTCACCTCCTAGGGTCACTTGCACTATACTGCTTGTTCTGACACAGTGTCAATAAAAAAAGAGCAACCTCCCGGGCTCAAAAAGCCCGGGGTTTGCTCTTGCCCCTGTTTTACTCGTTCGAAGGCGGGTTCGGATGCGCGTGGTGCGACGCCCCTTCGCGCATGCGGGATTGCGGACGCGGTGCGATCGAACCGTCCGGACGCAACGGTGCAAAATCGTCCTTGGCCTTCGGGTTGTCCAAACCTTTCGGGCCGCCGAAGTTGCCCGGGTGGTTGTCCTTGTTTCGCATGAGGATGCCCCCTTTGTATTGACGTATCAACAGGAACTAGAGTGCCCCATGCAAAAAGACCTGATTCGCAAAGGAATCAGGTCTCTCTATTTGGTGGGCCCAAGAAGATTCGAACTTCCGACCTCACGATTATCAGTCGTGCGCTCTAGCCAACTGAGCTATGGGCCCTTACAAGTTGTAAAATTGGAGCGGGTGATGGGAATCGAACCCACGCTGTCGGCTTGGGAAGCCGAAGTTCTACCATTGAACTACACCCGCAAATGGCGGAGGGGGAGGGATTCGAACCCTCGATACTGTTACCAGTATACTCCCTTAGCAGGGGAGCGCCTTCGGCCAGCTCGGCCACCACTCCGTACAAAAAACGCTGTGAAAAGAAAAAATGGCGGAGCTGACGGGATTCGAACCCGCGGTCTTCCGCGTGACAGGCGGACATGTTAGGCCACTACACCACAGCTCCATGTGGTTGCGGGGACAGGACTTGAACCTGCGACCTTCGGG
>NZ_JAEQNB010000007.1 GCF_016722965.1 Tumebacillus amylolyticus
AACCGTGGGGGTTCGAGTCCCTTCTCCGGCACCATTTCTGTATCGGAATGTAGCGCAGCTTGGTAGCGCGCACGCTTCGGGAGCGTGAGGTCCAGGGTTCGAATCCCTGCATTCCGACCAACTAGAAAGGCTCATTTCCTTCGGGAGATGAGCCTTTTTTGCACACTGGTACTCGCGATCTCGGTCAGATGAAAGAGCGAGGAAACGCATGAATTCAGTAGGATAGCTCTGTGTGCCGTCGATCATCCTGCACAGAAGCGAAATTTGTTTGAGTTTGTCGCCCGAATCGTGTTGAATCGTAGGCGTGACCGTGATAAGATACTACTTGTCGCCGCGATGAGCGGTGCACAACAACTTGATAGCAAGTCTGCAGAGACATGTGTGGTGATCGCGCTGCCGCTTGACGGCAGTGAGGAAAGTCCACGCTCGCCTGAGCTGAGATGCTCAGAGTTCGGATGCCTGACCAATCAATAAGTCAGGGCACCTCGCAAGAGGTGACGGCGGGGAACGTATGCTACGTCCTTCGGGATATGCTGCTACTACCCTGAAAGTGCCACAGTGACGAATCTCCTCGGAAACGAGGAGGGTGGAACGAGGTAAACCCCATCTGCGAGAAACCCAAATTATGGTCGGGGAACTGCCCGGAGGGAAATGAACTTCGGAACCAAAGGGCGGATCGACACATGTCGATAGATAGATGGTTACCACCTGTAGTGCGAGGTCTAATCAGCCGTTTGGAGCACAAGGTAACAAAACGTGGCTTACAACAGTCTCTGCAGTTCGATTTTGCCGGTGTAGCTCAGTAGGTAGAGCAACTGACTTGTAATCAGTAGGTCGCGGGTTCGATTCCTGTTGCCGGCACCAGTTTCGGAATGTAGCGCAGCTTGGTAGCGCGCACGCTTCGGGAGCGTGAGGTCCAGGGTTCGAATCCCTGCATTCCGACCACTAGGAACCAAAAGAGCCTGTCCATCGCGGACAGGCTCTTTTTTATTGTTCGAATTGTCGCAGGAAGTCGTCGAGGCTTTCCCGGAGCAGAGAAGCTTCGGAACGATTCAGTTCCTTGGCCAGTCGAGACAAACGGTCGAGCTGGGTTAAGGTGTAGTAGTTGCTCTTGAGTTTCATCTTGGTGTCTGCTGCGAAGACGATGCGGTTACGCCCTTCCTGCTTGGCGCGGTAGAGCGATTCCTCCAAGGCGCGCAGCAGTTCTTTGACGTCGTCGCCGTGCTTCGGATACTCCGCCAGCCCCGCGCTGAACGTGGCACCAAAGCGTTGCTCCAAAGCTTGCTTGGCAAGCGTTACGTGCAAGAAGAGATCCTCGACCCGATGATCCGCACTTACAACGGCGAATTCATCGCGACCCAGGTAGAGTAGTTCAGACGGCACGAGATTCTGTATAAGTTCGTGCATCTGCTTGAGCTTCTCACCCAACTCCATCTCCGGAAGTACCTCGTGGAAGCGGTCCAAGTCCACCAAGGCCACGACAAACGCAGTCGATTGCGCAGCCACATCTGTCAACCGTGAGAGGAGCGGGTGATACTCACGCTCGCTTATATACATCTTGTCCACCCCGTCTTCTCAAAATTCTCCCCAGACTATACCACCAGACTCCTCCAACGTCAATTCATCCATACATCTGTTCCAATTCGCCCGCCAGTTCGTCCAGTTCCTCGTCTCCATACAAAGCGTGGCAGCAGACCACAAAACTGCCGATCGGCGTCAGAACGACATCGTAGCGGTCGACTTTCAGCCACTTCCATGCTCCTTCATGTTGCATCGCATTGAGCTTCATAAAGTACACATACGCTCCGTTTTGGAAAAAGGGCTTGGCTCCGAAACGCAAGTCTGCCGCTTTCATCAACGTCAACCAACGGTCCGTATCATTCCAGCGCGTCGTCGTTTCCCGCAGGTTATGGTACCAGTAGTTCCGCAACGGACTCGATGTGTTACGACGCAGGTATGGGAGGATATGAAAACGTCGCAGCTCTTCAAAGGGCGGAAGGGTGGGCTGAACCCCAACTCGTCCTGCTAACTCCAACAACATCGGAGGCGTTTCCAGAACGGGGGTCTCTTCATAGGAATGCAGCAACAAACGCAAGGCGTAGTGCAAGTGGTAGCGTTCGATGACCTGTGCCACATAGTCCAGATCGATTTCATCCGCAAGGGAGATGTCGTGTGGCTGCGTGACACAGGTGACGTCGAATAGATCACGAAGCATTAATTTCGTACGAGACATCAATTCCGCGAGATAAATCAACAGATTTCCTTCGCGGTCGGGAACGGGAACCGTCACATCCGCCAATCGGACTTGACGGCGGCCTCTGGTGAACGTCTCCCACGGAAGGTAGGTGCGCATGTTCATCGAGTACGCTCCGATTTGCACTTCAACGCCTTCAAATTCTAGCGTCTCTTCCACCGGATCAAAACGGGCTCCCCCATGGGTCAGACCCGTATCAGGCTCCGTGAACATCGTCATCGTGCTGAACTGATCCAATTCGTTCTCCAACAACACGTGACCGGTCTTCCAAAACTCATCGAGCGACGAGACGGCGACGTCAAGGTCGTGAAAATAGCGGGACTTGCCCGGCGGATAATAAGCTTCGATGCCAGGTCCTTTCAAAACGAGAAAGTCCAGACCGGCACCGTCAACACCCATCCCGTTGAGGATGCGGAAAATCTCCTCCCGCATGTTGCGGTATCGTTGATAGAAGAGATGGTGCTCCTCTTCCAATGTAAAGTGCGGCTGCAAAGCTTCGTAGATCTCGGGGAAGATCTTGTTCAGTCGCGCCGTCTCCAACAAATGATGCGCGGTTTCGGACGTCAATTGTGCAGCCAAAGTCGCACGGGAATCAACGTCCCCGTAATAAAGGTTGATCAGCTGTTCAGCTGTTAATTTGTCTGTCATGAAAGATCCCTCCTATAAAGTAAGAATAGCAAAAAAATTTCGTCACGTACATATTGACGAACACATATATACGTATTAATATATAGACATAAGCTCTTGAAGGGAGGTCTCGTCCATGAAAGTAGTACGTTCTACTCGCGTTCGCCGCGTCATGTTCATCCTGTAATTTTACTGTCCGAATCGCGCCATTCTGAAAAGGAGGGCGCGATTCCTCTCTTTTAGCTCTTGAAAGCAAGTCTATATTAATGAAACGAGGCGTTGGTCGTGGCACATTTTTATTTTCAAAAACCGTTGCTGCGCCGAGGCTGCCAGGTGGACGCACACAGCGATCATTTGCAGCTTCGCTACCGTGACGATGAGTTTGAACTCTTCCCGGAAGAGGGTCACACGGTAGAGCAGATGCAAAAGATGCTGCTTCAAATAGACGGGACGAAAACCGTAGAGGAATTGAAAGCGGATGGATTCGGATACAGTGCGGATGAAGTGATGGACATGCTGACCGCTCTGGACGAAAGCTGGCTGCTGGAAGAAGGCGCACAACCGGTCTTCACCGGCAAAAGCGGTTTGCAATTCATCACGCACCTCGAAGACCTCTACCGGGATTGGGAAAAAGAAGCCGGCGAGACCAAACTCAGCCAACTTGTTCTGGACGGGAACGCTCCGCGTCACCTGATGATCGGGTGGACGCTCGAATATTACCATATCACCAAGCGGGCTCACGATTGCATTTCTCCGGCGATTGCCAAAGGACACGGAGAGTTTCGTTCGATGCTCCTCGACTTTTTCCATGAAGAATACCGCCATGACAAACTGTTGCTCAAATCCCTGAAATCTCTGGGCTTTGAAGAGCACGAGATCACCAACTCGATTCCTCTCCCGTACACGGCTGCGGTGTCGAACTTGTTGGCCAAATGGGCGCACACCGACCTGCTCTCGTACATGGCATCTCTGTTTATTTTCGAAGGAACTGCGATGGAAGGGAACGATTACGTGCAAGCGCTTGATGTGTACGAGATGCCGCGCGAGTTTTCCATCCACCAAGCCGCGCATAACAACATCAATACCGAAGGCGACCACGGCAACGTTTCGCGTGAGTTCTACGCAAGCATCGAGTACATCACGGCCGAGGATCAAGCCCGCGTCATCCGAAACATCCGCTTGCTGCATGAAGCACAACTGCGCGCACATGACACGATCTTCGAGTACTATCTGAAACCCGATGTCAAAATGCCGCGCCTGTTGGACAATCTGCTGGTCAGCAACGCATAATTTCATTGAAAAAGGAGTCGAACCTCATGCAGTTCACCATGCAGGAACTCATTGCAGAAGCAAAAGGCATGGCAAAGTCCCGCGAATGGGGGACAGGGTACCAAGCGTTTTGGGCTTCCGTACAGGCAGGGACGGTGGAAGCCGGTCTTCAGCAACTGTTTCTCGAAGAATGGCTGTATTTCCACAGCCGCCAATTGGAGTTTGGGTCGGCGATCCTGCACGTGAACATTCATGAGCAAGTGATGTTTGCGCTGTCTGCGCACTTCGTGATGGTTTCGTCGCTGAATCTGAAAGCGGTGGAGTCCCGTCGCCATGAAATGCCGTACCCGGCAACAGAAGCTCTGAGCAATTTGCTCTTGATCATGTCTGAAACAGACCCGGCTGCGTTCTTGACGGCAAGCACCTTGTTGGCACCGTATGTATTCCGTGCCGATGTGTTGAAGTCCGGTCTGGCACAGTTCGATCTGAGCCAAGAGGAGCGCGACGTACTGGTAAAATACACAAACATTCTTGCGGCCACTGAAGACAGTGTGGAGAAGTGCCTTCCGTACTTCGCGCCGGTTTCGGCGAACGATCGCATCCGGATCTTGAACCAAGTGCAACTCTTGTTGGAGACGGCAGACTTGATCTTCCAAGAACTTGGGGCGGCAGAACCGAAATGGGTGGCGACGGCGTGAACTTGCTGGAGTCGGTCTTTCCAAGTGTAGACCGGTGGGAGTCGGCGTTGGAACGTGTGCAAGCCCGCGCATCCGCTCTGAGTGAGCAGTTTGCAGACGGCATCACGTCAACGTCGGAGGTCTTGTTGGAGGGCCTGATGCATGTAGAGCAGATCTTGATCGAGGTGGAGGCCGTCTTTGTCTACGGACAATTGGGTTTCGACCTCGACCTGGATTCGGAAGGAGCTCTGCAGAGATTCGCTCAGGCGGAAGACAACAGCTTGTTCGTCCAAGAACAGATCGAATTCCTGCTGACTGAGCTCAGTACCTTTGATCTCAACCTGTTTGACGAGTTTGCAGAGAAAGAGTCGGAATTGCAACGATACCGTCCGTTTTTGGTGCGTGTACAGCAAGAGATGAACGCTGCGGGCGAACCCTCCACCCAAGCGGCGGTCAGCGCTTTGGATGTTGTGGGTCAGCAATTTGAAGAAGCGGCTCGAACGCTGTTGTTCCGCGAGACATCGTTTGCACCGGTGCAAGATGCAGACGGCAACGAGATCTCCGTCACGCATGGTAACTACCGGTCGTTGCTCGGCAACCCGGACCGCGAATTTCGCACGAGAGTGGCAACATCGTATCAGAACGGGTTGAAGCAACATCTCCACACCTGGGCGGTGCTGTACAACGGATACATCACCAAGGAACAACAGACCGCAGCTTTGCGGAATCTCTCGTCGTCCTTGGAAGCGGCGATGCACCGCGATCTCGTGGACGTGGCGGTCTATGATCGTCTCGTTCAAGCGGCAAGAGCGCAACTTCATCACTTCCATGCAACGCTGGAGATTCGTCAGGAAGCGGCCGGCACGGACACACTGGGGTTCCAAGATTTGTTCGTGCCTCTCGCGAATGATGTGGAGCGTACCTATTCGTGGGAAGAGGCCGGGCGGGTGTTGAAAGAAGCCATGCAACCATTTGGTGCCGAATATGTCGGCCTCCTGGAGGAAGCGCTGGCTTTTGTCATTCCGAATGCACCGGAGCCGACCGAGTACACCACGAACTGCTACGGACGTCATCCCGTTGTGTTGATGACCTACCGCAATTCTGTGCATAGTCTTTTGACCTTGGCGCACGAACTCGGTCATGCCGTCCACATGCGTCTCGCCAACCGCACACAGCCCTACTTTTCAGCGGAGGCGCCCGTTCTTCCCAGCGAAGTGGCGGCGCTTACGCAGGAGTGGGCGGTGTTGTTCCACTTGATCGAGACGGCGCGCACGGACGGAGAACGGGCGAGTTTGAAAGCGTTGGCGCTTGAGAAGTTTCAGGCGGCGTTCTTCAGGCAATCGATGTTGGCCGAGTTTGAGCGTCGGACGCATGAACTGGCAGCAGAAGGCATGGTCCTGTCTGCTGAAGTCCTCTGCGACGAATATGCAGAGTTGCTGCACACCTACTACGGTCCGACGTTTTCTGCAGAAGAGGCGGCACAGGACTTTGTGCGGGTCACGCACTTGTTCAACTCCTTCTACTTATATACCTACCCGATCGCCTGCTGTGCGGCTGTGACGCTTGCACAATCGATCGCCAAGGGCGGTGGAGAGTCGTTCATCCGGATGCTTTCCGCGGGAAGTTCGCAAGCACCGGCTGACCTGTTGCAGATCGTCGGCGTCGACATTACCCAAGACGCTCTGTATGACGAAGCGCTTGAAATCTTCAAATCTCTGTTCTAAAAAAGGAACCAGTACCCACGCGGGTGCTGGTTCCCTTTTTTATAAGCTTGATCGTGCGGTCAATTTGGTGAAAAGCGACCGGGCCATTTCGGAGAAGTCATGACCGATCCGAAGACCGATCAAGGGGCAGCGCAACAAATCGTCGATGCGCTTCTGAGCCTGTTCAACCAGCGCCGACTCGTCCACCTCCACGTACTGCAGCCAGTGCGGGCGGGAAGGGTCATGCGGAGTCCGGCACTCCGCTTCGAGGATGGCGCGTGCTTCTACAGGGTCGACTTCGTAGAATCCGGACGGCTGAGTGAAATCGCTGGTGGGTAACACAACAGCTTGCAGCTCAACAGACGGCGCGATCATCACGTGCAGACGAGAAGGGATGTCGCGGTAGGGGATGATCAGTTTGCCTTTCGATGTCCGCAGTCCCTCCGTTTGTTCGGGGGACATGTCGAACAGCTTGCAAGTGAAGTCGGAGATTCCGATCGGTTCCGGCCAACCGTGCAACCGGTTGGCAGAGTCGAGCATGACAAAATCGTTGCTGACGAACGATGCATCTTCTTTTCGCAAAAGCGCCCCTGTCAGCGTGGTGGTTTTGCCTGCGCCCTTGCGTCCCACGACGAGGAACCCTTTGCCGTCGAACGAGACCGCGGAACTGTGGAAAATCACAGAGCCGTTTGCTTCCTCCATGCGTTGGAGCAAATTGTCTTTCAAGATCGCCCGTGCTTCAATCGCCAAATGGGAGGTGTCGTCACCCAACAACACCGTCTGACGCCGCACACGGTCGCTGTAGACGAGAACACCGTTGGTCTGGTAGTGGAACAGCAGAGATCCGTCCAAATCATAGAGACGACCGTCGGTGAAAGAACCGCCCTCGTATTGCGAGGGAATCGGGACAAGCGAATACTCGGAAGGCAAAGAGTCCAGCGCTTGGCGATAGAGTTTTGCGTCACGGCATACCCACACGGTATCCAGTTGCTGCAACTGTTCAGGTGTGGCCTCGCCGAATCGGAAGTACGGGATCAGCCGATGCAATGTTTGCTCTACGATTTCAGGACAATGAGTCCGCAACAGAACGCTGGAGTTTGCGTACGAAACTTCCAGCGTGTGAGGGGTCGGTTGTGTTGTCAGTGTGTCAAACACATGTTGGGTCGTCTGGATCAAGGTCGTACCTCCTAGCGGAACAGATTGGTTTTTTCCAGCGGGTCACGGGTCAAGTTGTACACTTCAAAGCGCTGTTGGTCAGCATCCCAGTAGACTTTCAGCGTTTCGTTTTCCAACTGCAGGCGCAGGGCGTGGGTCTGCTCTTGACGGGTCACAGCCGGGAGAAAGGGCAATTGTTCTCCACGAAAAGCCGGGAGCAAGGATTGAGCGGTGAAGTCCTCGTGTTGATAGGGAAGATTCAAGAGATCCAGCACCGTCGGTACAACATCGGCGAGCCGCACTTGTTTGGAAACGGCCCGCGCTCCTGTGAAGCGTGTCGGGTAGGAGAACACCAAAGGGACACGATCTTCCATGGTTCCGTCCTCCCGTTGATTCGTCTCGCCCACGCAGATGATCAGAGTGTCATCCCAAAGCGGTTGCAAGTGCTGGAGCAACTTTTGTTGGAGCTCCGTCGTGGCCTCATCGGTTACGTGCAACCAAGACACCGTAGGGTGTTCGGAGCGCGCGAACAACTCTTGAAGTGAATCACACCAGATATCAACTTGTTCGTGGAAAAAGTCCTGAACGCGAGCCGTGCCGGTCATCCCGCGCACGACATACCCTTGTGTTTTCAATTCTTCAAAGAGAGAGTGCGCTCCCAACTCGTTTCCAAGCAGCGTTTTCATGTTTTCAAAAGAGTCAGACGAAGGAGCGATTGCGTTTTCAAAACGAAGCCCACGGGTGCTCATCTCGACCAAAAGCGGGTGACGGTGGAGCAACGGGGTAAGGGTCAAAGAGTCAAATTTGAGTAGAATCAGAGAAGTTGCTATGACAAGTCACCTCCGGAGATCAGGGCAGTAGGCTGTCCGTGTAGATGTGTTCGAACCATTTGCATCGCCGCTTCAAAATCCTGTTCCACGAGAGCGGTGTTCAACGTGTCGCGGCCATACCGCCAAAACACGTATTTTTTCTTGAGTTCCAGAGCTTCCAGCACATCTTCTTGACTAAAAATCGGCTTGTCCGGCAGATCGTCGGCAATTTTGTCCGCCAAGTCGAGGAACTGGCGGTAGAACTGCACGTCTTCGGTACCCATTTCGTCGTTTAGCACGGCGAGAGTGAGCGCCCAATCCGCACGATCCAGTTTCAAGCGGTCAGCGGCAGATTCTAAGATGCGGGTTGTCAGGATCGTATCGCGCAAGGGAAGACCACTTTGCAATTCTTCCTCGCTGACATAAGGAGCAAGGCTCGGTGCCAGTTGCAACAATTCGGAGAAGGCAATCGGTTGACCCAGTTGCAGCATCTCACGCAAGCCGAGAAGTTCATCATCGCGGAATGGCTGCATCTCCTCAAGGGGAACCCCCTGGGGGAAACGCTGACTCAGATTCCACACCCGGGATATCCGGTGGGCATAGACGCTGAGCACTTTGCCGGTGTCGTGGAGGAGAACCATCAAGCGCATGGCTTGTCGATTGAACGTCTGTGCAAGGGGTCCGCTAAGACTTGCGGCCAGCCGTTCGGCTGCCACCCCCACGTCGTAGAGGTGCGGGTAGAAGTTGATCTGCGGGTTTAGCTCATATCGGCCTTCTTCAATTAATAACGAGGACAGCTCACGGGAGGCTCGCACTTCCCTGCGTACAGCTTCCGACTTCAAGAAGCGTATCAGGCGGTGCAATCCTTCCTTCAAGGTATCAAATGAAATGGAGAACGTAATGCGAAGCCAGCATCCGTCAAACAGACCAAAGCAGACGCCGGGGAACACCGCCGTTTTTTCCTGTTGCAGAAAACGGAGGAAGAATTGATAACTGTCCAGTTCTGAACGGACTTTCAAAGTTACGTTCAGCGAGCCGTCCGGGACGATGATGTTCTCAATGAGATCGGGCATGTACGGCGTGAGCGTATCAATCGTGTATTGGCGGAGTTTCGCCATGCGCTCGGTGAATCGTGTCTGATTGAGGTTGTATTCATCGTAGAGCAGTTGCAAGCCCGGCATGGACAAGTTATAGGTGGTGTTGAATTGTCTCAAGTGCGACTCCGACAAGGTCGTAAGCGACATCGTTCGGTATTGCTCGAAGCGGGACTGCAACTCCAACAACAGATAGAACAAGGAATTCGGCGCGCCATAGGAAGTGGACGCCACATTGAAGAACGTCTGAATGATTTCGGTCCGCGCGAGGATATAGCCGACTTTCAACCCCGGAACCGCATGGGTTTTGGAGAGTGAAATGACGCGCACCACGTTTGGACTTTCCATGTTGTCCGGTTCTTCAAACGGTTCTCGAAGGAAACATTTGCCCGCTTCATCCAGCAGAATCACCAGATTGTGTTCTTCTGCATAGTCGATGAGAATTTCCAACTCCGCTTTCGGTAATTTGCCGCCGGTCGGATTGAGCACGTCGACCAATACGATCAATTGGGTTCGACTCGTCACTTTGGCGATCACATCTTCAGCGCGAAGTTTGAATCCTCTGTCTTCTTGAAGCGTGACGTACCGTACATCGCAATACTCTTCACATGCGTGCATGAAGGGAGCGTAGGACGGGAGAACGAACACAGCTTCACAGCGGGTTTCCAACTTGGCGGTCAGCATTTGCAAGAGGAAGTACAGCGCCGAAGTGCCGCCCATCGTGATGGCGACGTTGTTCTCGGCGTACACGGGACGTCCCAAGGAGGCATTCTCCCGATCGCAGACCGCTTTGCGTGTAGGAGCCATCCCCAGCGTGTTCGAATAGCCGACCCAGTTCTGTCGCAAGGCGTAGTTGATGGCCTGCTGCAACGCGAGGGAAAGTGGAAATTCCGTCTCATCGAGCGACCCGGAACTGAGGATTACATTTTCCGTATCATTGTCATACTTGCCGTAGAGGTCGTTTGCAAAAAAGTGATTGTAGATTTTTTTGCAGAACACGCCGTACGGGAATCGTTCTTCAAACCTGCGCATCAGTTGTTCGACAGCTCGTCCCGGACCACTCCCGAGGAAGAAACGGTACGCATCGTCGTATTCGCGCTGCGTGATCAAGGCAGGTTCCGAGAGAGGAGCGGCGGGCAAGGCACCGATCAGATGCAAGTAGGATTGACAGAGGAGTTGGTCACGCAGTGTGAAAAAGGAATTCTCCCGCACTTGCGTCGGGTTCGACTCTGACAGACGTGCCTCAACTAAATGAAACAAGACAGCCAATCCTTGAGAGCTTGCGAAAGGGCTTGCCGATGTGCTTTGGTTCATCACCAAAGAATGAGAGGGGGTCGAGTTGAGAGCCACGGGGAATTGAGCAGGTTCGCTCAGGCGGTTGAAACGCGCCAAGAAATCATCCAACTGTTGCAAACAATAGCTGACATACGTCAGCCAACGATCCGGTTCTGCTCGTTCGTCAAACGTCGGGTGAGGGAACCCCAGCTCTTGAGAGATGGATTTGATGACCGCCCAACATTCGTTTTTCGACCAGAGGGAGGTTGGATCCTGATCCGGCGTTTGCAAGTGGGTCAACATGTCGACGAGGATTTTTTTAGATTTTTCGATAAAATCAATCTTTTCTTGGATTAAGTCCATAATTATCACCGCATAGTTTTAGTGAGTTAGTTAGTTCAATTATAAAGGAATTGGCAGATGTGTCAAATGTACTTCTGTAATTTATAGGACTTGACCAGATAGTTCTGTTAAGGTAACTTAGGTTTAGCTAATAATACTATTCAGAGAAAAGGAAGGATCTACATGGCAGCGACACCTACAAACTCTCCAGCGATCGACGGACAGCCCACTCCCTCGACATCTGTTTGGAAAAACCGGAACTTTCTAATTCTTTTCCTTTCCTCGTTGATCATCTCTCTCGGGGGACGCGTGTATGAACTGGCCTTGCCGCTCATTTTGTACAATTTGACTCATTCGCCGGTGGCAATGGGTGCTATGAGAGCGATTGAACTGCTGCCGAATATGTTGCTTGCGATCTTCATTGGTGTCATTGTAGACCGCGTGCGCAAGAAATCTTTCATGCAGATTTCGATTGCACTCCAAATTGTGTTCTTGGTCTCCTTGTTCACCTTGATTCAGACCGGGCATGATCAGTTGGCCTTTTTCTTTGTTTTTGGATTTTTCCTGATGACCTTTAATTATGCGTATGACAATGTGCGCATCTCCATTGTGAAAAACGTAATTCCGTCTCCGTTGCTCACGTCTGCGAACGCGAAGTTCTCATTGGTCTCGACGTTGGTTTACATTTTAGGGCCTTCGATCTCCGGCTTCCTGTTCATGCTCTCCGATCTGCATATGGGGCTGTTGATCACCGCATCGGCGTTGACATTTGGTTTGATCGCGTCCTTCCTGCTGCAGATGAACGAAGCGGCAGATGTGCGCGCGACCGGGAGCTTCAAACAGAACCTGATCGAAGGTTGGACGGAGCTGCGCACCAACAAAGCGCTGTGGACGATCACGATGTTTGTTATCTTCATCAACGCGATTGACGGGTTGTCCAGTGCGATGATTCCGTTCTACGCCCAAGACACGATGGGGCTTTCCAGTTCCGAGTTGGGCATGGTCTTTTCGGCCGTCGGGATCGGCGGATTCCTCGCCAGTTTGATCGTTGCGCGCGTGCGCAAGATGTTCTCGGTCGGACACTTGCTGGGCATCACGATGCTGTTGATGGGGCTTTCCTACTTGACGATGTACTTTTCCACGAACGTTTGGATGATGATGCTCGCGATGTTTATGAACGGCTTCTTCGGCACCATTCAAGCGGTTTGCGTGTGGTCGTTCCGTCAAGAGACTACGCCTTCGCACTTGATGGGTCGAGTCAGCGGCATCACCGGGTCGTTGTTTAAACTGGGAATTCCGTTCACGATGTTCGGTTCCGGCCTTGTAACGGAAGCGGTCGGCCCGTCCTATGTGTTCTTGGCAGCCGCTTGCTCCGCGGGGCTTATGTTCCTCGTCTATCGATTCCAACCGTTATGGAAGGTCAAAGCATAATAAAAAAGACCAAGTGCCTGTGAGCACTTGGTCTTTTCATTTCCAATAAAACAAGGTGGTCAAGACCCAACTGGCAAGGCCGACGACCAAAAGGGCGATAAACACTTCGGAGTAGGGAATGCGGTAGTCGAAGATCATCTTCGACAAAAAGCTGGCAAAGAGCTCCACTCCGCCGATCCAGATGGCGATCGACGACAGCGAGCGCACGGTTTGGCGACGCAAGGTAGGTGCTCCTCTCTACGATACAAGTCCGAGTCTCTCATAGCATGTAGTTTCATGATACACCGCATCGGGGGAGTCTCTCAACCCGCCGAGTCTTGAAACTTTGACAATTCTGTGCACGTACCGAATACTGTCATTATGGACAGTCCCGAGAACGGGCAAGATACACACAAGCAGGAGGGGTACCGATGTCGAAACGAGACCATAAAATGAACGGCCCGAAGCAGGCTGGGGAACCGTCCGAGCGCTTGCATGACGACCCTGTGACATTGCCGGAGGAGACCCGTTTCCTCTCCAGTCAGATTCAGCGTCTGGCCATCCAGATGGAGCGTTCCAACTTTGCAGAGTATGTCCAACTGATGCAGCGACCGAGACGCCTGATCTTTCTCAATTTGATCAGCGGAATTTCCCGCGGTGTCGGCATCGCGATCGGATTTACGGTGATTGCGGCCGTGATTTTGTACATCCTGCAGAAAGTTGCAGTCTTGAATCTCCCGATCATCGGGGATTTCATCGCCGATCTCGTTCGCATCGTCGACGCGCAGTTGCACACGTCTTCGTACTAGATTGATCTAGGGGAAGGGGGAGTCTTCTATGACCTTGACACAAAACCAGTTGCAGCAGTTGCGTTCGCAGTTGGAGGAGGAGTTGTCCGACATCCGGGACCGACTCGATCACACCGACGGGTACGGTCTCGATGACTCGCTGGAGACGACGACCGATGAGTTGTCCAACTACGACAACCACCCGGGCGATTTGGGGTCCGAAGTGTTTGAACGCGGCAAAGACTTGGCACTTCGCGAGCATGACTCCATTCGAATGACGGAGATTGACGCCGCCCTCGATCGCTTGGAGGATGGAACTTACGGAGTCTGCCAGCACTGCGGGGCAGAGATCTCGTTTGCCCGCTTGCAAGCGGAGCCGGCCGCCAATTATTGCGTGGGGTGCCGCGAGGAAGCGGACGTCCGCGAAGTGCAGGCAAACCGTCCGGTCGAGGAGAACTTCCTGTATCCGGGCTTTGGCCGAAGCGATATGGACAACAACGACGAAGACTACAACGGATTCGACGGGGAAGACTCGTGGCAAGCGGTCGCCCGCTATGGAACGGCCGCGACCAATGACGACAACCCCGATTTTACCGGCAACGAGCCTCAGCACCAGTACATCGACGCCGACGAGCGCATCGGGTACGTAGAGGACTTGGAGGGCTTCCTGATCGCCGACATGCACGGCAATCCGGTCGAGCCGGGCTTTGTGCGCAATGAACCGTACCGCCGTGCGTTTGAAGAAGCCGGTGGCGACGTCTATTAAAAAGGAGACCAACCGCTGAGCGGTTGGCCTCTTTTTTCTTGTCATTCTTGGGTAATTTATGCTACAATTGGCACGCTAAAAAAGGTTGGAACTTGCCGGGAGAGGTGTGACCGCATGTATTTTTATCTCATAATCGCGCTCGTGGTTGCCATTGACCAATGGGTGAAATACTACGTTCGTCATCATCTGGAGATTGGACAGTCCGTTCCGCTGATCGACGGGGTGATCAACTTGACCTCGCATCGCAACGCCGGAGCGGCGTTCAGCATCCTCGAAGGACAGCAGTGGTTCTTCATCTTGTCATCGCTGGCGGTTGTCGCCGCTGTCATCTACTACCGCCGCAAGGGCGAACTCAGAGGGCGTCCGCTGATGGAGTTCGGCGTGGCGCTGTTGGTCGCTGGAGCGATCGGGAACATGCTCGACCGCCTCGTACTTGGGGTCGTCACCGATTTCTTCGACCTGCAGTTCGTGCAGTTTGCGATCTTTAACGTGGCAGACATCGCGATCAACCTCGCCGTCGTATTGATCGTGCTGGCGATTCTGATCGAGTCGTTCAAGCCCAAGACCAAGAAAGCCGTGGAGGAGTAGGAGGAAGCATATGTCCCAATCTCAATCTCATACCGAAGATCTCGAACTGGAATCGGAATCCCTCTCGTGGACCATCGAGGAGGAGCAAGCCGGAGAGCGCATCGACAAGTTGCTCGCGGAGCTGATTCCCAACGTCTCGCGCTCGCAAGTCCAAGAGCTGATTGAATCTCAACACGTCTTGGTACAGGACAAGAAACCCAAGTCCAACTATAAAGTAAAAACAGGCGATGTCCTCACCGTCACGCTCCCTGAACCGGAGCAAGCGTCCATCGAAGCGGAGGACATCCCGCTCGATGTGCGGTACGAAGACGCAGACGTCATCGTCGTCAACAAACCGCGCGGCATGGTCGTTCACCCGGCGGCCGGACATTACTCGGGGACGTTGGTCAACGCGCTGATGTTCCATTGCAAAGACCTCTCCGGCATCAACGGAGAAGTCCGCCCCGGCATCGTCCACCGCATCGACAAGGATACGTCCGGCCTGCTCATGGCTGCCAAAAACGACGTGGCCCATCGCCACCTCGCCGAACAGCTCAAAGAACATACCGTCACCCGCAAGTACCTCGCGGTCGTTCACGGTGTGATCCAGCATGACCTCGGCACCGTCGACGCACCGATCGGTCGCCATCCGGTTCACCGCCAGCAGCAGGCCGTTCTGCGGGAGGGCGGTCGTGAGGCGATTACGCACTTCCAAGTGATCGAGCGCTTGCCCAATCATACGGTCGTGGAATTGAAGCTCGAGACGGGCCGCACACACCAGATTCGCGTCCACATGGATTTCATCGGCCACCCGCTCGTCGGCGACCCGAAGTACGGAAACCAAAAGCGCAATCGCTTCGGCGACATCGTCGACGGACAAGCGTTGCACGCACAGGTGCTCGGGTTTGTTCATCCGCGCACGGGCGAATACTTAGAGTTCTCGACAGACGTTCCGGAAGAACTGCAAAAACTGATCGACTTTTTGCGACATGACGCTTGACGAATGCGTAAAGGATTGGTAGACTGCAAGAGAACTAAATAGTTCCTTTAAACTGATCCCGTGAGGTCGGTAAGGAGTCCGGACTTTTTGGAGGGGCATGCTGTGCCCTTTGCGAAAAAGGCTTCTTCCCGCATGTGTGGGGAGGAGCCTTTTTTGTTGGACTCAAGGAAAGAAAAGGAGGGTGACGGGATGGCGTTGGTCGAGAAAACGGTGTTGATGGATGAGCAAGGAGTGCGCCGGGCGCTGACCCGGATTGCACACGAGATTGTCGAGAAGAACAAAGGCACCGAGGACTTGGTGCTCGTCGGAATCAAAACCCGCGGCATTCATCTCGCCAAACGGCTGGCGGAGCGCATCGCGCAGTTTGAAGGGGTGCAACTGCCCGTCGGCTCGCTCGACATCACCCTCTACCGCGACGATTTGAAACTTCGCACGGAACAGCCGGTCGTACACGGCTCCGAAATCGATTGCGAGATCTCGAACCGCAACGTGGTGCTCGTCGATGACGTGCTGTTCACCGGACGCACGGTTCGCGCCGCGCTCGATGCGCTGATCGACATCGGACGCCCCTGCCAGATTCAACTGGCGGTGTTGGTGGACCGCGGGCATCGTGAACTGCCGATCCGCCCGGACTTCGTCGGCAAAAACGTCCCCACTTCGCGAGACGAAGTGGTGGCCGTGCAACTGATGGAGACGGACGTGAACGACAGCGTGATTATCTTGGAAGACGTTTCAATCTGACGGATGTAACACACAATAACGGAAGCACTCTTTAATCGGGTCCTGTGAGGCGCGCAAGGGTGTACGGCTCGGCTGGGAGCGGTCTGCGGATCGCTTGGTGGTCGGCGTGTACCCTCTCGGCGCCTGCGCAGGAGAGGGTTTTTTCTTAGAGGAGGACGTACAACGTGGCAAAACAACAACGCATCGTAGACGTGCAAGAACGTCTGCCGCTCGGTGAATCTCTCCCGCTTTCCCTGCAACATTTGTTCGCAATGTTTGGTTCGACGGTGCTGGTGCCGTTCTTGACGGGGTTGAATCCGTCGATCGCCTTGCTGACGAGCGGGATCGGGACGCTGCTCTACATCTTGCTGACGAAGGGCATGATTCCGGGGTATCTCGGGTCGTCGTTCGCCTTCATCGGGCCGATCATCGCCGTCAGCAAGTCGCAAGGGGTGGGGGCGGCGCTGTTCGGTTGCTTGCTGTCGGGGGTGGTGTACATCATCGTCGCAGGGATCATCCGCACGTCCGGTACGCGTTGGTTGGATCGTCTGTTGCCTCCTGTGGTGGTCGGGTCGATCGTCATCGTCATCGGCCTCGGGTTGGCGGGAGTCGCCGTCGACATGGCTTCGAAAGATTGGACGGTGGCTTCGGTCGCTCTGTTGATCGCGATTGTGGCGAGTGCTTTTTTCAGAGGGTTCCTCGGGGTGATTCCGATTCTGCTGGGGATCATCGGAGGGTTTGTGTTTGCAGCGATTCGAGGGCTGGTCGATTTTAGCGCGGTGGGGAAAGCAGCATGGTTCGCCATGCCGGAGTTTACGATGCCGCACGCTTCGTGGACGGCCGCGATTGTGATCGCACCGGTGGCGTTGGTGACGATTGCCGAGCATATCGGGCATCTGTTGGTGACGCAGAACATCGTCGGGCGGGACTTGATGAAGAATCCGGGCTTGCACCGTTCGATGCTCGGTGACGGTGTGGCAACGGCGCTGGCCGGTTTGGTTGGCGGTCCGCCGAGCACGACGTACGGCGAGAACATCGGGGTTATGGCGATTACGCGCGTCTACTCCGTCTGGGTTATCGGCGGGGCGGCGGTGTTCGCGGTGCTGTTCTCCTTCATCGGGAAGTTCTCCGCGATGATCACTTCGATTCCGGTGCCGGTTATGGGCGGCATCTCGATCCTGCTGTTCGGGATCATCGCATCGGCAGGTTTGCGCATGCTGGTGGAAAGCGGGATCAATTATACGCACAAACGCAATCTGATCATCTCAAGCGTCATTTTGGTGCTCGGGGTGGGCGGTGCGAAAATTAATATCGGCGATCTTCAGATCGAAGGCATGGCTCTGGCGACGTTCGCCGGCATCTTGCTCAACCTCGTGCTTCCGCGCGGGCTGAATGAGGACGATGCGGCGGAGTCCGAGCAGGTCGTGCATTAAACATAGTCATCACCTTTAATTCAATCCGAGAGGTTGGGAAGGTGAGTCGCCATTCGAAGAGACAGGTGTTCACTGTCTGTTTGGGTATAGGCTCCCTTCCCGGTTGTGGAATGGGAGTCTTTTTTTACAGAATTTGAGAGGGGTTGCCGAGATGTATCATGTGTTGAGTGCGCACCAGTTTGATCGTGGTCAGTTGGATGAGCTGTTCAAGACGGCAGACATTATGGAGTTCAATGCGCGCAAGGGCGGGTTGAATTTGCTCGGTGGGAAGATTATGGCGGCGCTGTTTTTTGAGCCGAGTACGCGGACGCGGTTTAGTTTTGAGTCGGCGATGATGCGGCTTGGCGGGACGGTCATTTCCACGGAGAATGCGGCTCAGTTTTCGTCGGCGATCAAGGGAGAGACGCTTGAGGACAGCATTCGGGTGATCTCTTCTTATGCAGATGTGATTGTCATGCGCCATAACGAAGTCGGCGCCGCGATGCGGGCTGCGAAAGTGGCGACGGTGCCGGTCATCAACGCGGGGGACGGCGCGGGAGAACATCCGACGCAGTCTCTGCTGGACTTGTACACGATTCAAAAAGAGATCGGACGGGTCGATGGGGTGAAGGTGGCGATGATCGGCGATCTCACCTACGGACGAACGGTGCATTCGCTGGCGTACCTCTTGGCAAAGTATGAGGGGGTTCAGATGTACTTCGTCTCTCCTGAGAACTGCCCGATCCCGGAGAAGGTCAAGGCGTTTTTGGATGAAAAAGGGGTCGAGTATTTCGAGGAGACCGATTTGGAAAAAGTGGCGGAGGTCGTGGATGTGCTCTACATGACCCGCATTCAAAAGGAACGCTTCCCGAATGAGGAAGAGTATACGAAGGCGGCGGGGGTTTACAAGATCGACAGTGGGTTGTTGTCGAGGATGAAGAAAAAGTCGATCATCCTGCATCCGCTGCCGAGAGCGGGGGAGATTGCGGCGGAGGTGGATGATGATCCGCGAGCTGCGTATTTCCGTCAGGCGAAGAACGGGGTATATATTCGGATGGCGTTGCTGGCGTATTGCTTGGAAGAAGGGGCTGTGGAGAGGGATACGACGGCGGTGGAGAGCTTGCTGAAGTAAGAGAGAGGCTTACTGGGCGCGGGGTCTTGGCGGGCTCCCGTCCGCTTGCGTACATTTCAGAGGAGGGATTTTTGATGGGCTTGTTGCTTAGAGGCGGTCGTGTGTTGAATTTGGAGAACGGTGAGCTCGAATCTCGCGATGTTCTCGTCGAGGGGAAAAAAGTCGCTCGCATCGCGAGCTCGATTGAGGCGGATGCACATGAGGTGGTGGACCTCGGAGGTCATGTGGTTCTGCCGGGCTTCATCGATATGCATGTTCATCTGCGTCAACCGGGGTTTGAGGGGAAGGAAACGATTGAGACCGGTTCGAAGGCAGCCGCTCGCGGCGGCTACACGAAGGTCGCGTGCATGCCGAACACCCGCCCGGTTTTGGATACTCCCGAATTGATGAAGTACGTGTATGACGTTGCACAGCGAGAGGGCTCTTGCTCGGTTCTGCCGTACGGCTCGATTTCGAAGGGGGAGCTTGGCGAGGAACTCACCGACATCGCCGCTCTTCGCGCCGCAGGCGCAGTGGGGATTACGGATGATGGGGTGGGGGTTCAGTCTTCGTCACTGATGCGCGAAGCGATGCGCATCGCCGCATCGCTCGATGTGCCGGTTGTGATTCACTCGGAGGACGAGGATCTGGCGAAGGATGGGTGCATGAACGAAGGCGTCGTTTCGAAGCGCTTGGGTCTGCCGGGGATTCCCGGATTGGCGGAGAGTGCCATGATTGCACGCGATATTCTACTGGCTCAAGAGACGGGGGCTCATCTGCATGTGTGCCACATCTCCGACGCTTGGTCGGTTGAACTGGTTCGCTGGGCGAAGTCCATGGGACTTCGCGTGACGACGGAGGTTACGCCGCATCACTTGTTGCTGACAGAGTCGATCATCGACGAAACCGACGGCGCCGACGCAAACATGAAGGTAAACCCGCCGCTTCGCACGGAATTGGATCGCCAAGCCTGCTTGAAAGGCTTGCTGGACGGCACGATCGACATGATCGCAACCGACCACGCTCCCCATATGGAGGAGGAGAAAAAACGCCCGTTCCGCACCGCTCCGTTCGGTTTCGTCGGTCTCGAGTTCGCTTTCCCGGTTCTGTACACCGAACTGGTTGAAAAAAGCAGTGCACTGTCGCTCCACGAACTCGTCAAAAAATTCGCCACCAATCCGGCAGATGTCTTCAAACTGAGCGGCGGTCGCATCGTCGAAGGCGAAGTCGCCGACATCACGGTCGTCGATTTGGAGAGTGAACGAGCCATCAACCCGGACGAGTTCTTCTCCAAGGGTCGCAACACGCCGTTCGCAGGCCAAAAAGCCAAGGGCTGGACGGTTCTCACCGTCAACGAAGGTCGAATCACGTACAAAGCGTAACAACACGAGTCTTACAGAAGGGTGGAGGAGCCATGAGAGCGAGATTGATTTTGGAAGACGGAACGGTCTTCGAAGGCGTAGCCTTCGGAGCAGAGGGCGAATCGTTTGGGGAGGTTGTGTTCAACACCGGCATGACCGGGTACCAGGAGGTTCTGACCGACCCGTCGTACTACGGACAGATCGTGACGATGACGTTCCCGCTGATCGGGAACTACGGCGTCAACGTCGATGACATCGAATCGGCTCACCCGCATGTGCGGGGGTTCGTCGTGCGCGAATGGGCCGAACATCCGAGCAACTGGCGCAACCGTGGCGACTTGGACGCCTACTTGAAACGCAACAACATTTTGGGCATCCACGGCATCGACACCCGCATGCTCACGAAAAAAATCCGTGTGCGCGGCACGATGGCAGGCGTCATCACAACGCTTGACACATCGGTCGAAGAGTACGTCTCAAAACTCAACACCGACAACTTGCTCCCGCGCGATCAAGTTGCTCGCGTGACGACGAAATCGACCTATCGTTGCCCCGGCGAACAACGCCGCATCGTAGCGATGGACTTCGGCATGAAGTCGGGCGTTCTGCGCTCGTTGGTCGCTCGCGGCTGTGACGTCACCGTCGTTCCGGCGCACACCAGCGCCGAAGAGATTCTGAACTGGGAGCCGCACGGCGTCATGCTGTCCAACGGCCCCGGCGACCCCGCCGACCTGCACGAGATCATCGAGACCGTGCGCGCACTGCTTGGAAAAGTGCCGATCTTCGGCATCTGCCTCGGGCACCAATTGATCTCGCTGGCGTGCGGAGCCAAGACCGACCGTCTGAAATTCGGCCACCGCGGCGCCAACCACCCGGTCAAAGACCTGCTGAACGGCCGCTGCTACATCACGTCCCAAAACCACGGCTATGTAGTCGTGCCCGAATCGCTCGAAGGGACAGGCCTTGAACTGACGCACATCAACCAAAATGACGGCTCCGTAGAGGGCGTCCAACATACGAAGTATCCGGCATTCTGCGTGCAGTACCACCCGGAAGCACGCCCGGGTCCGGACGATTCCGATTATCTGTTTGACCGTTTCATGGACATGATCGATAAGCACTGGGAGGCGAAGTAAACCATGCCGTTGCGCACAGACCTTAAGAAAATTCTCGTCATCGGTTCCGGCCCGATCATCATCGGCCAAGCGGCAGAGTTCGACTACGCAGGGACACAAGCCTGCCAATCCCTGCGCGAAGAAGGCATCGAAGTCGTCCTCGTGAACTCCAACCCGGCGACCATCATGACCGACCTCGACATGGCAGACAAAGTCTACGTCGAACCGCTCACTCCGGAATTCGTTGCTCAAATCATCCGCCAAGAACGCCCCGACGGCGTCCTCGCAACGCTCGGCGGTCAAACCGGCCTCAATCTCGCCGTCAAACTGCACGAGATGGGCGTGCTGCAAGAGGAAAAAGTCGAGCTGCTCGGCACTTCGCTCTCCTCGATCCAACAAGCCGAAGACCGTGAACAGTTCCGCGCCCTGATGCGCGAGCTCGGCGAACCGGTCCCGGAATCGGAAATCGTCAATACCTACGAAGAAGCGAAGGTGTTTGCCGAAGAACTGGGCTTCCCGATCATCATCCGTCCGGCGTACACGCTCGGCGGCTCGGGCGGCGGCATCGCCTCGAACTGGGCGGAGTACGAAGAGATCGTCAACCTCGGTTTGACACTCTCGCCGATCTCCCAAGTTCTCGTCGAGCGCTCCATCGCAGGCTTCAAGGAAGTCGAATACGAAGTCATGCGCGACAAAAACGACAACTGCATCGTCGTCTGCAACATGGAAAACTTCGACCCGGTCGGCATCCACACCGGAGACTCGATCGTCGTCGCGCCGTCGCAAACGCTCTCCGACCACGAATACCAGATGCTGCGCCACTCGTCGCTGAAAATCATCCGCGCCCTTGGCATCGAAGGCGGCTGCAACGTCCAATTCGCCCTCGACCCGCACAGCTTCAACTACTACTTGATCGAAGTCAACCCGCGCGTGTCCCGCTCGTCGGCACTCGCGTCGAAAGCAACGGGCTACCCGATCGCCAAAATCGCATCCAAGATCGCCGTCGGCTACACACTCGACGAAATCATCAACCCGGTTACGAAAAACACCTACGCGTGCTTCGAGCCGGCTCTCGACTACATCGTCACCAAGATCCCGCGCTGGCCGTTCGACAAGTTCATCTCCGCAAAGCGTGTGCTCGGTACTCAAATGAAAGCAACCGGCGAAGTCATGGCGATCGAGCGCACGTTCGAAGCGTCGCTCATGAAAGCCGTCCGTTCACTGGAAATCGGTCTCGACAGCCTCGACCTGCCGGGTGCAAACGAACTTTCCACCGAACAATTGGAGAAACGCCTGATCCACGCGGACGACGAGCGCCTGTTCCTCGTCGCCGAAGCTTTCAAGCGCGACTACACGATCGAGCAACTGCATGACCTGACCAAGATCGACCGCTGGTTCTTGCACAAAGTCCAAGGCATCGTCGCTCTCCTGAACGACATCGCCGCAAACGGACTGTCTGACGAAACCCTCACGCAAGCGAAAAAATGGGCGATCACGGACCGCACCATCGCACGATACGCCGGCACCACCGAAGACGAAATCTACGGCACCCGCAATCATCTCGGCCTGCGCCCGGTCTTCAAAATGGTCGACACCTGCGCCGCCGAATTCGAGTCGGCAACACCGTACTACTACTCCGCTTACGAGACGGAAGACGAAGTAGAAGACAACGACCGCAAAAAAGTCATCGTTCTCGGCTCCGGCCCGATTCGCATCGGCCAAGGCATCGAGTTTGACTACTGCTCCGTCCACGCCGTCTGGGGATTGAAAAAAGCCGGCTACGAATCGGTCATCATCAACAACAACCCGGAAACCGTCTCCACCGACTTCAACACCTCCGACCGTC
The DNA here is from genome assembly GCF_016722965.1 of Tumebacillus amylolyticus. Classification (NCBI taxonomy): domain Bacteria; kingdom Bacillati; phylum Bacillota; class Bacilli; order Caryophanales; family Alicyclobacillaceae; genus Tumebacillus; species Tumebacillus amylolyticus. Next base: position 23,302 of record NZ_JAEQNB010000007.1, read on the forward strand.
TCTACTTCGAACCGCTTCACATCGAAGACGTCATGCATGTCATCGACCGCGAGAAGCCGGAGGGCGTCATCGTCCAGTTCGGCGGACAGACGGCGATCAACCTGGCCGCACCGCTCACCAAGCGCGGCGTGAAAATTCTCGGCACTCAACTGCAAGACATCGACCGCGCCGAAGACCGCGAGAAATTCGATCAACTGCTGACCGACCTGAACATCCCGCGCCCGCAAGGCCGCACCGTGTTCACCGTCGAAGCTGCCGTCGATGCGGCCAACCACATCGGCTACCCGGTCGTCGTCCGCCCGTCCTACGTGCTCGGCGGTCGTGCGATGGAGATCGTACACAGCGAGCAAGACCTGCTGTTCTACATGACCCACGCCGTCAAAGTCAGCTCCGAACATCCGATTCTCGTCGACTCGTACTTGACGGGACTGGAAGTGGAAGTCGATGCGATCTCGGACGGAGAGAACGTCCTGATCCCGGGCATCATGGAACACGTCGAACGCGCAGGCGTTCACTCCGGCGACTCCATCGCCGTCTACCCGACCCAGCGACTCTACCCGCACTTGAAGGAAGAGATCATCGAATACACGACCCGCATCGCCCGCGCCCTCAATGTCAAAGGGCTGCTGAACATCCAATACGTCGTTTCCAAAGACAAAGTCTACATCATCGAAGTCAACCCGCGTTCATCGCGCACGGTGCCGTTCCTCTCGAAGATCACCGGCGTTCCGATGGTCGATGTCGCCACCAAGATCATCTTCGGCGAATCCTTGACCCAGCAAGGCTACGAGCCGGGTCTCTGGCCGGAGCCGACAAACAACGTCGCGGTCAAAGTTCCGGTGTTCTCTTTTGCCAAACTTCGTCGCGTCGATGTCACGCTCGGCCCGGAAATGAAATCGACCGGCGAAGTCATGGGCCAAGACACGACGTTTGCAAAAGCGCTCTACAAAGGCCTGCTCGCAGGCGGCATCAACATCCCGGACCACGGCACGATCATCGCCACCATCGCAGACAAAGACAAGGAGGAAGCCCTCCCGATCCTGCGCGGCTACTACCACCTGGGCTTCAAATTCGTCGCCACCGCAGGAACTGCGAAAATTCTGCGTGACAACGGCATCCAAGTCACCGAAGTTAACAAGCTCCAAGAAGGCGAGAACACGCTGGTCGATCTGATCCGCCGCGGCGAAAGCGACATGGTCATCAACACCCTGACCAAAGGAAAAGACGTCACCCGCGACGGATTCCGCATCCGACGCGAAGCAGTGGAACACGGCATCCCGTGCCTGACGTCGCTCGACACCGCTCAAGCGATGCTCGACGTCTTGAGCTCGATCAAATTCTCCACCCGACCGCTGCAAAAAAACTAGAGAAAAAAGGGGCGTGAGAGCATGGCACGGCTGACCATCCTCGAACACCGCGAGATCGCGGACAACATGCGCTGGCTGGCGTTTGAAGCACCTCAAGACCTGCACTACCAACCGGGACAATTCCTGCACATCCGCGTAACCGACGGGGTAGACCACCTGCTCCGTCGCCCGATCTCTCTGTGCAAAGTCGACGGGGGCCGCCAAGTCCTCGCCGTCGCGTACCGAGTCGGAGGCAAAGGCACCAAACTGCTCGCCGCCAAAAACGTCGGCGACACGCTCGACGTCCTCGGACCGCTCGGCAAAGGCTTCCAACTCCATGACGGAGACTCTCACGCGATTCTCATCGGCGGCGGCATCGGCGTGCCCCCGATGGTGGAACTTGCAGACCAACTCCACCAAAAGGGCGTCAAAGTCACCACCATCGTCGGCTTCCAATCGAAAAACGTCTCGATCCTCATCGACGACTTAAAAAAATACGGCGACGTCCTCATCGCCACCAACGACGGAACGCTCGGCCTCCAAGGTTTTGTCACCGACTACATGACAGACGAACTGCTTTCCTCCGCAGACCGCTTCTACGCCTGCGGACCCACCCCGATGCTTCGCGCCGTCCAAGCCAAGATGGCAGGCCGAGTCGAAGGCTACCTGTCTCTCGAAGAACGCATGGGCTGCGGCATCGGCGCTTGCATGGCGTGCGTCACGTCCTGCCAACTCCCGGACGGCAGCATCGGCTTCAAAAAAGTTTGCAAGGACGGCCCTGTCTTCCCAGCACCGGAGGTGTACTTCGCATGATCGATCTGTCTGTCAACATCGGCTCGCTCAAATTGAAAAACCCCGTCATGCCCGCATCCGGTTGCTTCTCGTTTGGCAAGGAATACGCCGACTTCTACGACCTCTCGCAACTTGGCGCGATCACCGTAAAAGCCACAACGCTCGAACCGCGCCTCGGCAACCCGACCCCGCGCGTCGCCGAAACTCCGGGCGGGATGCTCAACGCCATCGGCTTGCAAAACCCCGGCGTCGAAAAAGTCATCGCCGAAGAACTCCCGCACCTGCGCAAGTACGACATCCCGGTCATCGTCAACGTCGCCGGCACGACGGTCGAAGACTACGTAGCGGTCACCGAACGCCTCATGGATTCCGCAGACGTCGATGCGATTGAAGTGAACATCTCCTGCCCGAACGTCAAGTGCGGCGGCATCCAATTCGGCACCGACCCGGCGCAAGCAGCCCACGTCACCGAATCGATCAAAAAAGTCTCCAAAGTCCCCGTCATCGTCAAGCTCTCCCCGAACGTCACCGACATCGTCGCGATGGCAAAAGCGGTGGAAGCCGCCGGCGCCGATGCGATCTCGATGATCAACACGCTGGTCGGCATGAGCATCGACCTGCACAAAAAAAGACCGCTCATCGCCAACGGCGTCGGCGGCCTCTCCGGACCGGCGGTCAAACCGGTCGCCGTGCGCATGACCTACCAAGTGGCGCAAGCGATCAACATCCCGATCATCGGCATGGGGGGCATCATGGACGGCGAGGACGCCATCGAATTCCTGATGGCCGGCGCAACGGCAGTCGCAATCGGCACCGCGAACTTCGTCAACCCGATGGCCTGCCCGGAGATCATCGAAGGCATTCAAACCTACTGCGAGCAAAACGGCGTAGCGAACGTACGAGACCTCGTCGGCGTCGCTTGGAAATAGCGTGCCTGCGGCACGAAGAACGGGAGAGATCACGAATGACCACGCAAAGCCCCGCTGAGAAAATTTTCGTCGCCCTCGACTACGACAACATGGACGACGCCCTGCGTCTCGCCGACCGCCTCGGCGATACGATTCGCACGATGAAAGTCGGATTGCAACTCTTTTTCAAAAGCGGCCCGGTCATTCTCGACCGCCTGCATGATATGGGCTTCCAAGTGTTCATGGACTGCAAATTCCACGACATCCCGAACACCGTTGCAGGCGCATCCGATTCTGTGACTTCGCACGGCGTCTACATGTTCAACGTCCACGTCGGCGGAGGAGTCGAGATGATGCGCCGCGCCAAGCAAGCGGCGATCACCCGTGCCGAATCCCTCGGCATCGCCGTCCCGAAAGTGATCGGCGTCACCCAATTGACTTCAACCACGCAAAGCGTCATGAACGACGAAATCGGCATCCTCGGCGACGTTGGCGAGTCTGTGATTTCCTACGCGCGACTCGCTCAGCAAGCCGGACTCGACGGTGTCGTAGCGTCCGGGCACGAAATTCAAGGAATCCGCGAAGCTTGCGGTTCCGACTTCTTGACCGTCATCCCCGGCATCCGCCCGACTTGGGCGGAGGCGAACGACCAAGCGCGCATCATGACGCCGACCGAAGCCCTGCGCGCAGGTGCATCCTATCTCGTCATCGGACGTGCCATTACGCATGCTGACGACCCGCGCGCCGCAGCACTGCGCATACTCGAAGAAGTTCAAGCATCGGAGGGAGCCATCTCATGACCACCAGACCCATCGGAGACAAAATCGCCAAAGCCCTGCTCGACATCCAAGCTGTCGCACTCAAACCGCACGACCCGTTCATCTGGTCCTCGGGACTGCGTTCGCCGATCTACTGCGACAACCGTTTGACGATCTCCTACCCGGAAATTCGCGACATGATCGCGGACGGTTTCGTGGAATTGATCAAGGAACAATTCGGCGACGTCGACGTGATCGCCGGAGCGGCCACGGGCGGTGTTCCGCACGCAGCATGGGTTGCGCAGAAACTCGGAAAACCGATGATCTACGTCCGTTCTTCCGCCAAAAAGCACGGCACCGGCAACATGGTCGAAGGCGTGCTGCGTGAAGGCCAAACGGTCGTCATCATCGAAGACCTGATCTCCACGGGAGGCTCCTCGCTCAACGTCGTCGAAGGCGTTCGCCAAGCAGGGGGCACCGTCGCCGGCGTCGCCGCGATCTTCTCCTATGAATTCCAGAAAGCCGTCGAGAACTTCCAAGCAGCCGATTGCAAATTCGCAACGCTGTCTTCCTACTCCAAATTGCTTCCCATCGCAGTCCAAGAGAACTACGTCACCGCCGACGACCTCGAGCTTCTCCGCAAGTGGAAGGACGCACCGGACCAGTTCTAATCTAAAAAGTATCGAAAAAAAACCCCTTCACGCACGAAGGGGTTTTTTCTCATTCTATCGAGCCGGAACCTCGAGATTCTACGCTCACATTCACGTTGAAGCTAATTTTTTTGTACATCGCTTTCCAATCTTTCACTTCTTGTTCCATCTCGTCCCAGTGCGTCGCACGATACAGCAACCCGAACTCGTAGGGGTCGAGGTTTTCGTCACGGAACCTTGTCAACAAGTTTTCCACTTTTTTCTTGAAATCCTTGGAGAGCAGACGTTCCACCTCGTGCATTTCGCTTTCGTTCACTCGGCCGCGACCCACGCGCTCGACGATGGTGCCGCTCAACTTGACATCCACTTGGGCGGTCGGTTTTGGCGATGATTCCAGACGCCGTTTGATCTTGACTTGGTCCACATGGAACACGTACTTTCGGTCCCCCTCCGGAATTACGTATTCGTATTTGTTTTGGGTATGTGTGAGCGTGTTAAACAGTCGCGTTTCCTCAGGAGAGAGCTTGAGTGCGGCTTTTTTGCCGTCCATAACATAGGCGCTGTCGATGATGAAGTGGCCTTTGCGCGCTTGGATGAGCGGCAAGACGGGAGAACTGCCGGGTTCCTCGTTGCTGCGGTAGAAATCAAACAAATAGCGGGAGACGGTAAACTCCGATTCCACCCCGATCTGTCCAAACGAGAGGAACAGCGCATTGGAGGGGAGGCGTTCGAAACTCGGTCGGACATTCAACGCCCGTTCGGCACTGGGGGTAACGACACCCACCCAGGCGATTCGTTGCAAGAACCGAGTGCGAATTGCCCAATTCAGCACATCGGTGTAGTCCTTCTTGGCCAGCGACTCGCCGATCATCAGCATCTTGGCATGACCGAAATCAAACTCTTTGTCCACGTTGGCTTTCAGACGCTGAATGGCGTTGGAGATCGTGCTGTCGTCGACACCGTAGACTTCAAAGTCCTCCTTGCCCATTTGTACCTGACCGCGCGGGATCGCGACTTTCACGGAGACGTGAAACGTTTTTTCCGGGTCACTCGATTTGTCGACTCCTATTGAAACGACGAAAAACCGCTTGTCGATGTCCTTAAACTCACAGCCGCTGAGAACCAAGGAGGAGCAGAGGAGCAACACGAACAAGACCTTCTGCCATTTCATGACGATTTCTTCCACCTCCTTACGCCGTACATCACGACGGCGACCAATGAGATCTCGGCAAATAGACGAAAGGTCAGCCAGCGCGTCGCAAAACTGTACATCTCATGCTCGTTGCCCAGCACTTTTTGCAAGGCCAAGGTTAGGAGAAAAAAAACGCCCAAGACGATCTGACGGCGTCTTTTCTTCGGCATCGAAAACAGACTGTCGAACAGTTGGCAGCCGACATGCCAGTGGACGATCGTGGAGATGGTCGACAGGGCCAAGTAGAGGATCAAGAACGGACCCAACACGCGCTCAATGAAGAAAAACTCCATGCGCATCGCATCGGCGGTGGCGACCCACGGGAACGAATAGTGCTCGACCGAATACGACCCGAGAAATCCAATGGGGATCAGGAACGAGGTCATGATGATCGAAAAGCCGAGCAGACCCATGATCAGATAATGAATCTTGCGCAAACGGGCCGGAAAACTGCGGGAGAAAATCAACATGTTCGTATACCCGGAAAACACATACGTCGTCGCGCCGATTCCCTTCAGACTGGGAGCGTTCCACGTATGGGTTATGACGTCCGTGACCTCGATCCAATTCATGGTCTTGGAGAACAACGACTTGCCGAGCAAAAACACGACCAATGGCACGACGACGATGAAGACCACTTCCACCCCGTACATCAACAGATCGGACTCCATATAGCTCACCCCGACCACCAAAAGCAACAATATGCCGAGGATCAGCATCGACGACGTCTCCGGGGAGAGGAAGCGGCGCGTCATCTCGGTGTAGGAAATCAGACTCGTCGCGCCCGCCGTCATCCAAAACAAACCGAGCAGAACGGTATAGGGCACACGAAACCACGTCGGGTAGGCGTTTTGCAGAACTTTGGGCAGGGTGAAGTGGTCGATTTTTTTCAACTGCATCGTGAACAAAATCAACAACGTCATCCCGATCAGAACCGATGCCACGGCAGAACTCATCCCGCCGCGAAAACGCTCTTCGATCAACACATGAGGGACGAACATCGTGACATTGGTCAGCATGTTTAAGCTGACGAGGTAGAAAAAGTAGCGATTTTCTCTCACGACTTATCTCCTTTACGAAACAGCTTTACGTAAGGGGTGCCAAGCGTTGTGATGCTGGACACGTAGAACGCGAGCGCCATCAAGCCGACCATCATGCCGAAGAAACCGAACAACGTCGACAACAAAAGCAACGGATACTTGACCACACGAATCGTAAAACTCATCGAGTTGATCGGGATGACGAAGTTCGAGATGGCGACGACAGACACGATGATGATCATGATGTTGCTGACCAAGCCGGCCTCGGTGGCAGCTTGTCCGAGAATCAAACCGCCGACGGTGGTGGCCGTCGGTCCGATGGCGCGTGGCAAGCGGATACTTGCCTCTGCCAGAAACTCCATCATCAGCAGCATGAACAGCACTTCCAGATAGGATGGATACGGGACGGCTGCGCGAGACGACGCGATGGAAAACGCCAGTTGGACGCGTACGAACTCCGGGTTGTACGACGTGATGACCACATACAACGACGGCATGATCAACGTCAGCGCCAAACCGATATAACGCAACGTCAGCAGGAACCTCCCGACTACGTTCTGAAAATATAAATCATCCATCGAACTGAAGAAATCGGAGAAAATGGACGGCGTGATCAAGGCGAATCCCGCCTTGTCGGTGAGCAGTGCAAGTTTTCCTTTGGAAATATTATGAACCGTGCGGTCCGGGCGTTCCGTGGACAACATCGTGGGGAAGAGGTGGAGTTTGCGCGGGTCGAGCAATTTCTCCAACTGGCCCGCCGCTTGCAACATATCGGTGTCGATGGTGTTCAGTTTATGGCGAATCTCTTCAATCTGTTTTTCGATGGCCCGTTCTCGGTCGTACACGAGGGCGATTTTGGTCTTGGACTGTTTGCCGACGGTGAACATCTCCACGCGCAGGGTCGGAGATTGGTAGCGGGCACGCAACATGTTAAGGCTTGTTTCGAGATTTTCGGTTAGCGCGTCTTGCGGACCCTGCACGACCGTTTCCACATTCGCTTCCGTTACCCCGGAGGAGGATTGCAGAGCGGCTTCGAACAAATAGAGCCTCTCACCGAGAAAGACCGCGACATAGCCGTCCAATAACTTGTCGGTTACGCCGCTCAGATGAACTCCGATTGAACTGTCGGGGAACGAGAGCAGGAAATTGCCAAACTCCTGCTCAGAGCGTAATTCCCAAAACGGCATGATCAGAAATCGTTGGACCTTCTGAGGGTCGCAGAGTGTTTTCAAATAGAGAAGTCGGGCCGTAAGGGTTCCACACGTCATCTCACGGTCTTCCACATCGGACGATTGGGCGAGGCCGTCGCGCAAGGTTTGCTTCAGTTGCTCATAATCCGACTTTCGCATACGGATCGCTCCTTTCGATGGGCTTTTGAATAGTATGCGTCAAGGGAGGAGAATTATGGAGGCGGGGCGAATCTTTGTTATATCCATTTAGATTCACATCTCCAAGCACTTTACTTAACACCCTAAGGACAGCGGGGGAAACCGATGAAAGTGGTCAATCTCATGGAGCGAGTCGTCGAGGCCGCGTTGGAACAACAATGGAAGCATCTGCGCATGCCTTGCGATTGCGAGATTTGCAAAAACGACGTGCTTGCCCTCACCCTCAATGCACTGCCCACGCGATATGTTTCCAATGACAGGGGACGCATGATCGTGCAAGCCCGGATGATGGATGAACAGTACCAAGCGGATGTATTGCGGGAAATGTCTCTCGCTTCAGAAGTTGTCGCGAAGAAACCTTCCCATACGATTGAGAATAGTTGAGAATCCCTGTTGCAGGACTCCCTTAGTTGTGTTACTTTAGAAAGTGAAGCGACACTTCGAAACAAACTAAGGATGGGGAGGGCAGTCAATATGAGTGAAATATGTGAAATCTGTTCCCTCAAGACATATGAGCTGTTTAAGGATTTGAATGAGGAAGAACTGGACCAACTCGGGCGTGGCAGCACTCCGACGATGGTACCGAAGCGAGAGTACATCTTCACCCCGGATGAGCCGAGCAACCAGATCTACATGTTGAAGTCCGGCCGAGTCCGCATCTCTCGTCTCTCCGAGACGGGCAAGCATTTCACGTTGGTTATCTTGGAGCCGGGAGACATCTTCGGCGAGAGTGCTCTGTTTGACGACGAACCGCGTCGCAATTTTGCAGAAGCGCTCGATGATGCGCAGATCTGCATGATCGACAAGCGCGAATTCGAAAAAGTCGCCCTGAGCAACCCGAGCGTTTCGCTCAAAATTGCGCAAATCGTCGAGCATCGCTTGACGGAAGCGCAAGAGCAGATTGAGAACTTGGTTTTCTACGACGTGCAAACTCGACTCGCCCGCCTGCTTTTGAAGTTGGCCGACATCCACGGCGAACGCGTCGAACACGGCGTGCAGATCGGGATCAAACTGACTCACGAGGACATCGCTTCGCTGATCGGTTCGACCCGGGAGACCACGTCCAAGATTCTCAACGAATTCAAAGCCCACGGCTGGATCGACGTCAAGAAACGCCAGATCATCTTGCTCGACCAGAAAGTCTTGGCGGAGATGAAGTAGAACATATGCAAAAAGCCCCCTGCGTCTTGCGCGCAAGAGGGCTTTTTTTTGTGGTATGCATTACGGCAGCCAAGACTGCATCAATTGTTCCAGCATCTGAGCGGGCAGGGGGCGGGAGAACAGGTAGCCTTGCATCTCGAAACAGCCGAGGCGATGCAAATAGGTTTGCTGATCTTCCGTCTCGACACCTTCCACGATCAAGTCGAGCTTGAGGGAGTTCGCCATCGCGATGATCGCCGAGACGATCGAAGCGTCGTCCGGGTCGCTGGTGATGTCGGTGATGAAGGAACGGTCGATTTTGAGCTTGTGGATCGGGAATTTCTTGAGATAGCTCAGCGACGAGAACCCCGTTCCGAAATCGTCGATGGAGATCTGGATGCCGAGGTTGACCAGACGTTCCAATTTGGCGACGACTTGCTCGACGTTGTTCATCGCGATGCTTTCCGTGATCTCCAATTCCAGATAGCGTGGCTCCAATCCGGTTTCCTCGAGAATTTGTTGGATCGTCTCGACCAAGTTCGGCTCTTGGAATTGGATCAGTGACAGGTTGACCGCCATGCGCATCGGTTTGCGGCCTTCTTGGAGCCAGCGTTGGCCGTCTTCGCACGCTTTGCGCAACACCCATTCGCCGATCGGAACGATCAGGCCGGTCTCTTCGGCAAGCGGAATGAAGTGAATCGGAGAAAGCAGGCCGCGGTGCGGATGTTGCCAGCGCACCAACGCTTCCATGCCGGTGATCTGCCCGGTGGAGACGTTCACTTGCGGCTGGTAGTGGAGGAGGAATTCGTCACGGTCGATCGCTTTGCGCAGTTCGCGCTCCAATTGCAGGTGTTGAATCGCGTCTTCGTTCATGACGTCGGTGTAGAGTTGGTAGTTGTTCTTGCCGTGTTCTTTGATGCGATACATGGCGATGTCGGCGTTTTTCATCAATGTATCGGCATCGAGGCCGTTCTCGGGATAGAGCGCGATGCCAATCGACGTGGTAATGTGAACTTCGTGACCGTCCACGACCAGCGGTTTGCGCACGACTTCCATGATTCGCTTCGACATGGCCACGGCGCAGTCTGGACCTTTGACGGTCGGCAACAGCAACGTGAACTCGTCACCGCCCATGCGGCAGAGCGTGTCCTGCTCGCCCACGCAAGATTGCAAGCGCTCGGAGACGGCTTGCAGCACATGGTCGCCAAACGCATGACCGAGCGAGTCGTTGATGACTTTGAATCGGTCGAGGTCGATGAACAGCACGGCGAGTTTTTGATCAGGGTTCGTTTCCGCCGTTTCGATGGTCTCCGTCAGCCGTTGACGGAACAGGCGGCGGTTGGGGAGATCGGTCAGGCAGTCGGTGAACGCCATATGGTTGATGATGCGCTCTGCTCGTTTTTGTTCGGTGATGTCTTTGGCGATACAGAAGTATCCGATCACCTCGCCCTCCACTTCGATCGGCAGGTTGATGACGGAGAGATCGACCTGATGGCCCAGTTTGTGGGTGATCGTCGCTTCCACCTCTTGCTTCTCGGTAGGGTGGTTTGCGTAATGGTTCAGCACCGAGAGATCCTTGAGCTCCGGCAACAACAAAATCGTGTGGTCACGGTAGAGCAGCTCTTCCGGTGTGTATCCGGAGATGCGTTCCACAGCCGGGTTGAGCTCGGTGAAACGCCCTTGGAGGTCGACGGAGTAGATGGCGTTGGGGTTGTTTTCAAACAGGGATTTGTATCGCTGCTCGCTGACTTTGAGCAGACGTTCGTTGGCTTTGCGGTCGGCGATGTTGCGCATGATGCAGGCATAGGAACTGATCTCACCAGATTCGTTTCGAATCGGGGTGAGGGTTTCGCTTGCAGTGAACATCGAGCCGTCCTTGCGCTTGCGTACGGCTTCGCTGGCCAACCCGGAAAACGACTGCTCTTGCAGGCCTTTTAAAAACTCTTGCACATGCGGTTCGGGGACAAAGGGCAAAAACTTGCCGATTGCTTCCTCTGCCGTCCAACCCAAAATATGTTCAAACGTGTCGTTCACACGTATGATGTGCCCCGTGAGGTCGATGACGATAAACGCCACGGTGGAGTTATTGACGAACGCCTCGAACTGTTCCTTCATCGCGCGAAGTTCGGTTTCCATACGTCTGAATTCTTCCGCATGATCCTTCTCGGCTGACAACACGTCCATTCCCCCCTCTATAGTCTAGATGTCTTCCTCTAGTGCTTCGACATTCGTAGGGAAAATCATGCCGATACTTCGTACATTTACAAAATAATTAGCAAACGGAAAATCTAGATTTACGGGAGTTTCGATTTTTTTTACGAATTCCGTATTGAATCGAAAAAAAGGAACTGTCACCAAGGGGGACAGTTCCTCTTTTTTAACCAAGATACACCGGCTGCAACGCTTCTTCCACAACTTCACCCTCCACAAGCGTTACGCGATAGGCTTTCGCTTCGGGGCGGGAGGAGATGATTTGGTGCAGGTCGGTGCCGATGTAGTGCAGGCCGACCCCGTCGTCGGCGGCGAGGCCGGGGGAGATGAGTCCTTCGCGCAATTGACGATGGTAGGTGGGGCGGCGGTCTGCTTCACCGTCGTAGTGCGGACAGTTGCTGCCGGAGAGGAAGCCCAAGCAGTTCATGTAATGCAACTGCTTCGGAATCACCGAGTCTGTTACGCCTTCTTCGAACCAGCAGATCGAACCGGCACTCAATCCGGCGAGCACGACGCCTTGCTCCCAGGCTTTGCGCAGAATTTTGTCGATGCCCCATTCCTTCCACAGCACGATCATGTTCCGCGTATTCCCGCCCCCCACATAGATAACGTCTTGGGAAAGCAGGTACTCTTCAAAATCGTTCGTCCCCGGATGGTGATGGAACAGCGACAGATGATTCGGCTCACAATTCAACGTGTTCATCGACGTATAGAACCGCTCCGTATAATCTATCGAATCTCCGCTCGCTGTCGGAACGAAACAAACCTTCGGCCGCTCCTTGCCGGACTGCGCCAGTACGTACTCATCGAGCAACAGATTGTCCGGCTCCATCGAGAACCCGCCGCCGCCCATGGCGATGATTTGCTTTTTCATATGGATTCGTCCCTCCAATCATTTCCACCATCATACCAGAGACAAATCGTTTTGGGAATTGTACGACAGTTTCACCCATCGTATAATGAGAGCAACTACGGTTTCCTCATCAAGACGCCTCTGCCACACGCTCTCTCGTGCTTTTCGGCACACGGTGGCGCACGACTCGGACTTTATGGGTCACGGGTTTCTTGTTCGTGTTGCGAAACTGAGTGAACAAGAACAAGAGTCCGACGCATTCGGCGAGGTTGCCGACGACGCTCAAGGTGTCGCGTAGGAGGGTGAACCAGTTATGGTCCTCCATCTGGGGTTCCCTCCTTTCCGATTTCGAGGTTTTGTTGTCGATTGTATGTCGAGTGGACAGTCGACAGAACATAGAGGAGGCTAATTGAGATGACTTTGCATACACAGACCTTCCCCGCAGGGGATGCCTCTACGCGTTCAGTCCCGCTGACGGTCGTTCTGGTACACGGCGCAGGTGAACACAGCGGGAGATACGGGCATGTACTGGAAAAACTGAACGCCCACGGAATCTCCGTCATCACCGGCGACCTGCCTGGACACGGTCGTTCCGGAGGCATCTCGGGACACGTGGAAACGTTCGATGAATATTTGGACGCCGTCTCGGAATGGATGAGACTCGCCGAACAACAAAGCGGTCCCCAAGGCCATGTGATGATCGTCGGTCACAGCATGGGCGGTCTCGTCACGTCGCGCTACCTGCAAGAACGCGGCGAACAGCACTCGACTCTCATCGGCGCCGTGCTCTCCTCTCCCTGCCTCAAACTCGTCATCGAAGTGCCCGCTTGGAAAAAAAGCCTCGCCAACCTGCTCAACTCGCTGGCCCCGCGACTGCGCATGGCAAGCGGCATCAAACCGTCAGACGTCTCGCGCCACCCTACGGTGGTCAGCCAATACGGAAGCGACCCGCTGATGGGCACCAAAGTTTCCGTGCGCTGGTTCCACGAGCTCAACGCCGCGATGGAACAAGCCGTCACCAAAGCCGACTCCATCTCGATCCCGCTCCTCGTCATGCAAGCGGGTCAAGACCGCCTCGTCGACGCCAACATCGCACCGGTCTTCTACAACAAATTGCCTGCCCACGATCTGAACAAGTTCGTGCCGTACCACAACCTCTACCACGAACTTTTCAACGAACCGGAGCGCGATGAAGTTTTGGAGACGACTGTGGAGTGGCTGACGTCTTGTCAAAATGCAGCCGTCGGCATGTAGTATGCGAGATCAAGCCGTAGGCACATCTGTGCCACGGCTTTTTTTGTTCAGACAGCAGAGTTTTCCGTGGGTGAGTAGGACTTCCGGCACTGGAGGAGGTGCCTCGTGAGAGAGAAGTCCTGCTCGCGAGTTCCGATATTTCCCGAGAAATAGTCGAAGTTTGACGAATCCTATGAAAAAAACCAGACCTTGTCGCGGTGACGGCAAGGTCTGGTTTTTTTTCAAGCGGATGGGGAACCTACCCTATGGAAAATTGCACCGGACATGAGGTGGTGAGAACATGAGCATCTGGCAAAAGGTCAGTCGATGGTTCACGGTGGACGATTCAATCATGGATGAGGACTTTTCCCTCGTCCCCGATGACAAGCAGGATGGCGCAGAAGAACAACAAAAGGACTCTCAAGATCCCAAAGAACCTCAAGATCAACAAGAGCCTGAGAAGGCACATGAGATTCAAAAACCCCAATCCGAACAAGACCCGCCGTCAGACCCTCGCCCAACCAAACGGCGAACCACGATCAAGCCCAAGAAGATCGGAGCCAGAGCGGACACACCGGAACCGCATGACCTCGCACCCGAAGAGGACCCTCCCGCCGAAGGCCCGCGCAAAGTGCGCCGCCCGCAGCCGAAAAAGTCACAAAGCAAAAACTACCGACCTGATCCTAAATTGGAGAACCTCAATTTCAAACCGACTTACCCCGAGAGCCTGTCTCACGATTTGGCAGAGAATCGCAGTACGGTGGTGCAACTGTTCCAGATCCCGCGCAACGCCGACTTCATCATTCGCGATTTCACGATCTCGCTCGACCCACCGCTGCGGGCGTTCGCTGTGTTCATGGAAGGGCTCAGTGACAAAAAGATCATCAACCAACACATCCTCGAACCGCTGATGTTGCTCGCCGCCGTCCCTCATGAACCCAAACACACCTCTCGTGCGGATCTGATCCAAAAAACGCTCGTCCCCGGCAATCAACTCACGGAGGAAGCGAAATGGGACGCCGTCAAAAAAGGCATCCTCAGCGGATCGACCGCCGTCTTCATCGAGGACATGAACGTCGCGCTCCTCGTCGAGACAAAAGGGTTTGAACACCGCTCGGTCGGCGACACGAAAGTCGAGACCGTCGTCCGCGGTCCGCATGATGCTTTCACAGAACACTTGCGGACCAATACGGGCCTCGTCCGTTCACGCTTGCGCACGGAGAAGTTGGTCACAGAGATGACGGAGATCGGGGAACTCGCCCCGACGGACGTTGCCATCATGTACGTCGAAGGCATCGCCAACCCCAAACTCATTGAGGAAGTTCGACGTCGGATCAAGGACGTGAAAGTCGATTTCCTTCAAGACAGCGGAACTCTCGAACAGTTTATCGAAGACGCACCCGGTGGCATGGTGCCGCGCATGTTGGCCACAGAACGACCGGACCGTGTCGCCGTTTCGCTCGCCGAAGGGTACGTCGCGGTGTTCGTCGGGCAGAGCTCGCAAGTCTTGATCTTGCCGACGATGCTCTGGTCGCTGTTGCATACGGCGGAGGACGCGTACATTCGCTATCCGTTCGGGACACTGTTGCGCGTCATCCGCTTCGTGGCGTTCTTGGTTGCCATGCTGTTGCCCGCGTTGTACATCGCGGTCACGAATTACCACCCGGAGATGATCCCGACCGACCTGATGCTCACCATCGCGTCGTCGCGGGAGAAAGTTCCGTTCCCCGTCGTGATCGAAGTCTTGTTGATGGAGATCGCCATCGAATTGATTCGTGAAGCGGGCATTCGAATTCCGAACGTCATCGGGCCGACGATCGGCATCGTCGGCGCTTTGATCCTCGGCCAAGCCGCCGTGCAGGCGGGCGTTGTGTCTCCCTTGCTCGTCATCGTCGTCTCGGTCACAGCTCTGGCTGCGTTCACGATGCCCAATTACAACATGTCTTTCGCCGTGCGGACTCTGCGCTTCTTCATGATCGCACTCGGGGCGGTCTGGGGCTTCTACGGCATCACGCTCGGGGTGTTGATTTTGTTGATGCAATGGGCGACGATCAAATCGTTTGGCGTTCCGATGATGACCCACATCGCGCCTTACAAACAAGCGTCCGAAGACATCATCTTGCGCGGACCTGTGTATCAGCAGGAAGTACGCCCCGGCGGAATTTACCCGGGGCTGATGAAACGTCAAGTGCGATTTACCCGCCCGTGGGACCCCAGCGTCCATGATTCCAAAGAAGCCAAGCGACGCATGGATGAGGAAAACCAAGCCCTCGATACAGAAGAAACGAGCCAAAGTGGACGGCAAGGAGGGAAAGAGACGTGATCAAAACCGGACATCTCGGAAAAAGAGAACTGTTGGCGCTCTCCGTCATCACGTCGATTGCCGACGTCTCGCTTTTTTACCCGCAGCAGTTGGTTATGAGAGGGTCGTCGGCTGCCTGGATGATTCCGATGCTCTCAATGCTGATCACGCTCGGCGTATGGGCGCTGATCTCTCCTGTGCTCGTTCGCACAGATAAGCAAGATCTCATCACTCTCTGCGAAAAATCGCTCGGCCGTTTCGCCATGCGCGCGATGTGTTTGCTCATTGCCTTCTATATGATCGCCGACATGACGACGCTTGCCCGCACGTTCACCGAAGCGGTGGTGACGACGGTGTTGCCGCGCTCGCCGATCTCCTTCATTGCAGCACCGTTTTTTTTGGTGGCGGCGTTTTACGCGTGGAAGGGAATCGAGGGCATCTCTCGCGTCTCGTTGGTACTTTGGTCTTGGTTGGCGGTCGGCTTGGTCGCTTTGCTCGTGCTCAATTTGAACTGGATGCGCCCGGACAAGATCTTTCCGCTCTTGGGTTATGGGGTCATGCCACTGATTACGGGGAGCGGGCTTTTTCTCAGCGTATTTGTGAACATCTTGATCCTTACCTTGTTTTGCTCCCGACTGCGCAATCCAAAAGAAGTGCGCTCGATCGGGTACATCAGCACGATCCTCATCGGGTTGACGTACATGCTGGTCACGATGGCGTTTCTCATGGTCTTCTCGCCGGAAGCCGCGATGCGTTCGCCGTTTCCGCTGTACCAATTGGGACGGCTGATCTACATCGGACGTTTCATCCAGCGTTTGGAGGCGTCCTTCGTGTTCATTTGGGTCGTGATGGCGGTGATCAAGATGGCGGTGACGCTTTTCATGTCGACCTACCTGATTGCCACCGCGTTTCGAATGCCCGTCTACCGGCCCTTGGTGGCGGCGGTGACGTTGATTGTGTTCGACCTCTCGTATTACCCGCGCAGTTTCGTGGAGACGGTCAGTTTCAACAACAAATACATCGTCGCTTGGAGTTGGTCCATCGTGATCGTTGTGCCGCTGCTCGTGACGATGGCGTATCGAATTCGCAAGCGTGGGGAGGCGAAGAAGCATGAAGAGCAAGAACGTTCGGCGGACGCTTCTTAGCCTCCTCGTCGTGGCACTGATGGGTTCGGTGTTTGGCAGCGGATGCTACGACCGCATCGAATTGGAGGGGATGGCGTTCGTCGTCGCACTCGGTTTGGACAAAGGGCCGAACAACACAATCGACGTCACCGTCCGAATTGCGATTCCAAGCGAGATGGGCAGCGGGAACGACGGAGGAGCCGGAGGTACGCAGTTAGGAGCCTCACGACCCATGACGGTGCGTTCCAACACGGTCGCAGGGGCATTGACACTTTTAAACTCCACCGTCGAGCGGCGCATCTCGCTGTTGCATTTGACGACGATCTACATCGGAGAGAACGTGGCCAAAGAGGGCGTGCTGAATTTCCTCGGTCCGTTGGTGCGGATGCGCGACTTTCGGCGCACGGTCAATTTCTTCATCGTCCCCGGGGAAGCGCGGGAAGTCTTTCAAGCGAACCAACCGGTCTTGGAAAAATCGTCTTCGCGCTTCAACGAGTCGATCTCGGAGATCGGGCGTCATACCGGGCTTACCGTGACGAACAAACTGCACGACTTTTTGATAACAACAGAGGGATCGAACGAAGATCCGATTGCGCCGGTGATTGCGATCAATCGCAACGTGCAACAGCAAGCGGAAGAAGCGAAGAGTCAAGGTCAGGGCGGACAGGCGGGGCAGGGGAAACAAAAGGGGACACGCGAAAACACCATGCCTGACGCCAAAGTGTCGTTCAAGCCGGGCGAAGTGGTACGCATGGGCGGCAACTCCGTCGAATTCATTGGCTCGGCGATTTTCAATCGAGACAAACTGGTCACCTATCTTGACGGAATTCAAACGCGGGTACTCCTGATGATCCGCGGCGAGTTGCAACGCACGCAGATGGACTTCCCCGACCCGCAGCAGAAAGGGAAGTTCGAAGCGATTGAAATCAAGCATGCCCGTTCGCCGCAGATGGAGGTCGATGTGAAGTCCAACCCGATCACCATCAAGATCAAGCAGAAGCTCGAAGGTGACTTGGTCGGCGTGCAAAGCACCATCGACTATACCGAAGAGAGCAACATGCGTGTGCTGGAAGACTCGATCAAGAAAACGCTCAAGCAAAAAGAGGAAGACTTGGTCAACCAGATGTTTCACGAGTATCAAGTGGCTCCCTTTGGAGTGTTCCGTCAGGCGCGGGCACAGTTTCTCACCGAGCAAGAGATGGAAGCGTTTAAGTTCCGCGACAAGCTTAAAAACGCGAAAGTCAGCATCGATGTCGACTTGAACATCCGTCGCATCGGGGTTCAACTTGCACCGGTACAGGCCAAATAGAGGAGGGGTCAGGCATTGCAATGGGTGATTTTTTTCGGAGAAATGCTTGTGCCGCTCTGGATTGCGGTGTACACGTTCAATTTCGGACGATGGCTCGGCAAGCGAGATCACCGCTCCGGCTCGTGGGGCGCGTATCTGTTTGCGATGTTGGCGCTTGGCGTCTCCGGCTGGATGCTCATTCGAAATTCCATCTAACCCAGCAAAAAAGGCTTGGATTCGCGTCTGCGAACCAAGCCTCTTTTTTCAAAATAGGCGTTACTTGACCGTTTCCTTTGCCGCTTGCATCGCGCGGGAGACGTTGACTTCGCCGTAGCCGTAATAGTCGTCCTTGCCTTCGGGACCGAGATCGTCGGCGGTTTTCTGCAAGATGTCGCGGATGTCGGAGGGCTTGAGGTTTTTGTTGATCGATTTCAAGAGACCTGCCACGCCGGCGACGTGCGGGCTTGCCATCGAAGTGCCGGAGAGGGCGACATAGCGCTTGTCCGGATAGGTGCTCGGGATCGAGACGCCGGGTGCAGACACGCTGCAATGAGCTCCGTAATTTGAAAAAGTTGCCGTTTCGTTGGTTTCGTCGTTCGCAGCAACCCCGATGACTTCCGGGTACGCAGCCGGATAGCTCGCTTCTCCTGTGCCGTCGTTGCCCATCGCGGCGGTGACGACGATTCCCTTCTCATACGCGTATTTGATCGCTTCGTGCAGGTAGTCCGAGTCTTCGTAGTCGCCAAGCGAGAGGTTGATCACATCAGCCCCGTGATCGGCGGCCCATGCGATGCCGTCCGCGATGTCGGCGACAGAGCCGCTGCCGTCGGCGTTCATCGCTTTGACAGGCATGATCTTGGAGTTCCAGTTCACGCCGGCGATGCCTTCGAGGTTGTTGGTGCGCGCCGCGATAATTCCGGCACAGTGCGTGCCGTGTCCGTTGTCATCTTGCGGCTGGTCGGTGCCCGCGATGATGTTGCGGCCTGCGACGAGCTTGCCTTGCAAGTCGGGATGGTTTAGATCGACGCCGGTATCCACGACGGCGATGACAACATCCGGGTCGCCGGTCGAGAGCTGCCATGCTTTGTCCGCTTTGATCAGCGGGAGGTTCCATTGGTTGGAGGAGTAGAACGTGTCGTTCGGTTGTTCGACGACGCGGTCTGAAGTGCCGGAGGTCTTGGTGGCGGAGGAGGAGCCTTCGTCGTTTTTGTGAGCGTGCATATGGGGCTCTGCGATCACGGCGCCTTTGCTTTTAAAGTAGGCGATCATGTCTGCAGGGCTTTTTTTGGTCGAACGGAAGATATAGCCGTTGCGAAGCGTGGTTTTCACAAGCGACCCGTTGATATCTGTGCTCATCTGTTGGAGTTCGGCTTGTGTCAACGTGCGGTTGAACCGAACGAGTATTTCGTCGGGAACGGTCAGCGCATGTTTGCGACCACGGTCTTGCAGGGAGGTGACATGAACCGACCAGGCTGTGCCGTCGACTTTCGATTGTGCAGTTTTGGAGCTGGGTTTGGTCGTCTTGATTCCGCCGATCGATTCGGAGGGTTTGGAAGCGAGCGCTTCATTTTTGCCGTTGGCTCCGAGGATTTGCGTGCGGGTTCCCATCTCGTCGTCTTGGCTTTTCATGACGCCCATGAGATGGCCCATCTCGACGTCGGCGGTTAGCGACCCGGTGACTTTCGAATCGCCGAGCACCGGAACGGCGAGCGTCATCCCGATCTGCTCCTTCGGGTCTTGTTGGCTCGGTTTGTGGTAAAGGTCTGAGACGTAGAACTCATCGCGCAGGGCGAAGGATTGCGCTTGCGGGTAGAGGCTCGGGTTGAGCGGTTTGCCCAGTTGCACGGGAGTGTTTCCGTCTTGTTTATACGTAAGCGCGACGAATTGCGAATGATGCGACAGGTGCGATTCGAGGATGCGTTGACGATCTCCGTCACTTTTCGCGTGGGAGAGTTCATTGGAGATCTCCGTCAGCATCGTGCGGCAATCGCGTACGCAAAGCGCGGCGGTGCGGGCGATGTCGCGGGCGACGACGCCCTCGTTGCCTAGGCTTTTCTTGGCTTGCAACGATTGAATCAGCGTTTGACGGGTCGGGCCGTGCATCGGAAGTTGCGTGACGTGCGGGGACGTCGGGGCGGGCAGGACCGATTTGCGTATGGGAGCGGGCTGCGAACCTTGCCAGTACAAGGGGGCAACGAGCCCGACGGTCAACAGGGTGATCAGACCCCATTTGGAACTCCGTTTCATGAGTGATCCCTCCTGCTTGCGGATTTCGTGTTCCTTGGTAGTATTTTCGTCTGCGTTCGTCGGATACTAAGCAAAAAAAGGGAGGGAAGCTCCATGCGCACATCAGCGCTTCATGCACCAGCCGCCAAAGTAATCGGGCATCTGTTGATGTCGCTCTTGCTGATGGGGTTCATCTTCCGCTTCACGCCGCCGTTTTTTGGCGGGGATTTGGATACGGCGCGCAACTACCTCGCGACGCTTGCCTCGACGCTTGCGACGATTCTCGCGCTCTCCGTGTCTGTGATCATGGTCGCGATTCAATTGACGGCGAGCAAGTACACGCACCGGGTGCTGGACTTTTTTGTGCGGTTTCCTTATAACGCTTCTCTGTTGGCGTTTTACTTGGGCACCATCGTGCATGCGATCTACTTGCTCTCCCGCATTCAAGACACGCCCGAAGATCAGCCCCCGACGTACATCGACCAAGGGATGAGCGCCGATCTGCTGCTGTTGATCGCTTGTTTTTTCTCCCTCTTGATCTATCTGTACAACGTCATTCAACTCCTGAAGCCGGAGACGATCGTGTCGGGCATTCAGCGTGAGTACGTGTCCTGCTACCGAAGCGGCGACTATCTCTCCGCATTGGACAAAGTTGAGCAAATCTGCGACATTGCGAAGAAAGCGGTCAGTGAAATGGACGCCGTGACCGCCGATCACTGTGTCGAGAACATCGCCGAGATGATGCATCTCGCGAAATTACCCTCTCAGCAGGCGGATGACGTGCTGTGGTACCACGAGCGGATCGTCGGGCAATTGGTCGGCATCGCGAGCATCACGTTCAAAGAACGGGAGTTGGTCGTCTCCAAGCGCGTGCTGGAAGAACTGCAAGAGATGGGGATGCGCTATGCGGAAAGCGGGTCGTTGAAAGCGGCGAGCACGGTGTTGGACGCGTATGCGCTGATCGTGCGCAACAACCTCGTCGGACAGCAGATGATGAATATGATTCAGCAGTCGGTCGAGTCGATTTTCTCCATCACTTGCCATGTTGTAAAAAATCGTCCGCTCTGTGCCGAGACGCGACAATTTGTGCTCCAATCCTTTCGCAATCTCGGCGAGATCGGCAAGCTGGTGTTGAAAAGCGAATCCTACGGGCACAGTTTCGTCGCCAAGTGCATCGTTTCGCATGCGTTCGGGCAACTGCTCAGCACGCTGATTTCAAACAACGGGATCGAGCGGATGGGCTTGGTCAAAGCGTTGCTGTTTGAATATATGAAGCTCACACGGCGGTTGATCTTGAAGTCGGAGATCGGCGACATCGTCCAGATTACGACGTGGTTGCGCAAGGAGATGATCCCCTACCGAAGCGAGCCGGATCGGGTGTATCCGTATCTCTACTTGTACATGTTGCTGACCTCTTCGTCGCTGTACTTGCGTCGCACGGATGTGGTGATGCTCTTCGTGCGGGCGGTGGGGAAGTATTTTGCCCCGGACGAGGAGTTGCTGTACACGCTTTGCAAGAGCCGGATCGAGATTCGGCATTTCTATGACTACCATGAGCCGGAGCGCTATCTGATCAACGTGTTCGTGCTGTGGCGGTCGTATCACGCCTATACGCAGATGTACCCGTTTGGACCGGAACGCAAAGTGGAACTCGGGGATACGGTGGAAGACAAAGAACTGTGGCGCGACTTGTTTGACGGGATGGACCCGGATGAATTCTTGGGGCAGGATGCGGCGCATTGAATGGAGAACAAGTACCTCTGGAAACGGAGGCTGGGCGATGTTCGTGTTTCAAGGACGAGAGTATGAAGCCATCCCGCTGGGGAAACAAACGCACAACGGCGTGTACACAGTGGATCGATATCTGGTAAAAACGTACCGCACCCGCTGGAAGCAAGCGCATGAAATCTTTGCGATGGAGGCGTTGGCCGACGTCTTGCCGGTGCCGAAGATCGTAGAGCGGGGAATGTGGACGGAGAAAAAGGAAGGCACGGACGCGGGCCTTCCTTATTTGCTCATAACGAAGTTGCCGGGGGAAACGGTGGATTCGTTGTGGGCTTTTTTGTCGCGTGAGGAAAAAGTGAAGATCGTGCGCACGGCGGGGGAGTGGTTGCGCAAGATGCACGATGCGCTCCCGATGTCGTTCATCGGACTCCTCGACGAGCACGGACAGTCCCGAGGCGGTTACTTCTCGGGTTGGGGCGACTACCTCGCCTCCGATGTGCGACGTTGGCAAGGCATGCTGGAAAAGCAAGGAATCGGTACGGAAGCGGATGCAAGTCGTTTGAAAGCCATGACCGAACTTGTGGTTTCCAAGCAGAGTGAACTCAACGGAGTCAGGGAGACGAGTTTTCTGCACCGTGACTTTGGGTTGCGCAATTTGTTGATGACGGGCGATGGAGAACTTTCCGGTGTGATCGACTTCGAGCACGGTTTGGCGGGGGACCCGTGGTCGGATCTCGTACGCATGGCGGCCGAGAACCTGTTTGCGGATGAGGAGTTGCTCGGGGTGTATACGACCGCCTATTTGAGACGTCCGATGAACGCTTCTGAACGCGACAGACTGCTCACGTACCTCGCCCACCATGCCGTCTCTCAATTTGGGTACGGCTGGCGAGAGGGCGTTGAGGAGGAGGTCAACCACGCCCGCACTTTGATGCGATGGGTCGCCGCCAACACGTTTGACTGAGGAGTCAACCCGAATTGCGCGACTTGTCAGCAACTACCGATTGCCTTTTTCCCCTTTTCTCCTGTACGCTTGGTTTACATAAATATGCGAAACGGGAGAGGGTGAAAGGTCGATGCGCAAGTTGGTTCTGGGCGTCTCCACATGTGGAATTCTGATGTCTGCAAGTATGGCGGGTGCTGCAACGCCGTTTGTCGATATCGCGCAAAGCTATGCAAAACAACAGATTCAAGACCTCTACCAACGAGGCATAATTTCGGGTAAAGGTCAAGGAGTTTACGACCCGACAGCTCCGATTACCCGCGAAGAATTTGTCACGATGCTCGGCCGCACACTCGGTCTCAAGCCGTTGCCAAGCGTCGTACCGGCGTTCACCGACGTGCCGGCAACCCGCTGGTCCTACCCGTGGGTGCAGGCGGGCAATGCATTGGACATCATCAGCGGCACGAGCAACACAACGTTCGCTCCCGACGATGCGATCACCCGTGAACAAGCGGCGAAATTGCTGGTCAAAGCGATGGAATCCAACATTACGGCGGGCACAACCGCTGAAGCGTCTGTACAAGTACCGTTCTCCGACGCGAGACTTACGTCCGACTGGGCGAAACCGTATGTCTATGATGCAGACCGCTTTGGCCTGATGCACGGCGACGGAGGGAACTTCCGCCCGAACGCCCCGATTACCCGCGAAGAGACGGCGGTTGTCCTCTCGCGCATTTTGGAAAAAGGAGTTCCCGTTTCTGCGCAACCGACCTTCGAACCACCGATCCAACTGGGCTGGCAATTCGGCGAAACGGACGCCGCTTTTCAACAAAAAGTGGAAGCGTCCGGCACGATCAACACCGTGTCACCGCGCTGGTTTTTCCTCCAAGAGAACTACCTGGTCAAGGATTACGGCAACACCGCGATGGTCGACTGGGCTCACCAACGCGGTCAAAAAATCTGGCCGTTGGTCGGCAACCACTTCAACCAAGTGCTGACCCATCTCTACATCAGTCAGCCCGACAAGCGCACGAAACTCATCCAAGACGTACTGGACATGGCAACCCAGTACGACGTAGACGGCTTGAACATCGACTTCGAAGGTCTGGTGGCAAGCGACCGTGCAGACTTCACGGCGTTCATCCAAGAACTGTCCACCGCGGCACATGCCAAAGACATGCAGATCTCCGTCGACCTGCCGCCGAATTTCAAATCCGATTTCACTTCGGCGTATGACTATGCAACGCTTGCCAAGAGCGCGGACTATCTCGTGCTGATGGGCTATGACGAACACTGGAACACAAGTCCGACTGCGGGCTCCGTCTCTTCGCTCCCGTGGTTGAAAAAAGGCATCGACAGTTTCCTCGCGGCGATGCCCGCTTCGCAAGTCATCGTCGGGGTGCCGCTGTACACCCGCGATTGGACGGTCTCGGGCGGCAGACCGCTTGCGCAAGAACTGACCCTGCCCATGCAAAGCACGAACCTCGCGGGAGCCACCTCTACGTGGGACGCGAGCGTCGGGCAGTACGTGGCCACGTACAGCAAGAGCGGCGTCGCCCACACCATCTGGGTGGAAGACTCCCGCTCGCTCGCCCTCAAGTACAGCGCCGCTCTCGACCGCCGCGTAGCCGGCATGGCGTACTGGCGCATCGGCGGGGAGACTTCGGACATCTGGACGAGCTTGCAAAACGTGTCTTCTTACAAAAAGGAGACCAGCCCTACATCGTAGGACTGGTCTCTTTTTCATCTTCCAGTTCCGGATCACTCTCAGGTTCCGGCCCGGTGTCTTCCTCGGGGTACCACGGATTCAGATGAATCAATACCTCATACACATCATCATGCTCTTCCATGATCGACCGCTTGATCTCGCGGGAGATATCATGGCCTTGTTGAATGGTCATAAAACCCGGCACTCCGACGCGAACGTCGACGAGGACGTAATGACCGTGCTCGCGAGCGCGCAGACGGTCGATGCGTTTAACTTCGGGAACAGACTGGACGAGTAGGATGTATTGGTTCAGTTTTTCACTGTCGATATTCTTCTCCATGAGGACGTCGAGCGCTTCTCGGCCCATTTTGTAGGCGATTTTCAGCACGAGGAACGAGACGATAATGCCTGCCACAGGGTCGCCGTAGGACAGGTAGTCGAGGTGATAGTGCTCTCCGATCAAGCCGAGCCCGACGCCGATCAACGCAGCTCCCGACGCGTAGACGTCGACGAGGTGGTCGTAGGCGGTGGCGATCAGACCTTTGGAATTCGTTTGTTTGCCAAGTCGCATCGTGTACAGATAGAGGATTTGTTTCCAAACCAAAGACACGAACGCGGCGATCAACGAGATGACGTGCGCTTTTGACGCCGGCTCAAACAGAGCGGCAATCGATTCATACGCGATGAAAATCCCCGCAGCCACCAAGATGACAGCGACGAGACTGGAAGCGAGAACTTCCGCTTTGCCGTGCCCGTACGGATGGTCTTCATCCGCGGGGCGGTTGGAAATGCGCATCGAACCGACCGTTGCGGCCGATGCGATGACGTCTGCGCCGTTGTGAGCTCCATCGGCGACCAAGACCTGACTTTGAAAGAGCACGCCAACCGCGATTTTGATGACGGTCAGCAGGATGTTGCTGATCAAACTCACCCATGCGGCAACCATGCCTGCTCCTTTTTCTGCAATCATCTGGTTTCTTGCCCCTCTCCATCATTCTTTCCTCGGGGAAACAATTCGGGCCTTCAATCCCGATTGGATTGAAGGCCCGTTTTATTCCCATTGTCGGTATGGTTAGTTTGTCGAACTGCAATCCAACTCATTCGTGAACACCCGCTTTTTTGAGGACATAGTGACTCTATTGTAGCATATGCAAAAGATACCAGACAACTACCCTATCCCCAGTAAAATGTGCTATACTAGTAAGCGGTATTTTTTACCCCGCAGCATGCACACTAAGGAAACAGCATGGATCGAGAGAGGTGGATACTTATGAAGTACCGCATTTTGCTGTACTACAAATATACGACGATTGAAGACCCGGAGGCATTCGCCGCCGAGCACTTGGAAGTCTGCAAAGAAATGGGCTTGAAAGGCCGCATCCTCGTGGCCAACGAAGGCATCAACGGGACGGTCTCCGGCACTGTGGAACAAACGCAAGCGTATATGAATCATATGCACAAAGATCCGCGATTTGCCGATTTGTGGTTCAAAATTGACGAAGCGCCGAAGCATGCGTTCCGCAAGATGAAGGTCAAAGCGCGCAAGGAGATCGTCAACTGGTCGATGGCCGATCAAGACAACGTCGATCCCAACGAGACGACCGGCAAGTACCTGAATCCAAAGGAATGGAAAGAAATGATGGAGCAGGAGGACGTCATCATCATCGACGGGCGCAACGACTACGAGTACGACATCGGCCATTTCAAAGGCGCGATTCGTCCGGAAGTGGAAACCACCCGCGAGTTCCCGCAATGGATTCGCGAGAACTTGAGCCAGTACAAGGACAAAAAAGTCCTGACCTACTGCACCGGCGGCATTCGTTGTGAAAAACTGTCGGGCTTCCTCGTGAAGGAAGGCTTCCAAGACGTGTCTCAGCTTCACGGCGGGATCGTCACCTACGGCCAAGACCCGGAAACCAAGGGCGAAGGTTGGGAGGGCAAACTCTACGTGTTCGACGAGCGCATCGCCGTTCCGGTCAATCGCGTGGAGGACAAAGTCATCGCGTCCTGTTACCACTGCGGCAAGCCGCACGACCGTTATGTGAACTGCGCGAACCCGTTCTGCCACAAACAGCACGTCTGCTGCGAAGAGTGTGAACCGCTCCACAAGCGTTCTTGCTCCAAGGAATGCGAGGAACACCCGGCCAACCGCTATGAGCTCGAATTGCAGATGGCGCAAGAACTCGTCAAACAGGAACAACAGGAAGCGTAAAAAGGATTGCCCCGGCGCGGGCAATCCTTTTTTTATTGCATAGGCCATAAGTTTCAATAAAATTTGATTGCATTGGTAGTTTTGGACTAGTAAAATGAAGTTAGCTTTCTTGAAATGTAATGGTAGTTTTAACAGGAGGAGAACTATGCGTCTGATCACACGTTCCGACTTTGACGGATTGGTTTGTGCCATGCTCTTTAAAAAAATGGGGATGATCGACGAAATGAAGTTCGTCCACCCAAAAGACATGCAGGATGGGCTGATCGAGGTCACCGAAAACGATATCCTTGCAAACGTCCCTTATGTACCGGGCTGCGGCCTGTGGTTTGACCACCATGCCAGCGAATTGCAACGCATGGGCGAGAAAGTCGAATTCAAGGGTGAAACCCGCCTCTCCCCGAGTGCGGCTCGCGTCGTCTACGAATACTACGGCGGCCGTGAGAAGTTTGGCCCGGAGCTCGACTCGATCATGGAAGGCGTCGACAAAGCCGACTCCGCACAATTCAGCGCAGACGACATCTTGAATCCGAAGGGTTGGGACCTGCTCTCGTTCATCATGGACGCGCGCACCGGCCTCGGACGATACCGCGACTACCGCATCTCCAACTACCAATTGATGGAGGACCTCGTCGACTATTGCGCTCACATGAGCATCGACGAAATCATGGAACTCCCGGATGTCAAGGAACGTGTCGAACGTTATTTCGAACTCGACCGCGAATTCCGCGACATGCTGCAAAAGTACACCCGCACCGACGGCAACGTCATCATCTCCGACTTGCGCGGTGTGGAAACGATCTTCCCGGGCAACCGCTTCATGGTGTATGCGCTGTACCCGGAACAGAACATCTCGATCTGGGCGATCGACGGCAAAGCGAAGCAGAATGCCGTGTTCGCATGCG
Source organism: Tumebacillus amylolyticus (assembly GCF_016722965.1). Classification (NCBI taxonomy): domain Bacteria; kingdom Bacillati; phylum Bacillota; class Bacilli; order Caryophanales; family Alicyclobacillaceae; genus Tumebacillus; species Tumebacillus amylolyticus. The sequence continues at coordinate 51,243 of NZ_JAEQNB010000007.1, forward strand.
GTCACAGCATCATCAACCGTTCCTCGAAGACCGATGTCGGTTCGCTGATGCTCGCCAACGGCGGCGGCGGTCACAAAGCTGCAGGCACCTGCCAAGTCCCGTATGGGGAATCGGACCGCGTGTTGCAAGAACTCGTAGATACGATGAAACAGAACGGCTAGTGGACAAAAGGCGATCTGGTTGCAACGGCAACCGGATCGCTTTTTTGCAGGAAATGAATTCGTTTGCGCGAATAGAAAGAGTATTGGTTCAACACAAAAGGAGTGTGCCTTCATGCGTACGATCGGCACGGGCAAAGTCGAGCACTTCCTCCCGGACGGCAGCCGCCGTGAAGTCGAAGGGGAAGTGGAGATGAAGGGCGACCGCGTGGTCGTCACCGAAATCATCTACATCAACGGTCAACCGGGCGGTGCCCGAGAAATCAACATTCCGGCAAACCTCTGCGTTGTGTATTGGAAACCGGAAGTCTACGACGAAGTCTAAGAGTCGCGGAACAGACGAGCATACCTTTTACGAGGTATGCTTTTTTGTCAGAATGGGGGAGACATCATGATCTGCAAACTGGAGGAAAGGCACCGTGTGGTGCTGACGGAGTTTTTGGCACAGGATCCGTATTATGCGCTGTTCTTCCAAGGCAATTTGCTGGCGATGGGGTTTGGTCATCCGAATTTGGAGTATTGGGGTTCGTTTGACGGGTCGGAGTTGACGGCGGTGCTGATGCGCTATGTCAATAATTTTTCGATCCTGGCGCATGAGGAAGGGATGGACCTCCAAGGGTTGATCCTCATCGCCAACGAGTTTGACGAGATCCGAGCTCTCACCGGAAGGCCGTGGATTATGGAGCAGTTCGTGTCGGGGCTGACGCGCCATCCGATGTCCAACCTGCATCATGACTACTTCTGCGCGCTGTCTGCGGAGGCGTTTCAACCGGGTTCTGTCGAGAGTGTGCGACGTACGACGGTCGAGGATGCAGAGGAGGTCGGGGTGCTGTATGCGCAGGGAGAGTTCAAGCATTTTACAGCAGATGTCTACCGTCGCCGATTGCTTGATTCGCACTGTCGCTCCTTTGCGGTGGTAGATGAGCAGGGACGGATCGTGTCGATGGCGATGACCACCGCCGAAACGCCGGATGCCGCGATGATCGGGTCGGTGTACACGCCGTCCGAATCTCGTGGGCGCGGCTATGCATCGCGGGCAATGTCTGCGCTGTGTGCCGATTTGCTTGCAGACGGCAAGAAACCTTGTTTGTTTTACGACAACCCGTCGGCGGGTGTGATCTATCGTCGACTTGGATTTCAAGATATTGGAATGTTTAATATGGCGGAAAAGTAAAAAATTTGCAGATTTGTTGTAGATTCTTGGTAACTTTTCGAAACGAAATGCGTCTCACTTAGTGTGAGGCGTTTTTTTATGGAACTTTTACTTTTTTTCTACATAGGAGGTAAGGCATGAAAAAGCAGAAGAGATGGCGCCGTTCAGTTGCGTTTCTGGCAGCGGCCGTTTTGACGACTGCGCTGTGGGCACCGGCTGCGCTTGCGGCGGACGATGTCAAGATGACGTCCGTCGTCGGCTGGGACGGCACTTTTAAATTGGAAGCTCCGACGTTTGTGGAAGTCACAGTCGAGAACCAAGGCGACGACCTCAACGGCACGCTCAACGTCGGTCCGCAGAATTCGCAAAACGGAGGCAATACGGTCGCCGGGAGTTATGAGAAGGAAGTTGTGATCCCAAAGGGAAGCACCAAAACGTTCCGAATCGATGTCCCGGGCGAATTGTTCTATGATGCCGTGAAAGTGCGGTTGCTCGACGCCAAAGGCAAAGTGGTCCAAGACGCTTCGCCCTCGCAAGTCGCCGTACGAGAGGGGATCTTGATCGGCGGCGTCACGGAGAAAAAGGACGACCTCAACGTGTTCTCACTCGTCACTTCGCCCGCTGTCGGCGGCAAAGTGACGCTGAAATGGATGAAGAATTCCGACCTGCCCGACCGCCCCGAACTGTTGAAAGGGCTGGACGTGCTGACCGTCAACCACGCGCCCAAGGAGAAACTCACCGACGAGCAGGTGCAGACGATTCACGATTGGGTCGAGCGCGGGGGGACGCTGCTATTATCCGGCGGTTTGAATTATCAAGGCGGGGCCGGGCTGTTCCAAGACCTCTCCCCGGTGCAAGTGACAGGGGCGGGCAAAGCAGACGACCTCTCCGATTTGCAACGCTTCACCGGGATCAAACCGTCGGTGAAGGAGTTGAACGTCTCCACCGGCACGCTCGTCCAAGGAGCGAAAGCGCTGGTCAAGAGCGGCAACGGACCGCTGATCGCCGAGCGTGACATCGGAGCCGGGCATGTTTTTTATGCGGCGTATGATCTCAGCGAAGAACCGTTGGCGTCGTGGCAGGGCAACAAGGAATTATGGAGCAATGTATTCCGAACCGCTGATTTCGAGGCGTCGCACAAGCCTTCCCAGAACAACGGCGGGATGCGTTCCATCGACCAGCAGATGCAGATCATCAGCGCGTCGCAGATGTTCCATGACCTGTTCCCCGCGTACAAGACGGCGGCGGTGGTCTTCCTCGGATATCTCATTTTGGTCGGGCCGTTGATGTACGTTGTCTTGCGTCGGGTGAACCGCCGCGAATGGGGTTGGGGCTTAATTCCGGTGACGGCGCTGTTGTTCACGGCGGGCATCGTGATGCTCGATGGCGGGCCGCGCAACAGCAACACACGCGCACAGACCGCCGCGATCATCGATCTGAAAACGGACAAAATCGCCGAAGTGGCGGCGGGATCGTCGTTCCTCGTCACCAGCGGCGGCGATTATGCCGTGACCTACAAGGAAAATTCGTTCCTCTACCCGTCGAACTATAACAGCGGGAGCAACAACGATACAACGCGCATGGTGTTGGGAGACGGCAAGCCGACCCTTCGGTACCAAGACGTCGAGTACTGGTCGCTGCGCAGTGCTTTTGCAGATACGACGCTTGAAAACCAAGGCAGCATCCATCCCGATTTGCACGTGGACAAAGCGGGCAACCTCGTCGGGAAGTTGGTCAACAACACGAAGTTCGATTTGGAAGAAGTGCATCTGCTGATCGGCAATGACGCCATCAAGATCTCCGATCTGAAAGCCGGGCAAACCCTCCAAGTCAACGAACCCATCAAAAGCGGTTCCCCAAGCCTCGGCGTACCCGGCAACAGCTATGTGGAAAAAATGTTCCCCTACGTAGGCGGGGTGTTCGATCAAGAAAAGGAGCAGTACCGCAACCTCACGTCCTACGCGACATCGCCGTGGGAGATCGGCACAGCGTCCGTGCAATTGTTCGGTTTCACCAACGCGCCGCTTTCGCTCTACACAATTGACGGCAAACAAGTCAAAGACGACCGCAACTTCTCTCTCGTTCGCCAAGTGCTGCCGATTCAGTATGAGGACGTCACGGCGCTTCCGGCCGGTTTGATTCGTCCCGAGATTTTCGCCATGGACGGGCAGACGTTTATGTCTCCGGACGGTTTGCGGATCGCGGTCGGTTCCGCCACGCTGCAATACGATTTGAAGTCTCGACCGGACTTCCAAGTGGAAAAAGTGACGACCAACCTCGATTCGGCGGCGTATGCGATGTATGACAAGCAACTCTATAATTTTAAAACCGGCCAATGGGTGCAAGTTGCCAAGGAAAACACCCCGACGATCTCCGGCGACCTCGTGTCCCAGTTGATCTCGCCGGAGGGGGAATTGCGCGTGAAACTGATCTCCACCACGCCGCAAGACCAATTCTTGCAATACCCGACTGTCGGTCTGGAAGGGAAGGTGTCGCCGTGATTCGCACCGTCAACCTCACCAAGCGCTATGGAAAATTCCTCGCGGTGAACAATTTGAACCTGCATATCGAGCAGGGGTCTGTATTTGGCTTCGTCGGTCCCAACGGAGCGGGCAAATCGACGACGATGTCCATTCTCGCCACGTTGATGGAGCCGACAACGGGCCATGCGTATGTCGGAGGGTTCGATGTGACGCAGGACCCGGACAAAGTCAGACAGTTGATCGGCTATATGCCGGACTTTTTCGGGGTGTATGACAACTTGACGGCCGTTGAGTACCTCGATTTCTATGCGGGGGCGTACGACATCCCCAAGGAAAAGCGTCCCGCGCTGATTGAGAACCTGCTGGAATTGGTCAACCTCACCATGAAGGCAGACTCGTTTGTCGACACCCTCTCGCGGGGAATGAAGCAACGCCTCGGGCTCGCTCGCTGTCTCGTCCATGATCCGCAAGTTTTGATCCTCGACGAACCGGCTTCCGGTCTCGACCCGCGTGCCCGCATTGAAATGAAGGAAATTCTCAAAGAGCTCAAATCGATGGGCAAGACGATCATCATCTCCTCGCACATCTTGCCGGAGCTCGCCGAGATGTGTGACACGATCGGGATCATCGAGCAGGGCCAATTGATCGCCCTCGCCCCGGTGGATCAGATCGCCTCGCGTGTGGCGGGACATAAAGTGTTGCGTGTGAAATTGCTCGATCGAGTCGAGGAAGCGCATGCACAAGTGCATTATCTGGAGCATGTTTCGCAGGTCGACGTGCAGGACAACACGCTGTTGATTCAATACACGGGCGACGAAGCAGGTCAAGTGGAGCTGCTCGCCAAATTGGTGCAGAACGGCCTGCCGGTGCTGAGTTTTGCAGAAGAGGCGGGGAATCTGGAAGAAGTGTTCCTCACCGTGACGAAAGGGGTCGGTTCTTGATGCAGAAGTTGCTTCGTTTTCGATTGACGAACCCGGTGTTGGTCAAGGAGTTTCGGGGCCGGATGCGAACGATGAAGACACCGCTGTTGCTGGCGGCCTACTTGCTCATCGTCGGGGGAATCACGTTTGGCTATATGTACATCCGCTATTCCAACCAAACGTACTACCGGCCGGGGGAGAGCAAGGATCTGTTCCTGATGCTTGCGGTCTTGCAATTGATCTTGATCGGTTTCGTCGCACCGGGTCTCACCGCGGGGACGATCTCCGGGGAGCGGGAGCGGCAGACGCTGAACATCTTGCTGACGACCCACTTGTCGCCGACCAAGATCGTGCTTGCCAAGATGGTGTCTTCGCTCGCCTTTATCGGGTTGTTGGTTTTTTCGACGCTGCCGGTTTATGCGATCGTCTTTCTCTACGGCGGGATTTCGCCGGGGCAGATGTTCGGCGTGTTCGTGATGTACTTGGTTTCGATGCTGTTATTCGGTTCGATTGGCATGTTTTGCTCGGCGTGGTTTAAGCGCACAGGGGTTTCGACCGTGCTCGCGTACGGGGTGTCGCTGTTTATGCTTGGCGGAACGGCTTTGTTGGCGGTGTTCATCTCCGAGTATCTCAATATGTATCAGTACCGGGTGTACGGACAGCATGTCGGTTATCCGAATCTGTTCTATCTCACAGCGTTGAACCCGGTGTTGAACTTGATTTCGCTGTTTGAGCCAAGTGCGGTGATGATGGGGCAGAACGGGTCCGTTTCGCCGCAACAGGGAATTCCGATTCAGCCTACGCTTTACTATTCGTTGGTCTACATTCCGGTGTCTGCGTTGCTGTTGTTCTTCAGCGTGCGCATGGTAGCGCCGGTCAAGAAAAAATTATTTCGTCGTCGTTCGGCGGGGGGACAATGATCCCGCGTGAACTGCTGACGGGGCTGACTCCCGTACGGCGGCGTCTCCTCTGGCTGCAAGTGTTTGCAACGTGCGGCCGGGGACTCCTCGGAGGAATGAGCGCGGCGGCGGGCTTGCTCGTGGCCGCGCGCTTTTTTCCCATCCTGTACAACTTGGAAGTTGCGTGCGGGTTGGTGGCGGTTGGGTTGCTCGGCGGATTGGTTTGGGGGCTTGCCAAGCCTCCAACGTTGCAGGAAGCGGCGGTGGCGGTCGACCGTTATGGACTGGAAGGCCGCATCTCGACGGCGTTGCACTTTGCGGGAGAGGACTCGCAGATTGCGAAGTGGCAGCGACAGGAAGCGATTGAGCGACTGTTGCTGGTGCGGGAGGAAGTCGCGGAGATCGTGCCTCTCGGATTTGAACAGGTTCCGAAACGTTCGCTGTTGGCGACAGGAGCGCTGCTGCTTTTGACGGCGGGGTTGATGATGGTGTACAACCCGCTGGACGATGTCGCCGTGGAGCGCCATGATGTGCAGAAAAAAGCCGAGCAAGTCGTCGACGCAGCGAAAAAAGCGGCGGAAGAAGCGAAGCAAAAAGGGCTCTCTGAAAAGGACAAAGCCAAGCTCGACGAAGCGTTGCAGAAGTTGCAAGCGGAGTTGAAGGAGGCGAAGAAGCAAGAAGACCTCGAACGCGCCCTCGCCAAAGCGGAGAACAAATTGAAGGCGGTGCAGGGTGACCTCGCGAAGCAGGAAGCCGACCGCAAGAAGTTGGGAGACGCGCTGGCGGGGACGGAAGCGGGGAAATCGCTGGGAGAAGCTTTGAAGAGCGGGGATTCGAAAAAAATGGCTGAAGCCATGCAGAATTTGAAGGAACAACTCGCGAGTTTGAGCGAGGAGCAGAAACAGCAGTTGGGAGAGGCGTTGGCGAAAGCGGGGGCTGAGGCGAAGAGCGGCTTGAAGCAAGCGTTGAGCCAAGCGGCGACGGCGATGCAGAGCGGAGACCTGTCGCAGATGCAGAGTCAGATCGGCAACTTGGCAGACCTGATGCAACACGGCAACAACGCCGCTACAAGCGTCGGGAATGTCGGCAGCGCCATCGCCAAAGCCGGCGGGGTTGCAGACCCCAACGCCACGGCGGACGGCTCCACCAACTCGGGAGACAGTGCTGACAACGGACAGGGCTCACAAGGACAAAACCAAGGCTCTGGACAGGGCCAAGGCTCAGGACAAGGCCAAGGCTCAGGACAAGGCCAAGGCTCCGGACAAGGCCAAGGCCAAGGCCAAGGCCAAGGCCAAGGCCAAGGCCAAGGCCAAGGCCAAGGCCAAGGCCAAGGCCAAGGCCAAGGCCAAGGCCAAGGCCAAGGCCAAGGCCAAGGCCAAGGCCAAGGCTCGGGCTCGGGCTCGGGCTCGGGCTCGGGCTCCGGGTGGGGCTCCGGCCACGGGGACCGCTCGTTGGTGATGGTCCCTGCGGGAGAGTTCGGAGTCGGCGAAACGGGCCACGACACGGGCGGCTCATCCAGCGGCGGCAGCAGTCAAATGACCGACGGCCAAGGCCAAGTCACCCCCGGCGTTGCTCGCCCGTACCAAGAAGTCTACCGCCAATACGAAGAAACCGCCCGTCAAAGCGTCGAGCGCAACAACCTCCCGCTCAATGAGCAAGAACTCATCCGCGACTATTTCACAGGAATCGCACCCTAACCCAAGGAGGCCCACGCATGAGCACCGAACACCTGAATGCCTACCGCGCCCGCATCACCCAAGTGCGGGAAGCGATCGCCCAACAAGTCATCGGACAGGACGATGTCGTCGAAGGCGTCCTGCTCTGCATCCTCGCCGGGGGCCACGCTCTCCTCGAAGGCGTCCCCGGCCTGGGAAAAACACTCCTCGTTCGCACGATGTCGAGCGTTCTCGACCTCCACTACTCGCGCATCCAATTCACGCCCGACCTCATGCCCGCCGACATCGTCGGCACCGAAATTCTGCGCGAAGAACCGGGCCACGGCCTGAAATTCGTCTTCCAACCGGGCCCGATCCACGGCAACCTCGTCCTCGCCGACGAAATCAACCGCGCCACACCGAAGACCCAATCTGCCCTGCTCGAAGCGATGCAAGAAGCCTCCGTCACCGTCGGCGGTCAGACGCGCCGCTTGCCGACGCCGTTTTTTGTCCTCGCGACGCAGAACCCGTTGGAACTCGAAGGCACATACCCGCTGCCGGAAGCACAGCTCGACCGTTTTTTGCTCAAAATTCACGTGCCGTTCCCGACACGTGCCGAGTTGCTCGACATCGTCTCCACGACGACGAGCAATGCCCAAACGCAACTCGAAGCCGTACTCTCGGCGGATGAGATCCTCGCCATCCAATCCACCATCCGTGAATTGCTGATTACGCCCGAATTAATCGGGTACGCCGTCGATCTCATCCTCCACTCGCAACCCGAGGGCGAGCACGCAAGCGACGAAGTCCGCCGCTATGTCCGCTATGGAGCTGGCCCGCGTGCTGCACAAGCGATGGTAAAAGTGGCGAAGGCACGCGCTTTTCTCCACGGTCGATTGAACGTCGCCCCGGAGGACCTCCGCGCCGTCGCCATTCCCGCCCTGCGCCATCGGATCGGGTTGAACTTCGAAGCAGCAGCCGACAACTACAGCGTGGAACATCTGATTGAGCATCTCTTGGGACGAGTCGGCTTATGAGCCGCCAGACCCTTTTGAGCCCGGCGTTGCTCGCCCGTTTGGAACGTCTGCGCCTGCAAGCGCGTGAGACCCCGTCACTGCGCGGAGGCTCTCGACGGACTCGGCAGATCGGCACGTCCATCGAATTTGCCGAATATCGTCCCTACATGCCGGGCGACGATTTGCGCCATCTGGATTGGCGGGCGTACGCACGATTGCAACGCCTGTTTCTCAAAACGTTCCTCGACGAACGAGACGCACTGCTCTACCTCTACGTCGACGTCTCCCAATCGATGGCGTTCGGCGGCAAGCTCGACCTCGCCCGCCAACTCGCCGCCGCGCTGGGCTATCTCGCACTGGCAGGTGAAGATCGGGTGGAGGGGGCCGTTTTTTCCGAAAAGGTGCTCAGCAGAACCCCTCGATTAACGGGTAAGCCCTCTGCATATCGCCTCTTTGAAACGTTGCAGATCGTGCAAGCGCGAGAGGCGGGGGAGGAAGGAACCCTCTCGTGGATGTTGCGAGGAGGAGTTCCGAGAGAACCGGGGCTTGTCGTGGTGCTGTCCGATTTTCTTTTTGCAGACGGGTATCAAGAAGCCCTGCGTCGGTTGCAGGCGGCTCGTCATCAAGTGGTCGTGGCACAAATTCTTTCCGCAGAGGAGTTTGACCCCGCGTTTGCCGGCGATCTTCATCTGATCGACTCTGAGACTGGAATCGGTCGTGACGTCTCAATCTCCCCGCACGTCGTCCAGAAATACAAGCAAGCCGTCTCTCACTACACAGGGGGCTTGCAAGACTACTGTCGTCGCCGAGGCATGCACTACGTTTTGCTGTCGGCAAAGGACAGCGTGGAGGACGCGGTATTTCGGAAGTTGTTGCCCACGGGGGTGGTTTCGGGATGAAGTTCCTGTCTCCGTACATGCTGTTCTGGCTGTTGGAGCTCCCGGCCATCGCGGCGCTGTACTTGTTGAAGCGAACCTACGAGAACCAGACTGTCCCGAGCGTCCTGCTCTGGCAGAAATTGCTCCGCGAGATGGAAGCAAACCGTCCGTGGCAAAAACTTCGGCGCAACTTGCTTCTGCTCTTGCAATTGCTCTTGGCAGCTCTGCTGGCGTTCACTTTGGCTCGACCGGCACTCACCGGCCAGCTCGGACCCAGCGCCGACCACACCATCGCCGTGCTCGACCTCTCGCCCTCCATGGCGGCTCTCGTCGGCACAAGCGGCAACCAAACCGCACTGGACAGCGCGAAAAAACAAATCTCCGACCTCCTCGACCATCTCGCACCGAGCCAACGGCTCACCCTGATCTCGATGGGTCGAGAAGCACGGGTGCTGGCGTCAAGCAACGACCCGTCCGACTTGCAACGTGCGCTGGACGATGCCAAGCAAGAATACGGCAAAGCGGACTACGAAAGCGCCCTGTCTCTCGCCGCCGCACTCTCTACGCAAGAACCGGACAGCGACGTCCGCATCTACTCCGACGGCAATTGGAGCCTCGACCCCAACCTGTACCCGCGCTTCGGAAGTGTCCCGCATCTCATCCAATCCGAACCACGTGGCAAAAACGCCGCCATCCGCCACGCGGCTGCCATCGACGCGGGAGGTCACACGGCACTCGTCGCGACGATTCAGAATTTCAGCGAGGAAGCGGACACCGTTGATGTTCAAGTGCAAGGAGCGGACGGCAACGTCTTGCAAGCGATCGCCGCCTCGTTGAAACCAAATGAACAGGCGACGCTCTCCTGGGACGACCTCCCGACAAGCGACACCTACACCGTAAAACTTGTCACCGAAGACGCGCTGTCGATCGACAACCAAGTCATCGTACTCCCTGAGCGAGCTTCCACCGCGAAGGCATGGCTTGTCACGGAAGGAAACCAAGGCAACGTCTTTCTCGAAAAAGCGCTGGGTCTCGGGAGTCGGCTCACCGTAGAGCGAGGCACCGACCCTGACGCACCGCCGCAAGACGCGGCGTTATACGTCTACGATGGCGTTCTCCCCGAGGCATGGCCCTCCGGCTCCGTGTTGCTCGTCAATCCACCCGTTGGCTCGCCGCTTTTGCAAGTCGCAAGCGCCGTCGAAGCAGGCAAACTGCATGTGCTGACCCCCGATGCCGCGATTCTGCAAAACGTAGATCTCAGCAACCTGCACTTACAATCCGCGAATCCTCTGATCGGGACTCCGTGGCTGCAACCGCTGGTCAAAAGCGGCGGCACCCCGATTCTCCTGACAGGGGAGCAAGACGGCAAACGATTCGCCGTCCTCCCGTTCGACTTGCACCAATCCGATCTGCCGCTGTTGCCCGCGTTTCCGATTCTCGTCAAGCACCTGCAGGAGTTCCTCCTGCCGACGACGGGAGCGGGACTCGGCGACATTCAAGTTGGGGAAAAAGTCGCGCTCCTGCCGCCGATCCGCGAAACAGGCTGGCACTACATCGACCCGTCCGGCAAGTCGCACGAAGTCACGAAAGACCTGCTCGCCCAAGGCTTCCAACCTACAGAGCCCGGTCTCTACAACTTCCAAAGTGAAGATGGCAACACGCACCAAGAGCTCACCGCGACGTTGCCACCCAACGAATCACTTCTCACGCCAAAACTCGTGAGTCTGCCAAGCGGCGGTCATGGCTCTGAACAAAACGGCTCAGGCACGTCAGACGCAGGTGCATCGTCCGCCTCTCATGCAGGCGAATTGGAAATCTGGCGTTGGCTCGCGGCTGCCATCTTACTGCTTTTGTTCCTTGAATGGGGGGTGTACAAACGTGGGATTTAGCACGATGCACCCGTGGGTTCTCCTCGCGCTCTTGCCCGCCGGCTACACGATCTACCGCTGGTACCGCGACGAACGCCGCCTGCACGGGGCACGAAAAAAAACAGTCGCTGTCCTCCGGTCGCTCCTGTTCCTCTTTCTGACCCTCGCCGTCGCAGGCACGGCGTTGTTGGCGCCGGTTACGCAGCAGGCGGCCGTTTTCGTCATCGACGAGTCGAAGTCGATTGACTCCCCGAAGGAGGCAGTCGCGTTTTTGAGGGCGGCTGTTGAAAGCAAGAAGCCTGATGACGGCTATGCGGTGCTCGGACTGGGCGAACGCCCGTCGGTCGAGTATCCATTGACTCAGCAAGTGCGCTCGAATTTAGAGCTCAGCGGCATCACGAATCCGAACTACACCAATCTCGCGTCGGGCCTGCGTCTCGCCGAAGGACTGGTGGAGCCGGGCTATCGTCCGCGCGTCGTCCTGCTGACAGACGGGGAGCAAAATGTCGGCGATGCCGTCGCTGAAGCGGCGTTTTTGAAACAACGAGGGGTCCTTGTCGATGTCGCTCCGCTCAAACGCGACGTCACCCGCGAAGTTCTCGTTCACTCAGCTTCGACGCCGACGACCCTCTACCAAGGTGAATCGTTCGCTCTGAAAACGACCTTGGAGAGCACCCTCGACACCACCGCAGAACTTCGCATCTATGAAGACAACCGGCTCGTCTCCACCCAGAACGTCGCGTTGCAAAAAGGCGAGAACCCGTTCTCGCTCCCGCTCAAAAGCGAGCAGCCCGGCTTCCACCGCTACAAAGTCGAAGTCCAATCGGCAGACGACAGCATCTCGGCGAACAACACCGCCTACGCATTTGGCGAAGTGGCAGGCCGTCCGTCCGTGTTGATCTTGGAGGGCACCCCCGGCGACGCCAAGTCGCTGACCTCCGCTCTGCAAGCATCCGGATTGCAATACGAAGTTCGACCGGGCACTTCTGCTCCCGAGAACCTCGAAGACTTCCGACGCTATGCCGCCGTCGTGCTCGCGAATGTCTCCGGCACCGATTTGCCGGAGCACGTCCAACAGCTCTTGGAGATTGCCGTCCGCGACTTCGGGGTCGGTCTGATGATGACCGGGGGCCAAGATTCCTTCGGCCTCGGCGGGTATTTCGGGACGCCGGTGGAGAAAGCGTTGCCCGTTTACATGGACATCCGCAGCAAAAAGGAAATCCCGTCACTGGGCCTCGTGCTCGTCATCGACCACTCCGGTTCCATGGACGGGCAGAAAATGGAGCTGGCCAAGGAAGCCGCCCGCCGTGCGGCGCAGATGCTCACTCCCCAAGACACACTTGGCGTGCTTGCGTTTGACGACCAGCCGTACTGGGTGGTTGAACCGGCGCATGTGACCGATGTGAAGGGCATTCAAGACACCGTGTCCTCCATTCGGGCAGCAGGCGGCACCAGCATCTACCCGGCGTTGGTCGCGGCGTACGACCGATTGAAAACGGTCGAAGCCAAGCGCAAGCACATCATCTTGCTGACAGACGGTCAATCGCCAAACGGGGCGTACGATTCCATAACCGGCATGATGAACGACAGTGCGATCACGATGTCCACCGTCGCCGTGGGCGCAGATGCGGATCAAACTCTGCTGAAATCGCTGGCGGAGAAAGCGAAGGGACGTTTCTACAGCACGACAGACAGCCAGAACGTCCCGCAGATTTTTTCCAAAGAAACGGCGCTCGCGGGCAAGACGTACATTCAAGACCAGCCCTTTACGCCGTTGATTGGAACGGGAGGCGATCTCGCGCCGCTTTTTGCCAACGGGTTGCCGCAGATCAACGCGCACATCGCGACGACGGCAAAGGAAACGGCCGACACGGTGTTGGCGAATCCATCGGGTGAACCGCTGCTCGTTCGCTGGCAGTACGGGCTCGGCCGGGCGGTGGCTTGGACGTCGGACGCCAAGGGTGTCTGGTCGAATCAGTGGGCCGCTTGGGATGGTTCGAGCGCAGTCTGGAACCAACTCATGACGTGGTTGTTGCCGCAATATCAGGCGGGCGATCTCGATGTGCGCACCGGAATAGCAGGGTCGCAGGGCCAAGTTGAAGTCCAACTGAAACAACCGCTCGCAAACGGAGCGGTGTTGAAGGCGAAAGTGATCGGCACCGACTTGAACGAGCAGGAGATTCCGTTGCTTTTGCAGGCACCGGGACGCTACACGGGAGATTTCTCGTCGGCGACACCGGGGACGTACATGGTGACGGTGAACGAGCAAGCGGGAGAAACCGTACTTCACAGTTCGACCACGGGTGTCTCCGTCCCGTATTCTCCCGAGTACAGCCTTCCAAAAAACGGCTCCGACATCATCGCAAGGATCGCCGAAGCCGGAGGGGGAGAGGTGCTGGAAGACCCTGAGGACGTTTTCCGAGACAACCTGCCGTCCAAATGGCAACGTCGAGACCTCTCGATGGTACTCCTCTGGCTCGCCACGCTGCTCTGGCCGTTCGACATCGCCATCCGTCGGGTCAGCCTCACTTGGAAATGGAAACTCGCGCGCAGAACCGGCGGTGGAGCTTCAGCCCTTGTCCCATCAGGGTCGAAGCCAACAGCAAAGCCAATGTCAAAACCATTGCCTACGAATTCTCATCCACCAACGTCATCCAATCCATCGACGACAGTTCCACCCTCGACACCTACGACACACGCACCGACCTCAGACACGATCTCCAAGCTTCTCGAAAAAAAACGCAAGAAATAGCGAAAAGCAGTTACCCGTAAACAGACCGATGAATCGAACTGATTCATCGGTTTTTTGTTGCGCGAAAAAAATTGGGCTTGTCACATAGATTTTCCTCTTGACGAGACAAGCTAACTTAGAATAATATACTTACATAAAGTAAGTGACTAACAAAACATCACCCAACTGGGAGAGGAGCAATACACACAATGATGAATCTTGGACTTTTGGTCATCCGTCTTATTATCGGTCTCACGTTTGCAGGACATGGTACGCAAAAACTGTTTGGTTGGTTTGGCGGGCATGGTTTGAAAGGAACCGGAGGTTGGTTGGAATCGATCGGGTTGAAACCGGGCGTGCTGATGGCGTTCCTGGCAGGGCTCGGAGAATTGCTCGGCGGGCTGCTGTTTGCAGCAGGGGTTTGGACGCCGATCGGTGCCGCTCTGATCGTGATCACGATGCTGATCGCCATCTTCACGGTCCACGGCAAAAACGGCTACTGGGTAACGCAAAATGGATTTGAATACAACCTCGCCTTGATCGCCATCGCGGTCGGCGTCGCTCTGATCGGCCCGGGCGCGTGGGTGTTGCTCTAAGAAAAAAAGCGAGTCAGGCCCCTTGGGGTCTGACTCGCTTTTTTATATCCGAATGGGCCCTGCCTTCATCACCAGTCCATCCACTTCGCCGTCTCCACGAGTCCATCGAGATCAACGCCAAGTTTCACCGCGTGATCTGGGCGGCCTCCGGCAACCCTCAGTTGCCGTCGATGCTGGAACGATTGATCGTGATCCCGCTTACCTACAAGTCCTACCACAAATATAGCCATGAGCAAATGGGCAACTCCTGCGAGCTCATGAGATCATCGAGGGCGCGATTCTGAAGCAAGACCCCACTCGCGCTGAAATTGCGATAAAAGAACATATCTTGGTCGGTCGCGACCATGCCTTTTCCATTGCATAAGCCCTTCCTGTTGAGGAAGGGCTTTTTTTTTATTGATAGCTGATCGCGCATGAGGATAGGAAACACGGCAACCTCGTTTCCCGTGTTGGTGTAGCCGTGGAACTATCCCAAGATTTTTTCCAAATGTGTAATCGTCGGGGTTACGATGGCCAGAAAGTAGGCTTCTCGGAGACGGCGGGCGAACGGGCTGTCGACTTGATAGCCGGCACCTCCGCTGTGCAGCATTCCGGTATGTGCGGACTCGAGAGCAGCATGGGCGCCATCCAAGCGAAGTTGGAAAATCTCTTTCATAATCGGAGGTGTCACCGTCGTCACTTGGGACAAGCGTTCCGCCTGATGGTGAAGTTCCGTCAATCGCGGGTCTTTCCGTTCTCCGAGAGCCTGATTCGTGGCGCTGACCAAACCGAGTGCGATCCCGACTTGTGTCAGGACCATGCCGGGGCGAAAAGCGGCGACCATGAGATCGCCCTCCGTGCTGAGGACAGACTCGAAGGGGAGCAAGACATTGTTGAACCGGCAACTGTAGGTCGCCGTCGCGTTCATGCCCAAGAGATTTTTTCGTTCGGTCAGAGTCAGACCCTCTTGATAACCGGGCAGGATGCCCATGATCCGTCGTCCATCGTCGGTTTGGAACAGAAACGCAAACCAGTGCGTCTCTCCTAAGTTGGAGACAAACGGCAGGGTTCCGTTGATTCGGAAGCCGTCCGAGGTTTGGGTTGCGTGCAGTTTCAATTCCTCGATGCCGGCGTAGTATTTCATCGCGTTGGACAACCCTGTCGCGCCCATGACTTCTCCTCGTTCCATGCGCGGCAACAGGTCTTGTTTCAAATGTTCACTTTGGCCTCTGCGAACATAGTCAATCGCCATGAGATGACACCACAGGACGAATGCCGTAGAGCCGCAAAGGGTTGCCACTTCCTGAATCAAACTCAGGTTAAACGGCGTATCGTGAGAAAAAAACCGGTGCTCTCCCAGAGCTTTCATGACGTGCTCAGGATACACGCCTTTCACGTCAATTTCAGAGACAAAAGGCTTGAGGTGGTGCTGAAGTATGTCTTGAAGCAATTCTCGATCTAGGCATGTACTCATTTCGATTCGCTCCTATCAATGGAACATTATACCACGACATGCTTCAAACGCGATAAATAGCGGGAGCGAACCACCAAGAAATGCACCAGTTGCAAGGCCCAACGAATCCACGACCTCGACGACCAGAGGGACCATGTCGAGTACGCGGAGCTTGTCCAGCAAACGGTCGCGAGAGACGACACGGCCGTTTCGTTCCATGAGGGTGGCGAGCACCTTGGAATGGGTTTGTTCGAGGCGGCTTTTGTGCTACGATTGTAAGTGTTTGGAAAATAAAGAAAAGGCAGGGGATGGCTGTGGGTTTTGGATCGCAGATTCTCTTTGGGCTTGTATTTATCGTCGTGATTGGGGTGTTCGGATTTGTCGTCTTGCGGGGAGTGGCAACTTGGGCTTCCAACAACGCCTCGCCTGTCGTGACGCAAGCAGTTACCGTGATTGGAAAGCGCACCGAAGTGAGCGGAGGGGCGATGAATACTTCGGCACACACCGACTATTTTTTGACGTTTGAGTTGGCGAACCAGAGACGGATCGAACTTTCGGTCAGCGGACGGGTGTTTGGGATGCTCGTTCCAGGAGATCGTGGGGAATTGACGTCGCAGGGGACGAGGTTTAAGCATTTTAAGAGAGAGATCTAGAACATGCGGAGCGGGAGACAAGACGGGGTCTGCCGCTTTTTTTATTGCATATGGGAGATTTTGTGCTATCATAATACCTAGATATCCGATGCATCGTAATCCGATACGAAATCGAGGGGTCCGTGATGAACAAAGAGCTTTTAAAAGGCAGTACTGCAATCTTGGTTCTCTCTCTGCTTGAGAAACAAGACCTGTATGGGTATCAAATGATCAAAGCGATGGAACAAGCTTCGAACGGGCTGTTTCTATTTAAAGAGGGGACGTTGTACCCGCTTTTGCACACGTTGGAATCCAATGGAGACGTTGAATCGTATTGGAGCGACGGCGAGGGGGCGCGTAAACGGAAATACTACCGGCTTACGGAAGCCGGGCGGCTGCAAGTTCGGAAAAAGCGAGAAGAGTGGCAGACGTTTCGCAACGCCGTGGACTTGGTGATCGGGGAGGGGAACGCATGAAGCAGCAGTACCTCAACCGAGTCTGCGAAGAAATCCGCTGCCAAGAGATTCACGACGAAGTGCGTTTGGAACTCGACAGTCACCTCGAAGACCTTGCCGCAGAGTTCATGTTGACCGGAGTGCCTGAACAAGAGGCGATGGAACGTGCCATCTCCCAGATGGGAGACCCACGGGTCGTTGGACGTCGTCTGGATCAGGTTCACAAGCCGAGATGGGAGTGGGTATTGCTGCTCACGGTGATTTCGTTGCTTGCGTTTGGGATGCTCGTGCTCTATCGAATGGGGGTCAGCCAGTCCACGTCTTGGGATGTGTTCTCCAACAAAGTTTGGACCACACTTGGCGGGCTTTTGATCGGGGCGGGGCTGTTCTTTTACGATTATCGGAAAACCAAGGCGTTCTCGAAAAAGCTGTTCTACGGAACCTTGATGCTGTTGTTGATGGCGAAGTTCTTGGGAATTTCCGTGAACGGGATTCCGTACTTGAATGTTGGGTTTGCGAACCTCAATATCAGCGCGTACGCTCCTTTGTTGCTCGTCTTCGCGATGGCGGGGATTTTTTCGGAGTGGGATTGGAAACGGCGCTTTGCTTGGGTACAAGCGCTGGGGTATTTTGTGGGGCCGACTTTTTTGCTCATGATGTTTAGAAGCCCGTTTCCGGTGTTGGAGTATGCGCTGTGTGTTCTGGTCCTCCTGCTTGTATCGAAGGCCGGGTGGAAGTTCGTCATGCTTTACGGTGTTGTAGCGTTTGTATTGTCAGCTTTTCTGACGGTTGTTGCGTGGCAGAATCAACTGGTGGAACGATTTACGTATTTCCTTCATCCCTATCAAGATCCGGGTGGGATGGGGTATCAGTTGGTTCAGTCGCTGGAAGCGATCAAACATGCAGGGTTGTGGGGACACGGCGTAGAACAGTTGTCGATGTTGCCTGAATTGGAGACCGGTTTCGTCTATTCCTATGTGATTTTCACATTTGGCTGGGTCGGGGGCGGTGTTTTGGTCGCGTTGATCGCGGTCTTTCTCATGCGGATGTTCCGGACAGTACGATTGATTCGGGAATCGTACGGGACGTTTTTGGTTGCTGTTTTGACGACGTACTTTACACTGCACTTTGTTTGGGGCGTATTTATGACCTTGAGCTGGCTACCTCCCGCTCCGTTTTCATTGCCTTTTCTCGCGCACGGAGGGGCGCAGACAATTTTGCAGATGGCTGTAGTGGGAGTCTGTCTCTCCGTGTATCGCCGAAAAGACATGATAGGAGAGGTTCGAAGATGAGCATCCTGGAGCAACTATCCTCCCAAGTGGGAGATTCAACCGAAGCTGCAAACCGCCGTGTGGTGGTGGATTGTATCGAGAACCCGGAGCTGTTGGAGCAGATCGCGCAAGGTCTGACGAGCAAGGATAAAAAACTCGTCGGCGACGCCGCAGAGGTGTTTACGATGGTGGCGGAGAGCCATCCGGAGTACGTGGTGCCTTACGTGTCGGCACTGCTCCCATTGCTTCAACACAAAGCCACCCGTGCCCGCTGGGAAGCCATGCACGCGTTGGCCTTGACGGCGCATCTCGTGCCGGATGTGGTGCAGAGCGACCTGCTTGTGCAACTGCCGACCCTGTTTGAAACGGAGACGAGCACGATCGTCCGCGATTATGCCGTAGATTTGTTGGGGAACTATGCCAAGGTAGGGGAGAGTGCGGCGCTGCAAGCCTATCCATTGCTCACGGACGCCCTCTCCACCAAACAAAAAGGCCGCGCCCTCACCGGCCTGCTGGCCGTCTACTCCCAAGCCCCGCAAGTAAAAGAAGACCTACATACCCTCGCCCTCCAACATACCGACGACCCCAAAGCCGTCGTGAAAAAAGCGGCGAAGGCGCTTCTCAAAGCCACTCAATTGTAAACATGAACGTAAAAAAGCGACCCTTCGCCACTTGGCAGGGTCGCTTTTTCTCACTGTAACGCTTTAAAAAGCCGTGTGTCTAACGAAATGATCCAGCGCACGCGGGAGGTCTTCTTGCCAGAAGCCCCAGGTGTGGTCGTGGTCGTACTCGGCGTATTGGACGTCGACGCCCTGCGCTTGCAAGAGATCGCGCAGGCGGCGGTTCAGGGCGAGGATGTCGATGATCTTGCCGTTGCCGCTCTTGAAGGTAGCTTCCTGCAGCCCGACCACTTGATACACCGGCACGGTGGCCAGATCGCGGCGGCCTTCCAGTTCGGCGAAGGTCGATTCTTTGAACGCCCCGGATTGCAACGCCACGTAGTGGAATTTCTTCGGATACTGCAACAGGGTATGCAGCGCCGCCGTCGCTCCGAGCGACGAGCCCATGATCCCGCGCGCCGGACCCATCGGGAACGCGGCAAAACGATCTTCGATCGCCGGCACCAACTCGTCAGCAAAAAAGCGCACGTACCCTTCGTGACGCGCACCTTCGGGATGGTATTCGTCCGAACGCAGAGCTTTGTCGACCGGCACAAACACCACGAGGAATCGACCGGCCGTTCGGTCTTGGAACCTCTCGTTCAAGAGCGTGATCATCCGACCCATCATCATGTAGTCGGAGCCGTCGTTGATATACAGAACCGGGTATTTATAAAGCGGAGAGTAGTTATGCGGCAGATACACGTGTACTTCGCGTGTCTCGCCCAAGAACTGACTCTGAATCTCCACGCGCTCAACGGTACCGGTTAGCTGTTCCGTAGATGACATGCAACATTCCTCCTCGTTCAAGTCCTTTTTATTATACCAAATCATACCGCCGATGAAGTATGGCTTTGCTACTTTTCAAATGATCTCCCATGTAGTAATCTGGAAAAATGTGAGGAGGCTCCACGGATGAAGAAATTTTTGCGAATACTTCCTTTTTTCTTAGTTTTTGTCGTGGTCTATGGACTGATGACGTATTGGGAAACAACCGCCCAAGTAAAACCGTTCCTCGAACCGTTCGGCCGTTCCGCCAAAGTCGGCACGATGACCCCGAACCGTCCGGTCGAAGCCATAGGCGACAACCGCTATGCGTATCTCAATGAACAAAACATCGTGCTCGCGACCCTCGACCCGGCCACCCAGCAGGTTCAAGAGGAGAAGCGTCCGCTTCCCAACCAAGATATCTACTCGTACACCAATTACAAATTGCTTGGCGACGATCTGTTCTGGATCGGCAAAGGCCAGACGCTGAAATGGGCCAAGTGGCAAGGTACGGCTTGGAGCCAAGCGAAAGAAATCGCAACGAAAGTGACCGCGATCCGACTGCAAGAAGCGGGAGGCAAGAAACTGCTTTTCGCAGGTGGAGAAGGATCACTCAATATCTATGAGGTCGGCACCGACTCTCTCAACGTGTTGAAAACCTTCCCGCAGGCAAGAGTCTCCGATCTCACCGCCACCCTCGACGACAAAGGGGTCGACCACATCGGCATCGTTGACCAAATCAGCGGCGAAATCTACAAATTGACCTATGCAACGCTCGACACCAAGACGTGGCAGAGCACGGCGCCTGTTCTCGTCACGGATTTGTCGATGAACACCGATTCCAGCGTGGACTCCTCTTCGTTTGGCTTGGACCAACTGGACGGCTACTTCCTCATCTCGATGAAGATCGGCAAGTTGGGCACCAAAACGCTGAATCTGTATTCGTTCCCGCTGAGCGATCCGTCCAAAGTGAATCATTCGAACATCGTGCCGATGACGCAGTTGGGCGAAGAAGCGAAATTCGTCTACGGCCCCGTGGTTCTGCCGGGCGTGGAGCAAGACGGTTTGAAGTTTGCGTTTATTGCCAGCACCGCCACCTCTCCGCGGTTTAGCGGCAACGAACTGTACCTCGGCACCCTGCAAAACGGCGCTTGGAAACAGGACGCCACCCGCATCTCCAACATTCACAAAGTCGCTCTCAACCCTGTCGTGCAGAAAAAGGGCTCGGAAATCACCACGATCTTCACCGAAGAGACGACGTATGAAACGTTCGACATCTACGCAACCAGCAACAACCCGACGTACGCCGCCGCTTCGAACCAGTTGACGTCCGACGACTTCAAGACGGCTGCGATGCAAGTGCCGGTCTACCTCGGTTCGGCGATCATTCAGTTCTTCGTGGCACTCGCTTGGCCGTGCCTCTCGTATGTCTACCTGATGTACTTTGTCCTGCGCCGCGAAGATGAACTCTACGAACGCGCGTCCCGCCATTTCTGGATTGCGGTGCTGCTGTACCTGGCGTCGCAGATCTACATCTTCTTAAGCTACGGCAACTTGGCCAATTGGCAGGTCTACGCACCCGAGTGGCTGCACTCGAACTTCGCCATCGCGCTGTTGTTCCTTATATTCGGGCTGATCTGCTACCTGTTCACCTTGATCTTCCGCAAGACGATCTACGAGCGCAATGCCATCGTGGAATTCAGTTACTTTACGATGCTCAATCTCTGGCTGTCTCTGATCGGTGTCGCCTACTTCATGTCGTACTAATTTAGAAAAAGGCAACTCGACCCCCTGTGGGCCGGGTTGCTTTTTTTTGACAACCTCCATAGTATGAATCGAAATCAAGACTCAGGAGAGAGGGGCGACCGCCCTCATGAGCACGAAACCATTGGCGCCCGGCAGCAAGTGGGTCAAACATCGGATCGTCGTCAAGTCGAAGGAGTTGCGCGGCAATTTGCCCGACACGGCGCTGTATTCCTATGATCGTTTGAAGCAGTATGTGAGTCGGTACGGGACGGTGTTTGTGAAGCCGACCCTCGGCGGTGGAGGGCACAACATTTTTTGCGTAAAAAAATTGGCGGAGGGCGGGTATTTGGTCAAGATGCAACGGTCTCGGTTGCAGACGAACTCTCTGTCTCGCGTTCACGACTGGATTGCGCGCACGACTCGGCAGAAGGGTCGCGTTTTCATGATCCAACGGGGGATCGACCTCGCCCTGTGGCGGGGACGGCCTGTCGATCTGCGGACCATCGTGCAGAGAAACGAGCGTGGCGATTGGGAAGTCACCGGCATGTTCTCGAAGATCGCCGGCAAGGACCTCGCTGTCACGAACGTCAGCGCCGGAGGAACGGCGCACTCCGTCGAAGAGTACTTGACGGCGCTCGGGTACAAACGCGAAATTTCACAAGCGTTGATCCGCCGTCTGCGCACGCTGTCGCTTGGCATCGCATCTCAATTCGGAGCCCGCTACCGGAACGCGATCTACGGGCTCGACATCGGGCTGGACCGGCACGGCAAGCTCTGGCTGATCGAAGCGAACACGGTGCCGCGCATCGACATTTTTCAGATCCTCAAGATGCCGCGCAGCTTCGAGCGTTCCACGAAGCTCTGGCGTCTGCATGCCCGTACGAACGCACAAGCCAAGAGTTTGGTCCAAGTGCGAATTCGAAACGACCGTCGGAGATAATTTCCGACATGGAAAAAGAGGCTTGGTTCGCAAGGGCGAATCCAAGCCTTTTTTCTCAGAGTCTGCGGTACAACGCTTCGAATTTGCGGGCCGTCCTGTCCCAAGAGAAGTGGCGCGCGACCCAGTGGCGGGCGCTTTTGCCAAGTGCTTCGAGGCGGGCGGGGTTGTCGAGCAGGCGGTTGATCGCCGTGGCGAAGGCAACCGGAGATTTGTAGTTGGTGACGAGAGAGCCGCTGATGCCGTCGGCGACGGCCTCGCGAATGCCCCACGCGTTGCTGGCGACGACCGGCAATCCGCAGGCGGCCGCTTCGGTGTTGACGAGGCCGAACGCTTCCGGGGCCTGTGACGGACAGACGAAGAGATCAGCGGCGCAGTAGTAAGCAGGAAGTCGGTTCTGGGGGATGAACCCGAAGAATCGTACCGGCAACGCCTTGGACTTTGCTCGGATCGCTTGGTGAAATGCGGACGATCCGTGCGGGCGTCCGCCGATGATCCAGAGTTCGGTGTTGCGGTGTTTTTTCCGAACTTGGCGGAAGGCGTCGAGCAGGAGGGTGATGCCCTTGCGCTCGATGAAGCGTCCGACGAACAGCAGGACCCGACGGTCGCCGGGAACGCCTATGCGTTTGCGGGTGGCTTTGCGCAGGGCTTGGCCTGTTGCGGAGAAACGGGAGGGAAAACGGCGGACATCGAGACCGGGGTGGATGACGTGAATTTTTTGCGAGGGAAACGAGGGATAGCGTTTGACGAGAAAGCGTTTCAAATACTGGCTGTTCACCACCAATGCGTCGAGATTGCGCAGGCTTTTCTGTACGGTCGTTAGCGGAGTGGAAGAGATCAAGACGTTGGAATGGAGGTTGAGGACGATCGGGGTCTTGGGAAATGCGGTACGGAGGATGGGGACGAATGCGATGCGGTTTTCCACATGCAGGATGTCAGGTTGAGCTCCGCGGGCCTTCAGGTCGCGCACAGTTTGGCGAGCATAAGGCACCCCGCCTTGGGTGATCAAGCGGCGGATGGTCAGTTTGCCGGTCTGTCGGGTGAGGTTCTGGTTGGATTTGGCGTAGAGGGTGACGTAGTGGCGACGGGAGAGGGACGTCGCGATCTCCTTGGAGTAGATTTCAACCGAGGTACAGGGGGCGGGGGGCAGAGGGACAGAACCGGGAGACAGATAGCAGATGTGCATAAAATCGGCTCCTCGCAGAATGTGTCTCCTACAAGTTATGGGGAGCGATGCACATTTGCTATCCGCGCGGTGTCTGTTTTTAGGACGAATTTACGAGCCGGAGCTCTGGTAGCGCTTGATCCCGAAGTTCCACATCGAGATGGCGAGGTAGAGCAGAATCAAGGCGACGACAGGCGCGTACCACGTGAGGAAGCCCCACGGTACGAGGTCTTGCTTGCCGAGGAACAACAGTGACGGGTAATAGTTCATGAACGCAAACGGCAGGGCGATGGTGACGACGCTGCGCACGAGTTTGCCGAACATGTCGACCGGATACTGTTGCACGACGCCCCACGAGAACAGCGAGGCGGAGTTGACCAGCGCCCGAGAGCGAGTCGTCAAGAACGAAGTCGAGACGAGCAACAGCGTGATCGCCATCTCGACGATGGCGCTGGAGAGGGCAATGACGACCAGCCAACCAAACATCCACCAAGCCCAGTGCATGTTGAGGTTCTGGTAGGCGAGCACCAGCATGAAGATCGAGAGCAGGACGTCCCCGACGCCGAGGTAGTGAACTTCGCGACCCAAGAACTGCACCAACGGGTTCGCCGGGCGCGTCAAGATCTGGTCGAACGTGCCCTCCACGATAAATTGTTCCAACATGTTGATGTGACGGAAGAAAACGGCACGGATGCCGTGCCCGAGCAACCACAAGTTGTAGAGAAAGACGATTTCCCAGAACGTCCAGCCGTGCAAGTTCTGGAACCGGCTGAGCAGCACCCACGAAGTCGCGAGCGTCCCGGCGTTGAGGATGAAGACGCCGATAATGCCCATAACAAAGTCGGCGCGGTATTCGAGTCGCGTCAGCACAGCGGCGCGGATCATCGTCAGGTAAATGGTCATGTTGTCACGCATGGGCTCAACCTCCTTGCACGATCAAGCTGTTGTGAATACGGCCCCAGATCAGACGGGCGACCACAAACAACCCGACCATCCAAACCGTTTGCGTCAAAAGCGCCGAGGGCAACGCCGAATTGCCAAGCACGCCGTTGTAGATCGCAAGCGGGGTGTAGAACACCGATTTGAACGGCAGGAAGTTCAAGACCGGCTGCAACACGTCCGGATACATCCAGAGCGGAACGATCTGCCCCGATGCGAAACGGACGAGTGCAAAGTAGGTGAACGAGAAACCCATGAGGTCGAGCGTTTTGAACGAGATGAGTCCGAACATAAAGTTGCAGAAGAACAGAATCATCCACGCCTGCGCCACCGCCAACAGGAACGCCAAGATGCGAAGCGGGGACGTCGGCACCACCATGTCAAACAGCAGGTACGAAATCACCATCGGCGGCACGAGGAAAAACACCAGACGGGTAATCATCGAACCGAAGTCGCGCGCCATCATGTGCAAGATGAAATCGACCGGCTTCATCAAGTCGGTCGTAATCTGCCCCATCCGCACTTGTTGCTGAATGTAGGTGTGAACGCCCTCGCTGGTGTTCAAGATCGAGCCGATGAGCATCCCGAGAACGGCATACGTAATCATCTGCGGCAGGGTGATCCCGGCAAACGATTGCGGGGTCTGGTCGAACAGCACGTTCCAGAGTTTGTAGACGACATAGATCTGCAACAGGATTCCGGCGATCTCCAGCCAGAAGTTCAGACGATACGCCGACTGTTGATAGAAGTTCTGTCTACTGAAGATCCAAAACAGGGACATGTTCATCCTCCCTCTTGCGCCCGTGACTGCCTTCGTAAATTTCGCGGACGATCGATTCAATCTCCGGTTCCTCTACGGTCAAGTCACGGATGGTATGGTGCTCTGCGACTCGCATCATGATGTCTGATGCGGAGAACTGGTCACGGTTGAACGCAAGCCATACACGGGGGCCTTCTTCGCGCAGAACGCGGGTGCCCGGCAAGTTCAAGCGGTACGGGGCGTCATCGAGTTCGATGACCAAGGTGCGCTCGTTGCCGAACTTCGATTTCAGTGCATCGATGGAGCCGTCGTAGAGGATGTTTCCGTCGTCGATGATCGCCATGCGGTGGCAGAGCTTTTCAATATCCTGCATGTCGTGCGTCGTCAGCAAAACGGTGACACCGCGAGTGCGGTTGATTTCCTTGATGAAGGTGCGCAGACGCTCCTTCGCCAGCACGTCGACGCCGATCGTCGGCTCGTCGAGGAACAAAATCTTCGGATCGTGCAAAAGCGCTGCGGCTAAGTCCGCACGCATCCGTTGCCCGAGCGACAGTTGGCGGACCGGGGTGTTCTCGAACTGGTCGAGTTCAAGCAGGTCGCGGAACTGGTTGAGGTTCTTGGTGTAGAGGTCATCGGGAATTTTGTAGATCGTCTTCAAGACGCGGAAGCTCTCAATGACGGGGATGTCCCACCAAAGTTGGGTCTTCTGGCCGAACACGACGCCGATGTTCTGGGTGTGTTGGCGGCGGTCTTTCCACGGGGTCAGACCTGCGATCTTGACGTCTCCTGACGTCGGGACGAGGATGCCGGTCAGCATCTTGATGGAGGTGGACTTGCCGGCGCCGTTCGGGCCGATGTAGCCGAGCAGTTCGCCTTCCTCAACTTGGAACGAGATGTCGTCGACAGCGACATGCGTGTGATAGTCGGTATTCCAGAGATTGCGGATTCCGGAGAGGAAGCCTGTCTTGGGAATGATCCGTTTGAATTCTTTGCGTAAATTGTTGACTTCGATAAGTGCCATTCCTGTTATCGCCTCCCAAAGTGTGATCATACCACAAAAAGAGACTCCCAAACTGTGACGGGAGTCTCGTACGGCTCCCCCTGCCATTAGAGTTGCGGCGGCAACGCAGGCGATTGCAGCACCGGAGGGAGCAATCCCTTGGCCCCCAAGCCTTGGAGCAGGGTGTGTGCGAGGTTGTTGAGCGAGGGAAGCAGTTGTGAGTCATGAATGGCGGTCTTCACAGCGGGTGACAAATTCGGCAAGTCGTACAGTGTGGTGAGAAACAGGGCGAGGAACGACAGTTCCAAGAGCGTGAGCACGGCGCCAAGCGCAAGCCCTCCGATTCGGTCGAGCACCCACGGGAACACGGCACGAAGCATTCCGACCAGCGGCGAGATCAAGATTCGAATCACCCAGTAGAACAACGTGGTCAAAATCACGAGACCGATCATCGCGGAAATCCAGTGCATGTACGTGTCGGAGATGGCGTTGAGCAAGGTGGAGTGCTTGAGGTTCTCCAAGATCTCCGTCTGGTAAAACAGCGGGACATTGGCTTGGTCGAGCAGAGGTTTGGCTTGCTCTGCAGAGATGTGGGCCGTTTGCAACGGCTCGGGAATCTGCTTGGCGAGCATCTCGCGCACGACTTTGTCGATTCCGAACCATTCGCAGATGCGCTTGCCCACCGGTTCAGCAAATCGCGCTGCGACGGCCGCGGCGATGATGTACGAAAGAAGTCGGGCGATTCCGTTGACAAAACCGGAAAGGAAGCCGGTGATCAAGCCGATGAAAACCATCAGCAAAAAAAGAATGTCGAGCAGCGACATCACGTCACTCTCCTTGTCAGTGGACGGGTCAGATCGGGATTCATGAATAATTTCAGTTGGTACAGGATACTCCCGGAGCACGTCCGTTTAGTCACGACGCCGAGGAATGAGGGGGCGTTTTTTTGAAAAAACGGCCCGCTGCGTGGAAAACGGGCCGTTTTTGCCAAGGTTGATTAAGATTTGGTGTGGGAAGCGTTCGCGCTCAAGCGTTCGGTAATCCGCTGGTCGGGCGTGACGTAGAGGGTCTTCTGGTTGTCGTAGAGCACGAAGCCCGGCTTGGAGCCGTTGGGCTTCCAGATGTGTTTGACCAGCGTGTAGTCAACCGGAACTTGGCTGGATTCGCGTCCCTTGGAGAAGTAGGCGGCGAGTTGGGCCGCTTCAAGCAGTGTGGTTTCGGAGAACTCGCGCGCGCGAATGACGACGTGAGAGCCCGGAATGTCCTTGGTGTGCAGCCATGTGTCGCTGTTGGAGGCGTGCTTCATCGTCAGGAATTCATTTTGCTTGTTGTTCTTGCCGACGAGGAGCTCGATGCCTTCCGAGGAGAGGTAGCGCTCCGGTTTGATCGGAGTGTTTTTCTCCTTGGGGGCTTTTTTGCCTTTGGGCAGAGGCTTGCGCTTGATCTTGAGGTAGCCTTCCGCCGCGAGTTCTTCGCGAATTTCTTCGATATCGGTCCACGAAGCGGTCGTCAGTTGTTGAAGCAAGTTCTCCAAGTAGTTGATCTCCGCAATGGTTTCTTGAATTTGCTCTTGGAGGATCGGGATCGACTTTTTGACTTTGTTGTATTTCTTGAAGCAACTTTGGGCGTTTTCGTTGGCGCTGTACGCCGGGTCGAGCGGGATCGTGATGTCCGCCATATTCTCGTCATAGAAGTTCTGGACGGTTACTTCTGTCATGCCGCGCTCGATCTGGTGTTGGTAGGCGGTGATCAACTCGCCGTAGATGCGATGAATCTCCGAAGAGTCCGCTTCTCGAATCTGCTGTTCAAATTTCCCGAGTTTCCCGACGTTGCGTTCCAATTCGTTGGTGAGCATTCGTTCGAGGTCCTGGGACTTTTGTCGCAGCGTGTCTCGCCAAGACTTCTCGGCGTAGAATTGGTGGATCGCTTCGGAGATGGAAGCGAATGTTTTTTTCTCCCCGTCGAGATGCGTCAGGTCAAAACAGGAGAACGCCACGGGGCGCTCGTCTTGGTAGACGATCGTCGGCTGGTAGCGGTGATGGCGGGCGTCCTCGATCAAACCGGCGAAGGCTTGCCATTCGAAGTCCGCATTACCTACTTCTTGCACACGGGCCGCGATCTCCCGAGAGAGCAGGGGAGAGAGGCCGGTGAAGGAGTTCAACAGAAATTTGTCGTAGGCAAGCTCCGCCGCCGCGCTGCGCAGAGCTTGGAATTCGCCGAAGGAGAGCTCGAACGGGCTCTTTTTCTCCTGTTCCGGCGGTGCCACATAGGTGCGGCCCGGCAGAACTTCGCGGTGGCGGGACGTGCCGTAGTTGACGTGAACCAGCGAGTCGAGGATGCGATTCTCTTGCGGGTCGAGCAAGATCACGTTGGAGTGCCGGCCCATGATCTCGACCACCAGCACGCGCTCCGTCAAGTCGCCCAATTCATCGCGGTTCTCGACGGCGATATGCAAGATGCGTTCGTTGCCAAGCTGCTCCACGCGGGTAATTCGCCCGCCCTCGCAGTGTTTGCGCAGAAGCATGCAGAACATCGGCGGTTCGGCAGGGTTCACGCCCTTGTAGTCGTGGGTCAGTTGCGCGCGCGGGTAGGACGGATGTGCCGTCAACAGCAGTTTGTAGTTGTTGCCAAAGCCTCGAATCTGGAACAGCAGGTCGCGTTCCAACGGTTGGTAGATTTTATCAACCCGCCCTCCGAGGAGCAGGGTGTGCAATTCGTGCGTCACAGCACGGAGTACAAGGCCGTCGTATGCCATTGGGTAGTCACCTCTTCGAAATGGAAAAAAAGGCACTGACTCCCGAGGGGGAGAGTGCCATTGTTCCTATCTATCCAGCACATTTGTGCCTAAAAGTTAGCAGAAAACTAATACAAAAGTCTGCCCCAGAAAAGGCATTCCGACCTATTCCGCCCAAATTCGACAACGGTGTATAGTGAAGACAAGGAATTAAATTGAAATTCCGGTAAAGCAAGATTGAACAATCAAAAAAGGCAAACCCGCTCGAAAGACGGGGACGCAAAGCCATGGGTCTTCCTCAAGCACGAGAATCGTGTGCCGGAGATGATCGCCAGGTTGCTGATTGAGGGACACATCTGCCCACAACCCGAAACAGGGTGGTAGAACCTCTGCGCAGCGGCGACTGTGTAGAGGTTTTTTCGTACCGAAAAAAAGCACGACCCCCACACCACTACTAGTAATTATTGTGAACATTGTCATTATACCCTTCAAGGTACTGGAAATCAAGGTTGCACCAAGGCGGAACCTTTGCAAGTAGAAAATGAGAAAACGAGAGGAGGAATTCAGATGATGGAAGTGTGGAACCAAAGCTTGGGTGTTCGGTTGGCATGGGAAGTGGAGACGGCGGAGTCGTTCTGGTCGCGGTTGCGCGGATGGATGGGGCGTCGAAATGTCCCGGTGGGAGCGGCGTTGGTGTTTCGATCTTGCAACGGGATTCATACGTTTTTTATGAAAGAAGAGATCGACGTGGCGTTCCTCGATGACGAGCATCGCATCGTGCACATGTTGCATCGGGTTCGTCCGAATACGATCGCTCCTTTTGTTCGCGGGGCGATGCATGTCATCGAGTTCCCGGCGGGGACGTTGTCGGCCAGCGGCACGCAGTTGCGAGATCGGTTGGTGGTGGAGACAGAGCCGCATTTGTACGCGTTTATGATCGGAAGGGGCGCCTGAAGGAGGGCGCTCCTTTTTTTGGTATACTGGTGGGGAGGTGATAACGGATGTTTCTACAATATAATGCGCTCGGTCAGACCGGCTTGCAGGTCAGTCAGGCCGGGTTTGGTTGCTATCGGGTGGATGTGTCGGTTTCGGAGCATCGGGAGGCCATGCGCAAGGCGTTGCTTGGCGGTGTGAACGTACTGGATACCAGTTCCAACTACTCGGACGGCGGATCGGAAGAGTTGGTGGGCAAGGTATTGGCCGAGATGACATCGGCGGGAGAGATCGACCGTGAGCAGGTGGTGGTCGTGTCCAAGGCGGGCTATCTGCAAGGGCATAATTACCGCTTGAGTCAGCAGAGAAAGCGGGAAGGCATGCCGTTTCTCGATTTGGTGCTGTATGGGGAAGGCTTGGAGCATTGCATCCATCCGGAGTTCTTGGAAGATCAGTTGACGGCGAGTTTGGAGCGGCTGCAGATGCAGGCGTTGGATGTGTATTTGTTACATAACCCGGAGTATTACTTAGGCTTTGCGAAACAGAACGGGATGCAGTTGGACGAGGCTCGCGAGGAGTATTACCGCCGGATCGAACTTGCGTTTCGGCATTTGGAAGGAGAAGTGGAGCGCGGGAGAATTCGTTGGTACGGGATTTCTTCGAATACGTTCCCGGCCCCGGCGGAGGAGTATCTCTTTACCTCGTTGGAGCGAGTTTGGGAGATTGCCGAGTCGATCTCTGACACTCATCACTTCCGCGTGATTCAATTGCCGATGAATTTGTTGGAGCGCGGCGGTGTCATACAGGCGAACCAATCGAATGGGCAGAGCGTTCTGAAGTTTGCGCGGGACAAAGGCTTAGGGGTGCTGATCAACCGCCCGTTGAATGCATTTGTCGCGAACTCGCTCGTGCGTTTGGCAGATCTGCCAATGCCGGATGTCGATGCAGCGGCTTCGGTGACAGAGTTGATTGAAAAAGTCGTGGCGGCAGAGGCGCTTTTTCGTCAGGATATCTTGCCGTTGGTCGAGGCGGATGACGAGGTGCGGGCAAGCCTTGCCGACAAGTTGACGGCAGGGGCGCTTTTGCAAGAACACGGGCGCAAGTTTGCTTCCTTGGATCATTGGCAAGAGGTGGTGCAACAGTTTTTCGTGCCGACGGTTCAAAGTGGTGTGCAGAAGTTGCTTGAGACTCCGAATTTGCCCCCCGAGGTCGGCGCGTGGTTGGAGGGCTATGTGAACGCCGTGAACGAGACGTTTTTGGCGGTGACGGAGATGTACAAGCAGCGGGCGGCCGAAGTTTCGCAGGAATTGAAGCGGCGTGTGGCGCAAGCAGACGCCCAATGGGGCGAGGCTGGAACTCTCAGCGGCATGGCGTTGCGGGCGTTGCGTTCGACAGACGGCGTGTCCTCGGTGCTCGTCGGCATGCGGCGTGAGGCGTACGTGGAGGATGTGTTGGCGGAGTTGCAGGTGCAAATCGACGTAAAGGATCGGTTTGCAAGTTGGGAGGGATTGGGACAGAAGTTCTGAGGCGCCACATGTAAATTCTGCTCACAACGTGACTTGTCAGGCTTGGTCTACGCCATAGAGTACAGGCATAGACATGTCTACAGGACAAACGATGTGAAAGAAGGGGTGGCACCTGGTGCAGAAAAAACTTTGGCACACAATGGACGTACAAGACGTACTCCAGCTGCTCTCCGTCTCGCCAAAAGGCCTTGAGAACCAAGAGGCTGACAAACGGCGGGAACAGGTCGGGGAGAACCGACTGAATGAGGCAGAGAAGACTTCCTTGTTGACGTTGTTTTTCAATCAATTTCGCGATTTCATGGTCTTGGTGCTGCTGGCCGCCACGCTTGTCTCCGGTCTGCTCGGTGAACATGCAGATGCGATTACGATCATCGCGATCATTATCGTAAACGGCGTTTTAGGCTTCTTCCAAGAACTGCGGGCCGAGAAATCCCTCGCTTCGCTCAAACAACTGACCGCCCCCACAGCTACCGTCCTGCGCGATGGAAAAAAAACCTCCATCCCCGCGCTCGACATCGTGCCGGGGGACATCCTCTTCCTTGAAGCCGGCGACCGTGTCCCGGCTGATGTGCGCGTCCTGGAAAGCGCCTCGCTCGAAGCGGAAGAGTCCGCCCTCACCGGCGAATCGCTCCCGGTTCAAAAAAGCAACCCCATCATCGGCGACCCGAACGCTACACTCGGGGACCGCAAAAACATGTGCTACATGGGCACGCTGATCACACGCGGCAAAGGCATGGCTGTCGTCTGTGAAACCGGTATGAACACCGAAATGGGCCTGATCGCCGACTTGATCCAAACGGCCGAAGATACGGAAACGCCGCTCCAACGCCGTCTCGAACAGCTCGGCAAAATTCTCGTTTACGTTGCGCTTGGCATCACCGCTGTCGTTGTGGCGACCGGCGTTTTTCACGGCAATTCGCTGTACACGATGTTCCTCGCCGGCGTCTCGCTTGCCGTCGCTGCGATTCCGGAAGGGTTGCCTGCGATCGTCACCGTGGCACTCGCGCTCGGTGTCCAGCGTATGATCAAGCGCAAAGCGATCGTCCGCAAACTGCCGTCCGTTGAAACGCTCGGTTGCGCGACCGTCATCTGCTCCGACAAAACGGGAACCCTCACGCAAAACAAAATGACCGTTCAACGCGTTTTCGTCGGCGGTCAATTTTATGAAGTGACAGGAACCGGCTACAACCCCCAAGGCGAGTTCCTCTTTTCCGGCAAAGGAATCGACCCGCATCGCCGCACCGACTTGAAACGTTTGCTCGAAGTCTCCGTACTCTGTAACAACGCCTTGCTTACGCAAGACACGTCCAAAAAACATCCCGATTGGATGATCCAAGGCGATCCGACCGAAGGCGCACTGATGGTCCTCGGGGCCAAAGCGGGTTTGTTTGGAGAAGAGATGGACGCTGCACAACCTCGTTTGGACGAATTGCCGTTTGACTCCACTCGCAAGATGATGTCCGTTCTGACACGCGACCAAAAAGGCGAGCTCTACATGCTCACCAAGGGCGCCCCGGACGTTCTGCTCGACCGTTGCGGGTACATGTTGATCGACGGCAAAGTGACGCCGCTGACCAACTCGCTTCGCAAAGGAATTCTCAACGCCAACCACGCGATGGGCACCGAAGCGCTGCGCTGCTTGGCGCTTGCGTACCGCCCGCTGAAACAGGAACAGCAGTTCCATGCACCGGACTCCGAACGCGATCTGGTTTTCATCGGGATGGTCGGGATGATCGACCCGCCGCGCCCGGAAGTGTACGACGCGATCCAACGTTGCAAAAAAGCGGGCATCAAGACCGTCATGATTACAGGCGACCACCAAGTCACCGCCGAAGCGATTGCTCGCCAGTTGGGGATCGTGCCCAAGGGCGGTTTGACAGTGAATGGATACGATCTCTATAATATGTCTGATAGAGAGTTGCAAGAGCGCGTCGAGGACATCTATGTCTACGCCCGCGTCTCGCCGGAACACAAATTGCGCATCGTCAAAGCCCTGCAAGCCAACGGGCACGTGGTCGCGATGACCGGGGACGGTGTCAACGACGCACCGGCGATCAAAGCGGCCGACATCGGGATCTCGATGGGCCAAGGCGGCACCGACGTCGCGAAGGACGCTTCTGCGCTGATCCTCTCCGACGACAACTTTGCCACCATCGTGGCGGCGATTGAAGAGGGCCGCTCGATCTATGACAACATCCGCAAGTTCATTCGTTATCTTCTCGCGTCGAACGTCGGCGAAATCATCACGATGTTCCTCGCGATGATCTTAGCACTGCCGCTGCCGCTCGTCCCGATTCAGATTCTTTGGGTCAACCTCGTCACCGACGGTCTGCCGGCGATTGCGCTGGGTGTCGACCCGGCGGAGAGAGGGATCATGAACCGTCCGCCGCGCAATGTGCGCGAATCGATTTTTGCCCGAGGTTTGGGCTTTAAGATCCTCTCGCGCGGGATTCTCATCGGCGTTGCGACCTTGGCTGTGTTCTGGTTCTCGCTCCAAATGGAGCCGGACAATCTGATCAAGGCGCAATCGATGGCGTTCGTCACCCTCGTGATGGCACAGCTGATTCACGTGTTCGACTGCCGCTCTGTTGAAGGCGGGATTTTCTCCCGCAACTTGTTTGAGAACAAGTGGCTGATCGGCTCGGTGCTTTCGTCGGTGGTGTTGCTGTTGGGCGTCATGTACATCCCGGCGTTCCAACCGGTCTTCCGCACGGTGCCGCTCGGCGGTATGGATTGGTTGATCGTGCTCGTCGCTGCTGCCGTCCCGACTTTCGCACTCGCGGCAGGTCGCGGCGTCAAGAAGCAGAAAAAAACCACGACCAAGATCAATTTCTCCCGTCGCTAAGAGGTTGAACCTCCTCAGGAGGCTTCTGCACTTCATGAAATTCACAAAAATGCATGGTCTCGGCAATGACTTCGCGGTCGTTGCCGAGTTTTTGTCCGTTCCGGAGTCTGTGTCCGATCTTGCGAAAAACGTCTGCGACCGTCACTTCGGTGTCGGTGCCGACGGCTTGGTGTTCATCTTGCCAAGTCAAATTGCAGAGTTCCGCATGCGCATCTTCAATTCTGACGGGAGCGAGTCGGAGCAGTGCGGCAACGCCGTGCGTTGTGTCGGCAAGTACCTCTATGAAAGCGGCCGCACCCACTCTACCACCGTTACGTTGGAGACCGGCGCGGGCCTGCAAACGCTGGAGTTGCACGTATCGGAAGGTCTCGTCTCCCACGTCACGGTGGACATGGGCGAGCCGAAACTTGAAGGAGCGGTGATTCCGACCACGCTGTCCGGGGAAACGGTCATCGAGCACGCGATTTCGATCGCATCCGGTCACAACTATGAATTCACCGGCGTCTCGATGGGGAACCCGCATGCGGTCATCTTCGTGGATTCGTTGGCAGACGTTGACCTGCACCACGTCGGGCCGCAACTTGAGACGCATCCGTACTTCCCGCGCAAAACCAACGTCGAGTTCGTCGAAGTTCACGCTCCAAACGAAGTCACGATGCACGTCTGGGAACGCGGGGCGGGCGAAACGCTTGCTTGCGGGTCGGGTGCTTGTTCCGTCGGAGTTGCGGGTGTGTTAACGTCTCGTACGGAGCGTCGTGTCACCGTCCATCTCAAAGGCGGCGACCTGCTGATCGATTGGAAAGAAGTCGACAACCGCGTCTACATGACAGGTCCGGCCGCCAAGGTCTACGAAGGAACTTGGCTTCTGTAAAAGAGAAGGGCGCCTCCTTTGGCGAGCTTTTTTGCCGGGGCAGGTGCCTTTTTGCTTGCATCTTCGCGAGAAATTGCGTAATATGAGCAGGAAAAGCCCGAAAAACGGCGAAAACTAGAGGGCGAAAGAAGGGAATCTCCTATGATCAAGAGTATGACCGGATATGGCCGTGCCGAAGTCTTGCAGGACGGCTACCGCATTCTCGTTGAGATCAAGGCGGTCAACCATCGCTACGCCGAAGTTGTCGTCCGCCTGCCGCGTGAATACTTGCAATTCGAAGACGGGATGAAAAAAGCCGTCTCCGAACGCATCTCCCGCGGAAGGCTTGACGTGTTTCTGACCGTCGAGCGCACAGGGCCTCTTGGTCGTGCCGTTACTGTGGATCTAGAACTGGCTATGCAACTCAAACGTGCGGCCGATGAGTTGGCTGCCCATCTTGGGCTTTCCGAGACCCTTCAGTTGGAACAAATCTTGAAGCAACCCGGTGTCCTGAGCGTTGCGGAAGCGGTGGAGAACCCTGAGGAATTGGGGAACTTGCTGCTCGCCTGCACGGCACAGGCTGCCGACAACCTCGTGGAGATGCGCGAACGCGAAGGACAACGCCTCTACCACGACTTTGTGGCGCGCCTTGAGAAGTTGCGCGGATTCACCTCCCGCATCGAAGAGCGCAGTCCCGTCGTCGTGGCCGAGTACCGCGAACGGTTGGAGAAACGGTTGCGAGATTTGCTGGACGGGCAAGGGGTCGAAGAGGGGCGTCTGCTGACAGAGGTCGCGGTCTTTGCAGATCGTGCGAGCATCGCAGAGGAATTGGTGCGACTGACGAGCCACTTCGAGCAGTTTTTACACATTGCAGAAGCTCCGGAGCCGGTTGGACGCAAGCTCGATTTTTTGGTGCAGGAGATGAACCGGGAAGTGAACACGATAGGTTCAAAAGCCAATGATTTGGGGATCGCCCAACTCGTCGTGGAAGCGAAGAGTTTGCTGGAGCAGATCCGCGAACAAGTACAAAACATCGAGTAAGCACGAGCCAGACCGTATTTTCAAGAGCCGGAATGGTAAAAATGCAAGGCAGAGAGTTGTGATTTTAGGAGGAATGGGTTGTGAGCATCAAACTTATCAATATCGGATTTGGCAATATCGTATCGGCCAACCGAATCGTTTCGATCGTCTCGCCGGAATCGGCGCCGATCAAGCGGATCATTCAAGAGGCGCGCGATCGCGGAATGTTGATCGACGCAACCTATGGACGCCGCACCCGCGCGGTGATCATCACCGACAGCGACCATATCATCCTGTCGGCCGTCCAACCGGAAACTGTCGCTCACCGACTTGTGGCGAAAGATAACAACCAGGACGAAGAAGAGTAAGATCACGCGATCCGGAGGGGTAGAGAAATGGTTCAAAAGGGTTTGCTGATCGTCTTGTCCGGTCCGTCGGGCGCCGGCAAAGGGACGGTCTGCAAGGCGATGCTGCCGACGATGAAGACGACGCATTACTCCGTTTCTTGCACCACTCGTGCGCCGCGCGAAGGGGAAGTAGAAGGGGTTAATTATTTTTTCAAGTCTGTAGATCAGTTCAAGACGATGATCTCCAACGATGAACTGCTGGAGTGGGCGGAAGTCTACACCAATTACTACGGCACACCGCGCAAGTATGTCGATGATATGCTCAACGCCGGTGAAAACGTGCTGCTTGAGATCGACATCCAAGGCGCGTTGCAGGTCAAAAAGAAATTCCCGAACGGCGTGTTCATTTTCCTCATTCCGCCGTCCCTGCAGGAACTCAAGACCCGCATCGTCGGACGTGGCTCGGAAACGGAAGAGTCGCTGAACATCCGCTTTGGTGCCGCAGCAGAAGAAATGAGTTACATAAGCGAATATGATTACGTTGTCGTCAACGACGAAGTGGAAAAAGCCGCCGACCGCATCCGTGCGATCATTACCGCAGAGCAATGCTCGGTGCAACGCAATCTGGAATACTATACGAGCTTGATTAAGGAGGGGCAGTAGATGATCTATCCTTCCATTGACAAATTGATGGAATTAGCAGACAGCAAATACACCTTGGTGGTCGCGGCTTCGAAGCGCGCTCGCCGCATTCAAGATGGTGCCGAGAAACTGTTGCACGTCAACACGAACAAAAACGTCACCGTCGCACTCAACGAGATCTCCGAAGGCAAAGTTTCGTTCGTTCGTACCAAAGAAGGAATCAAGTAAGACGTGGAGAGAAACAACCCTTTTGCTTTGGGTTGTTTCTTTTTATGAGAGGAGATGGAGCGCATGTTGAAGGGGAAATCAATCGTGCTCGGCGTATCCGGAGGCATCGCGGCATTCAAAGCGGCGTCGGTGGCCAGCGCATTGACCAAAAAAGGCGCACAGGTACACGTGATCATGACGGAATCGGCACAGAAGTTCATCACGCCGCTGACGTTTCAGAGCTTGACGAAACATCCGGTCGTGACCGACATCTTCATAGAGCCCGACCCGTCTGAACTGGCGCACATCGCGCTCGCAGACCAAGCGGACCTCATCGTAGTCGCTCCGACAACGGCCAATGTCATCGGCAAAGTTGCACACGGAATTTCCGATGACATGCTGACGACGACGATTATGGCGTCGAAAGCTCCCGTTCTGTTTGCACTGGCGATGAACGTCAACATGTTCGAGAATCCAATCGTGCAGGAGAACGTCGAATACCTGCAGAGCAAAGGGTACCTGTTCGCCGAGCCGCAGGAAGGGTTGCTTGCGTGCGGGTGGACAGGCAAGGGACGACTGATGGAACCGGAAGATCTCGTGGCGTACATCGAGGGCTTTTTTGCACAAGGGTCTGTTGAGTCGGGTAAAAAAGACCTGCTGGGTCTGCGCCTGCTCATCACGGCGGGAACCAACGTCGAAGCGCTTGATCCGGTTCGCCTCGTGACCAACCGTGCAACGGGGCGAATGGGCTATGCAGTGGCAGAAGCGGCAGTTGCACGAGGGGCGGAAGTGACGCTCGTGACCGGGCCGACACAGTTGGACCTGCCGACGGGGCTTGCCGCTGTGGAGCGAATCAACACCGGGCTTGAGATGTACGAAGCTGTCATGAAGCATTTCAGTGAGTCGGATGTCTACATCGGAGCCGCCGCCGTGTCCGATTACCGTCCGAAAGAAACGCACAAACAAAAATTGAAAAAATCGGACGGCCCGTTGCTCGTCGAATTCGTGCGCAACCCGGACATCATCGCGACCTGCGGGGAGAAACGCGCGCCGCACCAAGTCTTGATCGGTTTTGCGGCGGAGACGGAGAACGTATTGGAGAACGCCCGCGGGAAGTTGATTCGCAAGAAATGCGACCTCTTCGTGGCGAACGACGTTACGCAACAGGGGGCGGGGTTTGGCGTGGATACCAACATCGTCACATTCGTCTCGCACGAAGGCGACGAATCGCTCCCGATGCTCCCCAAGTCCGAAGTTGCCAACCGCATCCTGGACAAAATGCTGCAGCTCCGTGAAGGACGTTTCGTAAAATGAACGCGCACGACAACGCGGCGGTGACGGAGCGAAACGGCGCAAGATACGCCGAAGTGATCGTGGAAGTGAAGTCTGCCTCTGTAGATCGTCCGTTTCACTATGAGATTCCGAGCCTGCTTGCCGAGCGCGTACATGTGGGGACGCGCGTATTGGTTCCGTTTGGACCTCGTCGGGTCGAGGGATACATCGTCGGCTTCTCTGCCACCACCGAAGTTCCGGAGAAGACGAAACCGCTCCTTGAAGTGCTCGACGACGACCCGCCGTTAACCCCGGACTTGGTTGAACTTGCGAGATGGCTTTCGGAACGCTACCTCTGCACAAAAGCCGCCGCCGTCCAAGCCCTGCTCCCAAGCGGGATGCGTGCGAAGGCGACGACTTTTTTGCGAATTCAAAACGCACCGGACAGTGTCTATCTGCCGGGCTCTTGGGAATATGATTTGTTACAAGAACTGTACCAGTCCCCCAACAAGACCAAGGAGCAACTTCTCTCCGAACACCCCGAATGGCGGCCGTTGATCCGCACCTGGGTGGAGGAAGGTGTGCTCCAAGAACTGCATGGCGTGAAGCACGGCATCCAAATCAAGACGATGACCTATCTCTCCACTGGGCTCACAGAGTCTGAGTTGCAAGGAGCTCTCGACGAGATTTCCAACCGCGCCAAGAAGCAAAAAGAGCTGCTCACCTACCTCTACGAGGCGGGAGACGCTCTGCTCATGAAGGATGTCTTTGCCGAGACGGGGGCTTCCTCGGCGACGTTGAAACCCCTGCTTGAAAAAGGGTTTGTCGTCAAGGAAGACCGGGAAGTCCATCGTGACCCCTACGCTTCGAAGCACTTTGAGCCGTCACAACCGCTTCCGCTCACCCCGATGCAGGACAACGCCTACCAGACGATCAAGAACGCCGTGGACAGC
This sequence comes from Tumebacillus amylolyticus, assembly GCF_016722965.1. Taxonomy (NCBI): domain Bacteria; kingdom Bacillati; phylum Bacillota; class Bacilli; order Caryophanales; family Alicyclobacillaceae; genus Tumebacillus; species Tumebacillus amylolyticus. The sequence continues at coordinate 90,693 of NZ_JAEQNB010000007.1, forward strand.
GATGCCCCGCAAACGATCTTGCTCCAAGGTGTCACCGGCTCCGGCAAGACGGAGGTCTACCTCCAATCGATCGCCGCCTGTGTCGCCCAAGGTCGTCAAGCGATCATGCTCGTTCCCGAGATCTCGCTGACCCCGCAGATGGTTGAGCAGTTTAAAAAGCGCTTCGGTGACGAAGTGGCCGTGTTGCACTCACGCCTCTCCACCGGAGAAAAATACGACGAGTGGCGGCGGATCCGTCACGGGGAAGTCAACATCGTCGTCGGCGCTCGGTCGGCGATTTTTGCTCCGTTTCGCTCGATTGGTCTCATGATTATCGACGAAGAGCATGAGAATTCCTACAAGCAAGACGATCATCCGAAGTACCTCGCACGCGAAGTTGCGATGTACCGCGCACGTCAACACAAAGCCACAGTCGTGCTCGGCTCGGCGACGCCGGCGCTTGAGACGCGCTGGTGGGCGCATCAAGGGATCATCCAGCGTGTGGAGATGCCGGAGCGGGTGCGGGGACAGAAGCTGCCAAAAGTTCGTGTCCTCGACATGCGCAACGAATTGCAGAGCGGCAACCGTTCGATGTTCTCCAATGCTTTGAAGACGGGCATCGAAGAACGGATGGAGCGCGGAGAGCAGATCATCCTCTTTTTGAATCGCCGGGGGTTTGCAACGTTTGTACTCTGTCGATCTTGCGGGTTTGTGGCGAGATGCCAAGACTGTGAGATTCCGCTGACGTATCACAAGGCACGCGGGCTCGAACAGCTCCGTTGTCACTACTGCGGCTATGCGGAGCGGATGCCGGAGACCTGTCCGGATTGTCAAGGCGATCATGTTCGGCACTTTGGCACCGGTACCCAGCGCGTCGAGGAGGAACTCTACAAAGTCTTCCCGGACGCCAAAGTGATCCGAATGGATGTGGACACAACATCCGGCAAGGATGCACACGCCACGCTCTTGCAACGCTTCCGCCAAGGCGAAGCGCAGATTCTGCTCGGCACGCAAATGATCGCCAAGGGTCTCGACTTCCCGAACGTCACGTTGGTCGGCGTCATCTCGGCGGAAACTTCCCTGTACTTGCCGGACTTCCGTGCAGCGGAGCGCACGTTCCAGCTGCTGACACAGGTAGCGGGGCGGGCGGGACGGCACGAGTTGCCGGGCGAAGTGATCGTGCAGTCGTACAACCCGCAACATTATGCGATTCAGTTTGCGAAGGACCAAGAGTATGAGAAATTTTTTGAACATGAAGTTCGGCACCGCTATTCGCTGAACAACCCGCCGTTTTTTGAATTGACGGCGTTTACCTCGGTCAACGAGGACGAGATGAAAGCGCTGCATCTGGCCAGACATCTCGAAGACCTGTTGCGCCGCTCCTTGGGGGGGCGCGACGATGTGATCATACTGGGCACCTCACCGGCGCCGTTGGCGCGGTTGCAGGGAAAGTACCGATTTAATGTGGTGCTGAAATACAAGAAATTCAAACCCGTAAGCAAGCCGATCCGCGAGGCGTACCAAGCCTTGCAGGGGGAGGCTCAAAAACTCGGAGGGTACCTCACAATTGACGTGAACGCGCAAATGATTCTCTAGAAGGCTTTTAGTTCCTTGACGCGTTTGGTAAGATTGTGTAGATGAGGAGGTTTTACAAAACATGGCGATTAAGATCGTCCGGAAGGAAGGCGACCCCGTTTTGCGGCAGGTCGCAAAGCCGGTTCCGGAAGTGACTTCGAATATACAGAAACTCTTGAACGACATGGCGGACACGATGTATGAAAACATCGGCATCGGTCTTGCCGCCAACCAGATCGGCATCCTCAAGCGTTGTATCGTGGCAGATGTCGGCGAAGAGTCCGGCTTGATCAAGTTGGTCAACCCGGAAGTCGTGCATGCCGAAGGGGAACAACTCGGTCCGGAGGGGTGCTTGTCGATCCCCGGTGCGACGGGCGATGTCTTGCGCGCCGCTCGAGTGACCGTCAAAGGTCTGAATGAAGAGGGCAAGGAAGTCGAGATCAAAGCGGAGGGCTTGCTGGCTCGTTGCTTGTTGCATGAAATCGACCATCTCAACGGAATTTTGTTCACCGACCACGTCCGCCGCATGGGCGGGAGCGGGAAATACTCCAAATAGAAGCTGGGTGTTGACACAGATGCGTATTTTGTTCATGGGTACTCCGGATTTTGCTGTGCCTTGCTTGGAAAAATTGATCGCGAACGGGTACAACGTCGTCGCGGTCGTCACCCAGCCCGACCGTCCCAAGGGTCGCAAGGGCGAACTCGCACCGCCGCCTGTCAAAGAAGCGGCGCTCCGACTTGGTCTGCCGGTCTTGCAACCGGAGAAAGTCCGTGCGGAGGAAGCGCTGATTGAACTTGAGAAGTACGACGCAGACCTGCTCGTCACCGCCGCATACGGGCAACTGCTCCCGAAGCGCTTGCTTGAGATGCCGCGTCTCGGTTGCATCAACGTTCATGCTTCTCTGCTCCCGCGCTGGCGGGGCGGGGCTCCGATTCACCGCGCCATCATCGAGGGCGACCAAGAGTCGGGCGTCACGATCATGCGCATGGTGATGGCATTGGACGCGGGGGATATGATCTCGCGGGTGGTTGTGCCGATCGACGAGGCCGACACGGCAGAGTCGCTTTTCCATAAACTTTCGGAAAAAGGTTCCGATCTGTTGATCGAGACCTTGCCGACGATTGAAGCGGGCACGTTTACCGAAACGCCGCAGGACGAGTCGCAAGTGACATTTGCCCCGAACCTCTCGCGCGATGACGAACGGATCGATTGGACGAAGGACGCTCGCCGCCTGTACAACCAAGTGCGCGGGATGAATTCGTGGCCGGTGGCGTTCACGTCGTTGGATGATAAAGTCATGAAGATATGGCAAGCTAAGGTTATGGAAGAAACTAGCGAGCCGACGAAGTATGAACCTGGCATGGTAGTCACCACGACGAGCGATTCGATTGTGGTGCAGTGCGGACGCGGACAACTGGCTCTGACGGAGATTCAACCGTCCGGCAAGCGCCGTATGCCCGCATCCGATTACCTGCGTGGAGTAAAGCTCGCACCGGGAACCCGATTTGGCGAGTAGGAGGCAGACAGATTTGACAACGAGAAAAGCGAACACAGCACGAGACCTCGCCTTGGACGTGCTTTTGTCCGTGGAGACGCGTGGGGCTTACAGCAACTTGGCATTGACCAACGCTTTGCGTCATACGCGATTGGACTCACGTGATGTGGGGCTGGCAACAGAATTGGTGTATGGAACGATCGGGCGTTTGAACACGATCGACTTTTATTTGACCCCGCTTTTGAAGACTCCGCTTCACCAGTTGGAGGACTGGGTTCGCAACTTGTTGCGCCTGACCGTGTACCAATTAATGTACCTCGACCGCGTGCCGCCGTTTGCGGCGATCAACGAGGCGGTGGAGATCGCCAAGCGTCGCGGTGCGAAAGCGAGCGGGTTCGTCAACGGCGTCCTGCGCTCTTTTTTACGGAAAAAAGACGACATCAAGATGCCGTCTCGCGAACGCAACTGGGTGAAGCGAATCTCGCTGGAACACTCGCATCCGGAATGGATGGTCAAACTGTGGGAAACGACGTACGGACGGGAGACGGCGGAAGCGATCTGCATCGCGAACAACGTCCGTCCGAAAGTCACGTTGCGTGTGAATTCCCATCGTCTGACGCGGGACGAGTTGTTGCAACAACTGCTGGACGCCGGGGTGCAAGCGCATGCGTCCGAGGTTTCGCCCTATGGCGTTCTGCTCGATCAGGGCTTGGATGTAGCCAAGCTTCCTGCTTTTCAAGAGGGGCTGTGTACCGTGCAAGATGAGAGCTCGATGCTGGTCGCTCAAGCGTTGGCTCCTGAAAAAGGGATGCGCGTGTTGGACTGCTGTGCAGCACCGGGTGGCAAGACCACGCATCTGGCAGAGTTGATGGGTGACGAGGGCGAAGTGTTCGCCGTGGACATCCATGAGCACAAAATCGAACTGATCTTCAACGTTGCAGATCGTCTGGGCCTCCAATCGATCACCGCTCAGGCGGGCGACATTCGCGATGTAGTCGGGGAGGCAGGGCAATTTGACAGCATCCTGCTCGATGCGCCGTGCAGCGGACTGGGTGTCATTCGCCGCAAACCCGATCTCAAATGGGGCAAAGTCCCCGGTGACATCGCCGAGATTGCCGGGATTCAGCGAGATTTGTTACATACGGTGGCGGGGGCGCTCAAACCGGGCGGCGTGCTGGTGTATTCCACCTGTACGGTGGCACCGGAAGAGAACGAAGCGATGATCGCGGAGTTTCTCGCACTGCATCCGGAGTTTTCCGGAGACCCGCTGCAACCACATCTGCCTGCCGAGATCATGGCGGGAGCGTCTCCGGACGCTTTTTCCGTGCAGATTTTCCCGCAGCAGTATGAAAGTGACGGATTTTTTATCGCGCGTTTGCGTCGAAATTCATAAGGCCCGTCCTTTGAACATAATGGAAAGAGGGTGAGTCGAATTCAAGACTTGGAACTTTTTGAAGCGAAGCAACCGGTTCAATTGCTCGACATGAAGTTGGAAGAGTTGGAAGCGTACGTGAAGGAGCTCGGACAACCGAAGTTCCGCGCGAAGCAGATTTTTACGTGGCTGCACCAACAACGCGTCACTTCCGTAGACGAGATGACCAATTTGCCTCAGGCATTCCGCGAGCAGTTGAAGGAAGTCGCGGTGGTCACCACGATGAAGGAAGTAACCCGTCAAGAGTCGGTGGACGGGACGATCAAGTGGCTGTGGGAACTCCACGATGGTTCTACGATTGAGACGGTGTTGATGCGCCATGACTACGGCAACTCGGTATGCGTGTCCAGTCAAGTCGGGTGCCGCATGGGCTGTACGTTCTGCGCGTCGACGCTCGGCGGGCTCGTTCGTCATCTGTCCGGCGGCGAGATCGTCGAACAGTTGTTGAACGTCCAGCGTTTTCTCGATCCGTCGGAGGAGCGCGTCTCAAGCGTTGTGATGATGGGGTCGGGGGAGCCGTTGGAGAACTACGACGCGGCGATGAAGTTCGTTGACTTGATCAACGACCCGAACGGTCTCGGCATTGGGGCGCGACACATCACGATCTCCACGGTGGGTCTCGTTCCGGCAATTCGCCGTCTGGCAGACGAAAAGCGCCAGATCACGCTCGCGATCTCGCTTCATGCGACTCGTGACGAGATTCGCTCTTCGATGATGCCGATCAACCGGGCGTTCAGCATCGATCAATTGCTGGACGCTTGCAAGTATTACTTCAAACAGACGGGCCGTCGCTTGTCGTTTGAGTACGCGTTGGTCGGGGGGCAGAACGACAAAATCGAGCACGCTCGAGAATTGGCCGGCCTGCTCGGACATTTGGACTGCCATGTCAACCTGATTCCGGTTAACTATGTCCCAGAGCGCAACTACACGCGTACGCCGAAGGATCAGATCCGCGCATTCGTCGCGGAGTTGCAACGTCTCGGCGTCAATGCGACCGTCCGACGGGAGAAGGGCCACGACATCGCGGCCGCCTGCGGGCAATTGCGCGCAGAACAGGGGAGAAACTAAGAGGTGATTGAGGATGCAAGTTGCGGCGAAGACCCATGTGGGTCTCGTACGTCAGTTGAACGAAGACTCCTATGCGATTGTGGCACATCAGCAACCGCACGGGGTCGCGGTCCTCGCTGACGGAATGGGGGGCCACCTTGCGGGTGAGGTGGCCAGCGCCTTGGCAGTGGAAGCGGTTGTCAAGCATATCACCGAGCATACAGAGGGCGGGAGCGACGACCCGCAGGACTTGCTGGTGGCAGCGATCAAACAGGCCAACCAAGCGGTTCACGACCGTGCTTCCTCTCAACAAGGGTTGAGCGGCATGGGGACGACGTTGATCGTCTCGCTGTTCAACCAAGAACAAATCTATCTGGGGCACATCGGAGACTCACGGGTCTATCTGTTGCAGGGCGGTGAACTCCGTCAAGTGACCGAAGACCATACGCTGGTCAACGAATTGTACAAAAACGGGCAGATCACGCTCGAAGAAGCGCTGCACCACCCTCAACGCAACATCGTGACCCGCGCCGTCGGCACCGATGAGCGTGTGCAACCGGACCTCTTGCAGTTGGAATGGGGGGAGGGTGATCTGTTGCTGATCTGCTCAGACGGGCTGTCCAACATGGTGGAAGAACGGCTGATGTCTGACATCTTGCGCGCGGAAGTACCGGTCACCGCCAAAGTGGACGCTTTGCTCGACAAAGCGATCTATGCCGGCGGTCATGACAACATCACGATCATCCTCGTACAAAACCAATCGGATCGAGGTGATGCAACGTGATCGGTCGAAAACTCGGCAATCGGTATGAAGTGATCGAGAAAATCGGCGGCGGCGGGATGGCGGTTGTCTACCGTGCTCTGGACACGTTGCTCAACCGCAACGTCTCGATCAAAGTGTTGCGTGCGCAATTCTCGATGGACGAGGACTTTGTTCGCCGTTTCCGCAGAGAAGCGCAAGCGGCGGCCTCGCTCTCGCATCCGAACGTGGTAAACATTTACGACGTCGGCGTGGAGGGCGAAGACTACTACATCGTCATGGAGTTTGTAGACGGCTTGACGCTCAAGGAGATCATCCAAGACCGTGCGCCGTTGCCGGTGGCGGAGGCCATCGACATCGGAAAGCAGATTTGCGCAGCTCTTGGTCACGCGCATGAGAACAACATCGTGCATCGTGACATCAAGCCGCACAACATTTTGATCGGCAAGGACGGACGCGTCAAAGTCACCGACTTTGGCATTGCACGGGCCATCACTTCGAACACGATTACGCAGGACGGCTCTGTGCTCGGTTCCGTTCATTACTTCTCACCGGAGCAGGCGAGAGGCGGAATCACCGACGTGAAGTCGGACATCTATTCTCTGGGCGTGGTGCTCTATGAGATGGTGACAGGCGAATTGCCGTTCTCCGGCGAGACTCCGATCTCGGTCGCGCTCAAGCACTTGCAAGACCACTTCGTAGAGCCGCGTGAGATCAACCCGTCGCTTCCGCAGTCGGTCGAGAACATCATCTTGAAGTCACTCGCCAAAGACCCGCTCATCCGCTACCAAACAGCTCGCGAGATGTACCGCGATCTGGAAAAAGCGCTGCTCTACCCGAACGTCGCCAAGTTTTCCATCCCCGATGTCGATGAGCAGCAGACGATCCAGATGCCGGCCGTCGGCTTGCGTAACGCCGGGATGGACTCTCTGCCGTCGCGCGGTCAAAAACCGCCGGAAGCGGTGGACGCGACGTCTCTGGAAGCGGAAGAGTCGATGAAGAAACAGGATGAAACGTCTCCGGAAGGCAAGAAAGAACGCAAGTTCTGGCGGCCGGTCGTCTGGTTGTTTGCCATCTTCCTCCTGCTTGGCGTCGGCGCGGTCACCGCGTATTCGCTGGTCACCAACTTCATGGGCGAGCCGGATGTCACGATGCCGAAAGTCGAAGGCATGAAGTACGACGATGCCGTGAAGGAACTCGTCCAAGCGGGGCTTGATATCAACAATATCAAGCGAACAGACGAACCGAGCAATGACGTGGCGCCAAACGTGGTCATGAAACAAGACCAGTACGCAGGCAAAACGATCAAAGCCAACCGGCCTGTCGAACTGACCGTCTCCATCGGCGCGGAGAAGTTTAACATGCCAAACGTCGTCAAGATGAACGTCAACGACGCGAAATCGGCACTTCGAGCGAAGAACTTCGAAGAATCGAACATCACCGTCACCGAGAAGGAAGACCGCGACAACTCGCCGGGAACCGTCCTCAGTCAGTACCCGGATGCGGACACCAAAGTGGACCCCTCTGTCAAAGTCAAACTGACCATTGCCAAGGGTGTACAGAAAGTCAAAATTCCGGACGTGGCGGGCAAAACGCTCGACGACGCAAAAAATGCGCTCGAAAGCGCAGGACTGAAACTCGGTCAAGTGATCAACATGCAAAGCGACAGCGTTCCCAAAGACAACGTCATCTCCACCTCGCCGTTCAAAGCGGGCGATGAGGTTGAAAAAGGAGAAACGGTCGGTCTGATCCTCTCGGCCGGTCCGACCAAAAGCGACTCCCAGACCCAACCGAAAAAGAAAAACGTCAACGTGACCGTTGAAGTCAAAGACGGCAAGAAAGTGTCCGTCAAGATCGTCCGTAACGATTCCCGAGGGGTCTCGAACGTCGTGGACGGCGATGTGATCACAGCCACCAAGGTCTACACCATTGAGTGTATCGTGACGCCGGATCATATCGCAGCGATCGATGTCTACCAAGACGGGTCGCCGTCCAAGACCATCCCGGTACCGTACGAAGACGAATAAACTCACGAATCCAACACGTAGCGGCAGGAGGTTCTACATGCCGGAAGGGATTATCACCAAAGCCATTTCAGGCTTTTATTACGTGCAAGAAGGAGACGTCGTGCGCCAATGTCGGGCGCGCGGCGTTTTTAAGAAAAACGGAATCACTCCGCTGGTCGGCGACCGCGTGCTGTACGAGCCGATGGGGAGCGAGGGCATCGTCAATGAAGTGCTTCCCCGCAAAAACGAATTGGTCCGACCTCCGGTCGCCAATCTCGACCAATCGGTGCTGACGTTTTCAGCCAAGGAACCAGAGTTCAACGCGAAATTGCTCGACCGCATGCTGGTTCATGTGGAACGAGAGAGCTTGCCGGCTGTGATTATTTTGACCAAGGTCGATTTGCTCGACGATCCATCTGTTGCGGAGAACTGGTTGCAACCGTACCGCGACATGGGCTATGAAACGGTTCCCGTTGCGACCAAGCAGGGAGCGGGGCTCGAACGTGTTCGCGAGTTGTTGCAAGACAAGCTCTCCGGGCTTGCGGGCAACTCCGGCGTCGGCAAGTCCACGCTGCTCAACGCCCTCGTGCCGGGCTTGAACTTAAACACCGCGGAGATTTCGCAGAAGTTGGGACGCGGGAAGCACACCACGCGTCACTCGGAGATCTTCCGCGTGTTTGACGACACGTTCGTCATCGACACGCCGGGTTTCTCAACTCTTGAGTTCACAGGGATGGAGCCCGAAGACCTCTCCCAATACTTCCGTGACATCTGGGATGTCGGTATGGACTGCAAGTATCGGGGCTGTCTCCACGAGAGCGAGGACGGCTGCGCGGTTCGACCGGGTTCGGAAACGGGCCGTGTGAGCGCAACCCGCTACCGTCATTACCTGGAGTTCCTCGCAGAGCTCAAAGAAGCAAAAGAGTACCGCTACTAAGAGGAGGTCACCTTCATGGACACCCGAATCGCGCCTTCGATACTCTCAGCCGACTTCTCGAAGTTGGGCGAAGAGATCGCTTCTGTGGAAGCGGGCGGTGCGGACTGGTTGCACGTCGATGTCATGGACGGGCATTTCGTCCCGAACATCACCATCGGCCCGCTGGTCGTGGAAGCCATCAAGCCGCACACCAAGTTGCCGCTCGACTGCCACCTCATGATCACCAACCCTGACACCTACATCCCGGCGTTCGCCAAGGCGGGGGCTGATGTAATCACCGTGCATGTGGAAGCGTGCCCGCACTTGCACCGTACCTTGCAATTGATCCGCTCGCTCGGCGTCAAAGCAGGTGTCGCACTCAACCCGCACACGCCGCTTGCGATGATTGAGAACGTGCTGACAGAACTCGATATGGTGCTGTTGATGACCGTGAACCCGGGCTTTGGCGGCCAGAAGTTCATCGAGAACGTCGTGCCGAAGATCAAAGACCTGCGCCAGAGCCTCGACACGCAAGATTTGCAACACGTCGAGATCGAAGTGGACGGCGGGATCAACGAGGAGACCTCGCGCCTCGTGCGTGCTGCCGGTGCCAACGTGCTTGTGGCCGGGAACGCGATCTACAATGCCCCGGACCGTGCAGATGCCATCCGCCGGATTCGTGGGTAATGGTTTGAGAAAAAACAAGGCTCGTCCCGCATTCTAAAGTCCATCCGTGACCCATAGGATGTACTATTCGGGAGAGCCCAAAGAGAAATGGCCGCTCCCGTCAGTGCGACGGAAGCGGCCGTTTTTTCGTGGCACAAAATGCACTCATACGAATATATTGTACCGTAAGAGATGGGCGGGAAGCCCACTCGACGAAGAGAGGTGCGCTCAGGTTGATGGGATACCGAACGCGGGGGTGGAAGATTACAGCCAAACGAAGTAGCGGCGTCATCCTGGCGAGTGCCGGACTCTTCGTCGTCGCCCGTTTTCTGCCGCCCGAGATGTGGGTTGCAAGCCTCGGGGTGGTGCTGGTCTGGGTTGGATGGGTCCTGTTCAAAAGCTAAACCAATGAAAAGCAAGAAGGAGGGGTCACTTTGCGCTTTTACACGATAAAGTTGCCTCGTTTCTTAGGCGGGATTGTCAAAGCGATGCTGAATGCGTTCCAAAAGGAAAAATAAAAAAGCACCCTCGCAGGTGCTTTTTTATTTCTCTCACATTAGATTGCACGTTTGATCTTACCAGCCTTCAAGCAACGGGTGCAGACATTGACGCGCTTCACAGTGCCGTTGACGTTTGCACGAACTTTTTGGATGTTCGGCAGCCAGCGACGCTTGGTCAGAATATGGGAGTGAGAAACTTGGTTCCCGGTCTTCGGGTCTTTCCCACAGATCTCGCAACGTTTTGCCATCGTATTTGCACCTCCTTACGACGATTCCTAAGTCCCGTGACTTGTGCATCCCTTGATAAAATGCGTACAAGTCGCAAACACTCACTTATATTACCATAGCAATTCCTAGCTTGCAAGCGTACCACCCCAAACTCTCGACAATATTTTTACTAGGACAGGCACTGGACTTTTCCTTTGGAAGGTTCTGTAGTACACTGTTGGTGCTAGCTGTCCGAGAGTTTACAGGAGGTGTGTTTGGTTCATGCCAAAAGTAATAGTAACGGAACTTGGGAAGATCGAGATCGCGGAAGACGTCATCGCGATGGTCGCAGGTCATGCAGCGCTTGACTGCTACGGCCTCGTGGGCATGGCGTCCCGGAAACAGGTCAAAGATAGCATCACCGAACTACTGGGTCGAGAAAACTTGAGCCGTGGTGTACAAGTTCGCACCGAAGGCGAGGAAGTCATCGTCGATATGTACATCATCGTAAGCTATGGAACGCGTATCTCCGAAGTCGCACACAATGTGATGGACAAGGTGAAGTATACCTTGGAGAACTACCTGGGGCTCAAAGTGGAACGAGTGAACGTAATCGTTCAAGGAGTCCGCGTCACCGGGGAGAGGTAACAAAGGAGGTTTTTACACTCTATGAGTCAACACTTAGATGGGACTATGTTCGTACAGATGGTTATGGCCGGACATCGCAACTTAGAGACGAACAAGGACACGGTAAACGCGCTGAATGTTTTCCCTGTCCCGGACGGGGACACCGGTACGAACATGAGCTTGTCGATGACATCCGGTGTGAGCGAGCTTCGGAAATACATAAACGAACCGCTGTACCGTGCTACGGAGGCGGTCTCTACCGGCCTGCTGATGGGCGCGCGCGGCAACTCGGGCGTGATCCTGTCTCAATTGTTCCGCGGCTTCTCGAAAGCGGTTACCAAGCAAACGTCCGTTGACGCCGTTAAATTTGCAGACGCACTGCAAAACGGTGTGACGACCGCTTATTCTGCGGTGGTCAAGCCGGTTGAAGGCACGATCCTCACCGTCGCCAAGGATGCGGCGAAAGCGGCGCAAGCGGCGGCCAAGCTCCCGCAGGCGACGATTGTTTCCGTTATGGAAGCTACGTTGAAGGAAGCAGAAGCTTCGCTCAAACGAACGCCGGACATGCTTCCGGTCTTGAAGCAAGCGGGCGTCGTCGATTCCGGCGGTCAGGGACTCGTCTGCATCTACCGCGGCTGGTTGGCGGGGATGACGGGAGTGGAAGTTACGGAAGCTCTGGAGGTCACTGCGCCTGCTAAGGAGAAAGTTATGACTCCGGCTGCCTCTTACTCACACGGTGACGGGGATTCGGAATATGGATATTGCACGGAGTTCATCATTCGATTGGAAAAAGCGGCTGCCGATGAGCAAGCCATGGAGAAGTCGGTGCGTGATGCGCTGATGGAACTGGGCGACTCCATGTTGGTGGTGGCAGCAGACGAGTTGGTCAAAGTTCACATCCACGCGTTGCAACCGGGGAATGTCCTGAACGCGGCGATGGGCTTCGGCGCACTGACTCGCATCAAGATCGACAACATGACGGAGCAGAACCACAACCTGCGCCTCATGGATTCCGAGGAAGCGGCGGAGGCGGCAGCAGAACAAGCGGCACCGCTCACCGAAGAATCCACTTCGAACAAACCGTACGGCATCGTGACGGTCACCACCGGCACCGGGCTTGTAGACGTGTTCAAATCGTTGGGTGTGGAAGGGATCATCGAGGGCGGACAGACGATGAACCCGAGCACGGAAGACATCGTGAACGCGGTGAAGCAGCTGCACGCCGATCGCGTCTTCATCTTGCCGAACAACTCCAACATCATCATGGCGGCAGAACAGGCCAAATCGGTCTTGGGTGACGTCGTGACGGTGATTCCGACCAAGTCGATTCCGCAAGGGATCGCGGCCGCGCTGTCGTTTGATGCAAACGCAGCGGCTGAAAGCAACGAGAGCGCGATGAAATCGGCGGTCTCGCGTGTGAAGTCCGGTTCGATCACGCAAGCGGTGCGCGATTCCGTGTACCAAGACTTGGAGATCAAAGAGAACGACTTCATGGGCATGCTTGAAGGCAAAGTCGTAGCGCTTGGGAAGGAATTGGATTTGACCGGCATCGCCTTGCTTGAGAAAATGGTAGATGAGGAGAGTGAGGTCGTCACCGTGTTCTACGGCGACCAAATTTCCGAATCGGAGGCGCAAGAACTGATCGAAGCGGCACAAGCGCAATTCGATCATTGCGAGTTTGAACTTCATGAGGGCGGGCAACCGCTGTACTCTTATATCTTCTCCGTCGAATAGGCGGAAGGGGACCGACGGCCCTGTCGCACTGCGGCAGGCCGTTTTTTACGGTAAGGCTTAGGGGGAACTTGAGCATGTCTTCATCATTTCGCCATTCATTTGACATCATCGGGCCGATTATGATCGGTCCGTCCTCGTCGCATACGGCCGGAGCAGCCCGCATCGGCCGCATTGCGCGCAACCTGTTTGGAGAGGAACCGGAGGTTGCGGAGATTTTGCTGTACGGTTCGTTTGCGAAGACGTACCGAGGTCACGGCACCGACGTCGCGTTGGTAGCCGGTCTGATGAACTTTTCGACGCATGACGACCGCATTCCGAAATCCTTGCAGATTGCACAGGAGTCCGGTTTGCAGGTCACGTTCAAACCGGGGCCGCCGAATCCGGATTATCACCCGAACACGGTACGCATCAAATTGCTTCGTGGTGAGCGCAAGTTTGAGATGCTCGGTGTCTCGATTGGCGGCGGAGCGGTGGAGATCTTGGAGATCGACGGGTTCAAAGTCAAGTTGACCGGACAGTATCCGACGCTCGTCATCCCCCATGCGGATCGCTTTGGCGTGGTGGCTGCGGTGACGACGATTCTGTCAAAGCACCAACTGAACATCTCGTTTATGGAAGTTTCCCGCCGTGGTCGCGGGTCGGAGGCTCTGATGTTGATTTCGACCGACGAGCAACCGCCGGCTGAAGCTGTGGACGAAATTCAGCAGTTGGAAGCGGTCAAGCGAGTCGCTCGCATCGACGCTTCCTGAGGAGGAACGACATCGTGAGATTTACCAATTTGGCTGAAATGGTTGCGCTTTGCGAGCAAGAAGGCAAGCCGATCTACGAACTGATGATCGACGAGCACGTCCAAGAGACGGGCGCATCGCGCGAGACGGTTTTGCAACAAATGACCGAATCGTTCGACGTGATGATGAAATCGGTTCAACGCGGTTTGACGGAAGACATCAAATCGTTCTCCGGATTGACCGGTGGAGACGCCAAACGCGTCTACGAGTACGCACAAAAAGGCAAGACCCTGCTTGGCAAACAAGCGACCGAGGCTGTCGCGATGGCGTTGTCCACTTCGGAAGTCAACGCCGCGATGGGTCTCGTCGTTGCAACGCCGACAGCAGGTTCCTGCGGTATCTTGCCGGGCGTGCTCTCGTCGTTGAAAGAGTCGCTTGGAGCGACGGAGGAGCAATTGGTGCTCGGCATGTTCACGGCTGCTGCTGTCGGCTACGTCGTAGCGAACAACGCCTCGATCTCGGGAGCGGGTGGCGGCTGTCAGGCGGAAGTCGGTTCGGCAACCGCCATGGCGGCGGCTGCTGCGGTGGAATTGGCAGGCGGTACGCCGTCTCAAGCAATTCAAGCGGCAGGCTTGGCACTGAAAAATGTCCTCGGCCTCGTCTGCGACCCGGTCGCCGGACTTGTTGAGATCCCGTGCATCATCCGCAACGGTTTCGGCTCTGTGCTGGCGTTGGCAGGTGCAGATATGGCGCTTGCTGGCGTGCGCAGTGTGATTCCGCCGGATGAAGTGATCCTCGCGATGTACAACATCGGCAAACAGATGCCGGTCGAACTGCGCGAAACGGCCCTCGGCGGCCTCGCCGACACCCCGACCGGACGTCGACTTGAAAAACAAATCTACGGAGACGACACGAAAGAAGCGTGACGTAATCGTGACAATGAATCTAGACCTTTCCACAACGCCAATCAGCGTTTTGCCCGGTGTCGGCCCGCAACGGCTGAAAACCTTGGCGCTGCTTGGCATCGAGACGGTACACGATCTGTTGGAGTACTACCCGTTCCGCTACGAAGACCGCAATGCGCAACCGGGTCGGGAATTGGCTGATGGTACGCGCGTGACGGTGCGCGTAACGGTGGACGGCATGGCGGGGGTCAAGTACAAGGGCCGCCGCAACTCCACAACGATTGTGCCTGTGGTTACAGAGGACTACAAGAGACTCCATGCCGTCTGGTTCAACCAACCTTATCTCAAGGACCAACTCATACCCGGTCGGAAGTTGACAGTCACCGGCAAGTACGATGAGCGCCGTCGAAGTATCGCCGTGGCGACGCACGACTTTGTGATCGCAGGGGAGACGGTACACAGCGACCGCATCGTCCCTGTCTACAACGTCAAAGCGGACATTACCCCGAAGATGCTGCGCAACTTGCTGTCTTCCGCTGTCAAAAAATACGGCGATGACGTGCCGGAGCGATTGCCGCAAGGAATCCGTCAGCGCTACAAACTGATCGACCGGCGCCACGCGATGAAGGAAATTCACTTTCCCACCAACGGCGACGGCTTGCATCAAGCACGGAGACGTTTGATCTTCGAGGAGTTTTTTCTGTTCCAACTCAAGCTCCAAGCCTTTCGTTGGTTGCACCGACATGAACAACCGGGGGTCGCACACGGCGTTCCGGATGACATCTTGGAGCAATTCTGTAAGCGGTTACCATTTGCGATGACGGGGGCTCAACGGCGCGTGGCGGAAGAAGTCGTTCGCGACATGACCCAGCGTGTGCCGATGAACCGCCTCATCCAAGGGGACGTCGGCTCCGGCAAGACCGTTCTAGCGTTTTTGGCGCTCTACCTCGCTGTTGCGTCGGGTCATCAAGGTGCGATCATGGTGCCGACTGAGATTCTCGCGGAACAGCATTTCCGCGCAGCTACGGAACTGTTGGAACCCCTTGGATGCAGAATTGGGATGCTGATCGGCTCACAAAAGGACCGTGAACGTCGCGAGGCGCTTGCCAAATTGGCCAGTGGGGAGATCAACGTCGTGATCGGGACGCATGCCTTGCTGGAAGAGGGCGTGCAGTTCCAATCGCTCTCCGTGGTCGTCACAGACGAACAACACCGCTTCGGTGTGGAGCAACGCTCCATTTTTCGGCAAAAAGGACATGCGCCCGATGTCTTGTTCATGTCGGCGACTCCGATCCCGCGCACGCTTGCGATGTCGGTGTTTGGCGACCTCGACGTTTCGATTGTCGACGAACTTCCGGCCGGACGCCAACCGATTCAGACCTTCTGGGTCACGCCGGACAAAGAAGAGCGCGCACTGCGTTTTGTCCGCAACGAGTTGGTCAAAGGCAGACAGGCCTACATCGTCACACCGCTTGTGGAAGAGTCGGAGAAAGTCGAGGGTGTCGTAAACGCCACCGACCTCTACCTGATGCTCAAGGAGTGGTTTGCCGGGTACGAAGTAGGACTGCTGCACGGCAAGATGCGCCCGGCGGAGAAGGAAGAAGTCATGCGCAAGTTCACCAACAACGAGATTCAATTGCTCGTCTCCACCACCGTCATCGAGGTCGGCGTGAACGTGCCGAACGCAACGGCGATGATGGTCTACAACGCCGAGCGGTTCGGTCTTGCCCAGCTTCACCAGTTGCGCGGACGCGTTGGACGGGGGGAGCACGCCTCGTCTTGCATCCTCATGTCGAAGCCTGACAGTGAGGCGGGGCAAGAGCGGATGAAAGCGATGGTGGCCACACAAGACGGTTTCGTGTTGGCGGAGAAGGACTTGCATTTGCGCGGGCCCGGTGAGTTTTTCGGCGTTCGTCAGAGCGGCATCCCGGAATTCAAGATCGGCGACCTGTTGCAAGATGCCAAGATCATGGCCGTCGCCCGCCAAGAAGTGCAGACGTTGATCGCAACGCCTGACTTCTGGACGTTGCCGAGCTACCAGCCGCTCGTCGAGTTTTTGAAGTCGGAAAAAGTTCTGTTGCAACGGGCGGGAGACTAAGAACGGCAACGAATAAGCAAATAGGACGGTCCCTTTAGAGGATCGTCCTTCTTTTTTTATGAAATTTTTGAGCTAGATCTTACAAAAAGAGGCAGTTTGATTTATAGTGTATTTATGGAAAATACGTTGAGGAAAGGACAGGGTGCGCCGATGAACGGTATTGCTGGACAGATCGAGAGCTTACGACAACAACTCCTCGAAATGGTTGACTCCTGCAGCGGAGATTTTTTGCACCCACATGTCCTGCGTGTTTCTCAAGAGTTGGACGAATTGATCGTGCAATTTCAACGGCTGCAAGTGCTGGAGCACAAGAGCCGTCGTGAATTGTCTATTTACGATGCTTGTCTTTCGGAGGCATCAGGATCTGGATGAAGAATTGAAACAGCACGATGGCGATGAAGATCAACGAAGCAAAAATCGCCACTTCCGTCTCTGTGAATTTAAATTCCATGGTCGATCCCCCCGCTTTCTCTAAATCTGCGAAATTTCCTGAACGGCCACTTGTACCTTCATCCCCAGATCCCGCTCTTGCTGGGATTTGGGAAGAACCCCTTGCGCGGTTACGTACTCGATGTTCTGAAGTTCTTTTTCGATCTGTGTGAGGATTCCCTCCAACCGTTGACCCCACTTTTGGCTGTCCGTTGGCCCCGCGAGCAGGGCGTTTTTGACCCCTTCGAGCTCGCCGAGCGAATACGTGATCTCGTCGGTCGACTGCTGAATGGCCATCAGCTGTAACTGGGCGCTCATGTTGGACATGGCAGGCTCACGCTCCTCTACGTGTAGGATGTGTGAAGAATTGCTCTTACATGCTGGTTCATTCTTGCCAAAGTGACAAGGTCATGGTACATTCGGACACGAGATGAAACAGGAAGGAAGACATCTGTGCGAATGAAATTTGTTTCTCCAAGTCCCCGCGCGGTCGGCTCTTTGCTCGTGCTTTTTGCTGTCCTTTTGGTCGTTGTCTATTCGGTTGCGTATGTGCGGACTCATTCCCGGCCGGTCACGACGGTTCCGGCGTATACGGCCTTAGAGAAGGTCCCTATTTTGATGTATCATTCGATTTCGAAACCGGGTCAAGGGTTGAGCGTTTCACCCAAGGACTTTGATGCCCAGATCGAATGGCTTGTTGACAACGGGTATACCCCGATCACGCTCGGTCAACTGAAGCGTTATTGGGATGGAGAATTCAATGTGCAAGGCAAGGTGGTTGTCATCACGTTTGACGACGGGTATTTGGACAACTACACCGATGCGTATCCGATCTTATTAAAATATCATGCGCCCGCCACGATCTTTGTGATCACCGATTCGATCAAGCGGGACAATCATATGAAGTGGAGCCAAATGCAAGAAATGCACAAACACGGCATTGAATTTGGTTCGCACATGGTCTACCACTCTAATTTCCTCCACACTTCACACGATCAAATTGCGTGGGAGCTCAAGATGAGCAAGAAGGACTTGGAAGCGGGCTTGAACTCGCCGGTGACGACTTTTTGTTACCCAGGCGGCGGTTTGATTCCGGAAGCTTCAGATCTCGTGCGGGAAGCGGGGTACACGATGGCGGTGACCACCCGAGACACGTTGGCCGATCGAAGCGAGGATCACCTGTTGCTTTCGCGCGTGCGCGTCGTCGGAGGCGAATCGCTTCAAGAATTCGCTTCGAAATTGCAAACCCCGTAATTCGATAAAAAACCCGTGCCAGCGAGTGCCGCTGCACGGGTTTTTTGCATGACAAATCAAAAACCCGCGTCCGGGTATACGCGGGTTTTTGCCTACCGTTTGCACGATAGGAACTGGGAGAGGAGAAACCGGAGGAAGAGCTTATGGGGAAACCTAAGTCTTCTCCGCGGTTGCCTGCAACAGCTCACGCCGTTGCTACTACCTATCTTGGACACGGGACGGGATGCTTATACACGGGAGCGATGAAAAATTTTCTTCGATTGGCCGAAGTTGGAGCCATTCGCGTTCTATGGTAAAGTAAGGACGAGGAGTTGAAACAACATGCGTGTGATCTCAGGAGAGTTTCGTGGCAGACGACTGGCCGCCGTACCGGGTCAGAATACGCGCCCGACGACCGATAAAGTCAAGGAATCCATGTTTAACATCATCGGCCCGTACTTCGAGGGTGGCACGGCGTTGGACTTGTTCGCCGGAACGGGAGGATTGGGACTGGAAGCTCTGTCCCGTGGCATTGAGAAGGCGGTGTTCGTCGACGCGGACATCAAAGCATTCTCCGTGGTTCGCGAGAACGTGCGGACGCTCGGATTGAGCCAAGCCCGTGCCGAGGTCTACAAAAACGACGCCCGCCGTGCTCTCGATGCGCTGGCCGCACGCGGGATGAAGTTTGATCTGGTCTTTTTGGACCCTCCTTATAAATTGACCGGACTCTATGAGGAATTGATCTTGAAAATGCAAGAGCACAACCTCTTGGAGCCGCGCGCGTATGTGATTGCCGAACATGCGGCGGACGTGCAGTTGCCGGATTCGTACGGGAACTTGGTCCGCTGGCGGCACGTGACATACGGAGAGATCGGGATCAGTTTTTATGAACTGGAAGCAGAAGGAGATGCAGAACTAGGATGAGGATCGCAATTTATCCGGGCTCGTTTGACCCGTTGACGCTTGGGCATTTGGACATTGTCGAGCGCAGTTCGAAAATTTTTGACAAGTTGATCGTGGCGGTCATGGTCAACCCGCACAAGAATCCGCTTTTTACAGAAGATGAGCGCAAGGAATTGATCCGCGAAGCTGTCAAGCATCTGCCGAACGTGGAAGTGGATTCGTCCCCTTTGCTGCTCGTCAACTATGCACAGCGCATGGGTGCGAGCGCGATCATCAAAGGGTTGCGCTTTGTCTCGGACTTTGAAACGGAGTTGCAGATGGCGGCACTCAACCGTCAGATGTACGAGACGGCCGAGACGCTGTTCATGCCGACGTCGCAGAAGCATTCGTTCTTGAGTTCGAGCATCGTGAAGGAAATCGCGCGCCACGGGGGCCCGGTTACCGAACTCGTCCCGGCACACGTGGAGAAGGCGATGCGGGCAAAGTTTGAATAGAGACTTCGAAGTTTTGTAAGGAGATCGTTGCACAAGGAGGGGAGAGCCTGTGCGGACACCAAGAATCGGGTTGGCACTGGGCGCCGGGGGCGCAAGAGGCTTTGCGCATGTGGGCGTTTTGCAGGTTTTGGAGAAGATGGGCATCCAGATCGACTCTATCGCCGGGAGTTCCATGGGATCGATGGTCGGTGCTTTCTATTGCAACGGGATGGACACCAAGTATCTTGAACAGCTCGCCATCAACCTGAAACGCCGCCATTGGATTGATTTTACCGTGCCGAAGATGGGCTTTGTCAACGGCACGCGGATCATGGAGATGGTGAAGTTTTTGACCAAAGGGCAGAACATCGAAGACCTCAAAGTGCCGCTGGCGATCGTCGCCACCGACGTGGAGAAAGGCGAGCGAGTGGTATTTCGCGAGGGGCCGATCGACCAAGCGGTGCGGGCGAGCATCTCCATTCCGGGCATCTTCATCCCGCATCGGTACCAAGGGCGGCTGTTGATCGACGGCGGTGTGATCGACCGTGTGCCGATTCATGTGGCTCGGGAGATGGGGTCGGACATCGTGATCGCGGTGGACGTCGGGTTGTTCGACCGGGAGACGCAGGTGAAGAGTATTTTTGACGTGATCTTTCAGTCGATTGAGATCATGGAGCGTGAAATTCTGCGCTCGCGGATGCTTGACGCCGACGTGGTGATTCGCCCGGATGTCGGACACATTTCTTCGACTGCCTTTACGCAGATTGATGAAGCGGTGAAACTCGGTCGTGATGCGACGGAGCGAGTGGCCGAGTTGATTCGCAGCACCATAGATGACTGGAAGGGAGGGGCCTATTCTGATGTCACAACCTCATGACGACAAGCCCCGCCGCTATTGGACCCGCAAAAATATCACAGGCGCGCTGATCACGGTCGTGGTCGCCGCGTCTTTCCTCATCCCGACGCCGTACTACTTGAACCAGCCGGGCACCGCCGAGGTGCTGGCTCCGAAAGTTACGGTACAGGGCGGGGCCAAGGATGAGAAGGGGAACCTCATGTTGACGACGGTCCTCTCCATGCAAGCGACGAACATCTATTATCTTGCTTACGGATATATCTGGCCGAACACGGAGATCAAAAAAGAAGAGGACGTGCGCGGCAACATGTCGGACAACGAGTACGACCGACTGTTGAAGCACATGATGGACTCTTCGCAACAGTGCGCGGTGATCTCCGGGTTCCATGCGGCGGGTCTCGCGGTGGACATCACCTATGACGGGGTGTTTGTCCGAAGCATCGTGGAGAATTCCAAAGCGGCAGGTTTCTTGCAAGTCGGGGACGTGATCACGGAAGTCGACGGGCATGCTGTCGTGAAGTCGGATGACTTGATCAAGTACATCAACACGTCGAAAAAACCGGGCGATGTGGTGAATGTGAAATTCACCCGCTTCAAAGATGACAAGCAAGAACAAAAGGAAGCGAACATTCCCCTGATGGACTTGACCGACCCCAAGGACCCGAATGCGCAGAAACGCGTGGGGTTCGGGGTGTACCCGGAGAACGAAATGAAGATCAAACCGCCGCAGGACGTGCAGATTCATGCCGAAGACATCGGCGGGCCGTCGGCGGGGTTGATGTTCTCGTTGGAGATTTACAGCCAGTTGACGGAGGGCGACTTGACCAAAGGGTACAAGATCGCCGGAACCGGCACGATCGACATCGACGGCCATGTGGGGCAGATCGGTGGGATTCAGCACAAAATCGTCGCGGCGGACAAGGCGGGGGCGGAGATCTTTTTCGCACCGGCCGATCTCACGTCGGATGACAGCAATACGCAGGTGGCGAAGCAGGAAGCAGAGAAGATCGGGAGCAAGATGAAAATCGTCTCGGTCAAAACGTTGCAAGACGCCCTCGACTATCTGCACAGTTTGCCGGACAAGAAGTAAGGAAAAGTCTTACTCGTGAGGGATGACAGCATGAGAATAAACAAGTACATCGCGGAGACGGGATATTGTTCCCGGCGCGAGGTCGACCAACTGATTGCAAAACGGCGGGTCACGATCAACGGCAAGGTGGCGGAGCTTGGCAGTGTGGTCGGAGAAGATGACGACGTACACATCAACGGGAAGTTGGTGGGTCTGAACAAGCCGGCTCTCGTGTACATTGCGTTGAACAAGCCGGCGGGGATCACCTCGACGACCGATGCAGACGTTCATGGGAACGTGGTGGATTACATAGGTCACAAGGAGCGGATCTTCCCGATTGGTCGTTTGGACAAGGAGTCGGAAGGTTTGATTCTGTTGACAAACGATGGGGACATCGTCAACTTGATTTTGCGCAAGGAAGGCAAGCATGAGAAGGAGTACCTCGTCTCGGTGGACAAGCCGGTTACGCAGCAATTCCTGCGCCAGATGGCAACCGGCGTACGCATTTTGGGGCAGAAGACGCTCCCGGCAAAAGTTTCGCAGGAAGGGGAGCGGATGTTTCGCATCGTGCTCACCCAAGGGTTGAACCGTCAGATTCGCCGGATGTGTGAAGCGTTGGGGTACGAGGTGCGCCGTCTGCAGCGCGTGCGGGTGATGAACATTCACTTGGGCGGCTTGCAGAAGGGGGAGTACCGCAACTTGACGGAAGACGAGTTGCAGGAACTGTTCGCGGCGCTGGACTACCAACCGGAGCGGGAGATTGCCAAGCAGAAGTCTGCACCGGTACCCAAACCGCCAATCAGCACCAACCCCCGCCGCCAAGGACGCACCCAGCAGTCCGGAAGAGGCAAGGGCAAGGACAAAAGCAAAGCAAACTACCAAAAACCAGGCACTCCCGAACGCTGGGAACGCCAAAGCGAAGGCGACCGCCCGAACCAAGGGAATCGTCCTCAGCAGGGTGAGGGCTCGTATCAAGGGAATCGCTCGCAGCAGGGCGATGGTTCTTACAAAGGGAACCGTCCCCAGCAGGGCGAAGGCTCGTATCAAGGGAATCGCTCTCAGCAGGGCGGTGGTTCTTACAAAGGGAACCGTCCCCAGCAGGGCGAAGGCTCGTATCAAGGGAATCGCTCTCAGCAGGGCGGTGGTTCTTATAAAGGGAACCGTCCTCAGCAGGGCGAAGGCTCGTATCAAGGGAATCGCTCTCAGCAGGGCGGTGGTTCTTACAAAGGGAACCGTCCTCAGCAGGGCGAAGGCTCGTATCAAGGGAATCGCTCGCAGCAGGGCGGTGGTTCTTATAAAGGGAACCGTCCTCAGCAGGGCGAAGGCTCATATCAAGGGAATCGCTCGCAGCAGGGCGGTGGTTCTTATAAAGGGAACCGTCCCCAGCAAGGCGAAGGCTCGTATCAAGGAAACCGCCCGCAACAGGGCGGTGCTTCTGGTGGCCGGAAGCCGCAGGGTCGTTCCGGGGGTCCAGCAAAGCCCGGCAAGCGTAGATAAAAAAAAGCACCTGTGCCACGTATGGCACAGGTGCTCTTTTTCTAGATCCGAATGACAGGAGTGGTGTAGTCCCACAGGGCTGCTCCCGGCTGCGGGCACGCGTACCCTTGGGAGTACACGCGGGTCGCACGCAGGTCGAGTTGGAGCATCGGAGATTGCGATTGTTCACGGGGCATCTTGGTGAGAATAGGTACTACAGCGCGGGAAGAGGCTTTGCGCAACACCTCACGCCCCCGCTCGTTGAACCCCAACACGCGGATGTACTCCGGACCTCTTTCAATGTGTAACTCCGCCTGCTCCTCGCGGGTGACTCCCAGCAGAATCGACGTGAGCGCCCGTTGAATCTTGGTCCACGTGTATCTCTTGGTCTTGGCATACGCGATCAACTCTTGAACAGAGTTCACCCGCCGTGCGCCCTCGATCAACCGCGCTTCCAAGCCTTCATCGACTCCGACATACCGCGCCAATTCCTCTGCCGTGGCCCGGTGCAACAACGTAAACAGCGCTTGCCGGAAGTTCTCCCATCGCATCGGCCCGCGCCCAGCCGCGAATTCCTCGCGCAAGATCGCATACGACAATTCCGGCAAAAGCGGCTCTGCCGTCTCAATGCCCCTCTCAAGCGTCGCTTTGCGAATCGCTGTGGCACTGGCGATCTTGGGATGTGTGATGGTTTCCTCGTTGTACCCGGCTGCAATGCGAGTAATCGTCGCCGGCTTGATCGTAGAATGCAACCGTCGCAGAGCTGCCAAGTATTCCAGCCCCAGCATGTTGTTCGGCTGCCCGACCACATGTTCGTCCAATTCCGGGTCTTGCTCGGCATACCGGACGAGTGCGGCACCGGTTGCGCGCGGGTAGGAGACCCCTTTTTGCAATTCTGACTGAATGTAGGATTGCAGAAGCGGGGGTTCATCGACTATGATGGAGCAGAGCCGATTGAGTGACTCGATTTCGCCGCTCTCGCTGCCAAAGCAGAGCGAGTCGACAGCGCCGAGCGCATCCAGCACCGCAACCGAGCCGTACGCGAACAACGTGGCGCTTTGCGTCGAGTAGGCGACGGGCAGTTCAACGACCAAGTCTACGCCTTGCTGCAGGGCCATCTGAGCGCGTGCCCATTTGTTGACGATGGCGGGCTCGCCGCGTTGCAGGAAGTGCCCGCTCATGACGGCGACGACAGCGTCGGCCCCTGTCTCGAGCCGAGACTGTTCTACATGGTAGAGATGCCCGTTGTGCATCGGATTGTATTCCACGATCACGCCGGTGACGTGCATGGGCATTTCCTCCTGTCTTGAGAGACGATTCCAACAGGTCTCATTATAGCAAGCAACCTCTTTATTGACAATTTGCCAACTCCTAGCTATAATGAACTCTGTTGCTTACGAGGTGATATCGTTGAAACTGCGTTGGCGTGACTTGCGCGAAAGCACCGATGGTGTTGATATTCAGGAGACGGTAGAAATGCCGACCCTGGTGAAAGAGAATCGCCAGTTGATTGCCCTGTCGCCCGTTCAAGTGAACGTGCACGGGAGAGAGACGGCCGGTCTCGCAGAGGTTGAAGGGAAACTTTTTGCCAACGTGACGTACCGTTGCTCTCGCTGTCTGGTTGATTTTTCGGAAGAGCTGCACGTCCCGTTTGCGGAGCAGTTCGTCCAAGTTGAGGAGGACAAGCTGGCTGACGTCGAGGCTTCCCTTGAGGGGGACCGCATCCCTGTCGCCGGTGACACGTTTGACTTGACACCGTATGTGGAGCAGGAGGTAGCGCTTGCGTTGCCGTATGCCCCGTTGCACGCGCCAGACTGCAAAGGTCTGTGTCCTGTCTGCGGTGTGAACCTCAACGAGACGACGTGTTCATGCAACACGGAACGAATCGACCCTCGATTAGCGGATCTGGCTAAATTTTTTGAGACTGACAAGTAGAGCATTCTTCTCTTCTTTTTATTAAGGAGGTGTACTTAGAGATGGCAGTACCGCAACATCGTACTTCGAAGACCCGTAAACGCATGCGCCGCACCCACTTCAAGCTTACCCTGCCGGGTATGGTTGAATGCCCGCAATGCCACGAGATGAAGATGGCTCACCGCGTGTGCAAAAACTGCGGCACCTACAAAGGCCGCACGATCGTGGAAAGCAACTAATCTTTCCCGACAAAAAGCGAGTGCTCCTCATGGAGCGCTCGCTTTTTTTGTTTTTTTTCCTCGAAAAATTTTTCTGAGAAACGAGTTGTATTTCTAGAGGCTCTTTTATATACTTCTAATAGCACTAGGTACTAAAGACAGATTAGAGCTAGTACACATGGGGGTTCGGCTGGAGATGGTTGCGAGAAACAAACAGATGAGGCAGCAGGAGTTGACCGCACTGATCGAGACAGAGCCCTTCATGACCGATGAAGAGTTGGCGGAACGCTTTGCTGTAAGTGTCCAGACGATTCGATTGGATCGATTGGCGCTTGGCATCCCTGAGTTGCGGGAGCGAATCAAGTTGGTCGCCGAGAACAACTACGGCAAAGTTCGTTCGCTGGAGTTGGCCGAGGTGATCGGAGAGTTGATCGAACTCGATCTCAACCGCCTGGCGATCTCCATTTTGGATATCGGCCCTGAGCATGTTTTCACTCGCACCAAGATTGCGCGAGGACATCATTTGTTCGCGCAGGCGAATTCATTGGCTGTCTCCGTGATAGACGCCGAAGTTGTGCTGACCGGCACGGCGGAAGTGCGCTTCACCCGTCAGGTTAAACTTGGCGAACGGTTGATCTCCAAGGCGGTCGTCGTGGAGAATCGAGAAGACCGTGCCCATGTGGACGTCACGACCAAGGTTAGTGATGACATCGTGTTCGAAGGGCAGTTTGTTGTCTTCAAGAACAAGTGACATCTGGGATCTACAGAGTGGAGGAAGCAACTGTGAGAATCGCGATCGATGCCATGGGCGGGGATCATGCCCCACACGCTATCGTAGAAGGTACGCTCCAGGCGGCTCGCGCGCATGCAGATGTGACGTTGATCCTCGTCGGTGACGAAGAGGCCATCAAGAAGTGCATCGGCGGCGAGAGACCCTCAAATGTCGAAATTGTACATACAACAGAAGTGATCACCGCAGACGACGAACCTGTGCGCTCTGTCCGTCGCAAAAAAGACGCCTCCATGGTAGTCGCGGCACGAATGGTGAAAGAAAAGCAAGCAGACGGCTTCGTCTCCGCAGGGAACACGGGGGCCTTGATGGCAGCCGGGTTGCTGGTGGTGGGGCGCATCCCGTCGATTGAACGCCCGGCTCTGGCTTCGATCTGGCCGACGTTTGGCGGCAAAGCGATGCTGGTGCTCGATGTCGGGGCGAATATGGATGCAGAAGCCACACACCTGTACCAGTACGGGTTGATGGCAAACGCATTCTCCAAGGAAGTGCTCGGGTTGTCGAAACCGCGCATCGGACTGCTCAATGTCGGTTCAGAACCGGGCAAAGGGGACAAGTTACGCAAGGAGGCGTTTGAACTCCTCCAGAACGGACCGTTCCACTTCGTCGGCAACATCGAAGCTCGAGAAGCGATGCATGACAAATGTGACGTGCTCGTCGCCGATGGTTTCACCGGCAACAACGTCTTGAAGTTAATTGAAGGATTCGGCCTCGGGCTGTTTGATAAGTTGAAGGACGTGTTCATGGCAGGTCCTCTGACCAAAATGGCGGCGTTGATCCTCAAACCGGGTCTTCGCCAGTTTAAGAAAACGTTCGATTACTCCGAGTACGGCGGTGCGCCGTTGCTTGGAATCGACGGCGCAGTGATCAAGGCGCACGGCTCCTCCAATGCCAGAGCGTTCGAAATGGCGATTGAGCAAGCACGTCGTTTCATCGCCGGGCGGGTCCTAGAGCAAATTTACAACGATGTTCAACAGCAGTGATGAGGGGGAGAACAGCATGACGAAACTTTCAGTCGGGATCCTCGGCACCGGGTCTGCTTTGCCGAATCGCGTGGTAACGAACGATGACATGGCGAAGATTGTAGATACTACCGACGAATGGATTCGCACCCGCACCGGCATCAGCGAACGCCGATGGGTTTCAGAGGAGGAAGCGACTTCCGACCTCGCCCTTGAAGCGGCTCGCAAAGCCATTGAAGCCGCCGGGATTACACCGGAAGACATCGGCGTCATCATCGTGGCGACCGTAACGCCGGACTTCGTGTTCCCTGCGACGGCTTGCCTCCTTCAAGATCGTCTCGGTGCGAAGAAAGCAGCAGCTTTTGATGTGTCCGCAGGTTGCAGCGGGTTCCTTTACAGCCTGTCCTGCGCGGTTCCGATGGTTCAGAGCGGCATGTACAAGTACGCGCTCGTCATCGGAGCGGAGACGCTATCCAGAATCACGAACTTTAACGACCGCAGCACGTGCGTGCTGTTCGGTGATGGAGCAGGCGCTGTCGTCATCGGACCGACGACCGAAGGACGCGGGTTCCTATCCTTCGAGATGGGCTCAGACGGTTCCGGTGGCGAGTTGCTGAAGCAAATCGCCGGCGGTTCGCGCAACCCGGCTTCTCAAGAATCCGTGTTGGCAAATGAGCACACGATTGCGATGGCGGGCAGCGATGTGTTCAAGTTCGCGGTTCGGATCTTGGGCTCCGCTTCGGAAGCGGCGCTGGCCAAGGCGGGGCTTACCAAGGATGACATCGACTTCCTAATCCCGCACCAAGCGAACGTCCGCATCATCGATGCGGCGGTCAACCGACTTAAACTTTCATCTGACAAGGTCTACGTCAATCTTGACAAATACGGCAATATGTCGTCTGCCTCCATCCCTGTTGCGCTCGACGAAGCGGTCCGTCTCGGGAAAGTAAAAGAGAACGACTTGCTTGTGCTCGTCGGTTTCGGGGCCGGTTTGACTTGGGGTGCAACGGCAGTGCGCTGGTAAGCTAAAAAGCAGGAGGACGACTGATCATGACCAAAATTGCACTTGTATTCCCGGGTCAAGGCTCCCAAATCGTCGGCATGGGCCGCGAACTGGCGGATGCTCGCCCGGTTACCGCTGAAGCATTCCGCCAAGCGGATGCAGCAATCGGATACAATCTCTCCCAGATCATGTGGGAAGGTCCGCAAGAAACGCTCTCTCTGACCTACAACGCGCAACCGGCGATCTTGACGGCAAGCATCGCGCTCTACCGGGCCCTGTTGCAAGACCACCCAGAATTTGAGTTCGTCTGCACGGCGGGTCACAGTTTGGGTGAGTACACCGCACTGGTGGCGGCAGATGCGCTGTCCTTTGAAGATGCGGTTCGTCTCGTCAACGCACGCGGTCGCTTCATGAACGAAGCGGTTCCGGCGGGCCAAGGCGCGATGAGCGCGGTCATCGGGATGGAGCGCGCTCTGCTCGCTGAAATTTGCGAGCGCGTATCGGCCGAGCATGGTCCGGTCGAGTTGGCCAACGTCAACTGCCCGGGGCAAATCGTCATCTCCGGCAAAGCAGAAGCGGTTGCCCACGCAGGGGAAGTCATTTCGGCAGAGGGAGGTCGTGCCAAAGCGCTCGTCGTCAGCGGTCCGTTCCACTCCTCGTTGATGGCACCTGCTGCGGATCGCCTCGCCGAAGAACTCAAGACGATCGAAATTCGCGATGCAAAAGTCCCGGTGATCGCCAATGCAACGGCGGGTGTGGTACAGGGAGCAGAAGAAATCCGTGAAGCGCTGGTCCGCCAAGTGGTGGCTCCGGTACTTTGGGAGGATTCCGTGCGCCTGATGCTCGATCAGTTCGGTGTGGAAGCGTTCCTTGAAGTCGGTTCGAGTTCCGTTCTTGCCGGGTTGAACCGAAAAATCCACAAAGGCGTTCCGACGCACTTCTTCAAGGACCTCGAAACTCTCGCCAAAGTTGAAACCGCGCTCAAAGGGGAATCCACGCATGCTTAATGACAAAGTAGCACTCGTCACCGGTGGCTCCCGCGGCATCGGCCGTGCCATCTGCCTCGAACTGGCGGAGCAAGGCGCAAAAGTCGTGGTGAACTACTCGGGTTCGCAAGCGGCCGCCGAGGAAGTCGTCGCCGAGATCAAGGAAAAAGGCGGCGAAGCCATCGCTGTCCAAGGGGACGTCGGCACGTTTGCAGACGCAGAGAAAATGGTGTCCGCAACGACCGAAGCTTTCGGTCGCATCGACATCGTGGTCAACAACGCGGGCATTACCCGTGACAACCTCCTCATTCGTATGAAAGAAGAGGAGTGGGACTCTGTCTTGAACACGAACCTCAAAGGCGTGTTCAACGTCACCAAGGCGGTTGCGCGCCCGATGATGAAGCAGCGCTCCGGCCGTATCATCAACATCACCTCCGTCGTCGGGCTGATGGGCAACGCGGGTCAAGCCAACTACGTATCCGCCAAAGCGGGCGTGATCGGTCTGACCAAGTCCAATGCCAAGGAACTCGCATCCCGCGGCATCACCGTCAACGCGATTGCTCCGGGCTATATCGAAACCGATATGACCGACAACCTCGGGGACGATGTGAAGGGCAAATTGTTTGAAGCCATTCCGCTCTCCAGACTGGGTCGTCCGGAAGATATCGCAAACGCGGTTTCCTTCTTGGCGTCAGAACGTTCTGGGTATATCACAGGTCAAGTTCTCACTGTCGACGGTGGCATGGTGATGTAGTATACTAGCACTTTGGGAGGAGGTGAAAGCATGTCCGCAGAAATCTTGGAACGCGTAACAAACATCGTCGTTGACCGACTGGGCGTTGATGCAGCTGTTGTAACTCTTGAAGCATCCTTCAAGGAAGACCTCGGTGCAGACTCCCTCGACGTCGTCGAATTGGTGATGGAACTCGAAGACGAGTTCGATATGGAAATTTCCGATGAAGATGCAGAAAAGATCAACACCGTAGGTGACGTTGTTACTTACATTTCGGCTCAAAAGTAATCCGAAAACCCATCTGTGGTTGAGAAGCCCTGATTCGCTCCATACTAGCATTTGGGGCTTCTCATCTCTGTGATACCTAACCTCACGATAAGCGAAGGTGAACCAACATGAAAAGGCGTGTAGTGATCACCGGTATGGGTGTTATATCCCCCCTTGGTAATGATGTGGAGACGTTTTGGAGCAACTTGAAAAACGGAAGATCGGGAATCCGGAAGATCGAACGCTTTGACACCACAGGACTTGCTACCACCATCGCAGGACTGGCTGACCCGTTCAATCCGGAGGACTTTATCGATAAAAAAGAAGCACGCAAAATGGACCGTTTCGTCCAGTATGCGGTCGCTGCTTCGCAAGAAGCGTTGAAACACGCAGACTTGAGCATCAACGAAGAGAATGCAACACGTATCGGCGTTTACATAGGTTCAGGCATTGGCGGTATCGGGACGTTGCTGGATAACTACGATGTTCTCCAAGAAAAAGGTCCGCGTCGCGTCTCTCCGTTCTTCGTCCCGATGATCATCGGGGACATGGCGTCCGGTCAAGTTTCCATCATGCTCGGGGCGCGCGGCCCGAACTCCTCGCCGATCTCGGCTTGTGCAACCGGCACGAATGCCATCGGGGACGCGTTCAAAATTATTGAACGCGGTGCGGCAGACGTCATGGTCTGCGGCGGTTCGGAAGCGGCTGTGTATCCGCTTACGATTGCTGGGTTCAATTCTGCAAAAGCCATGGCCACCGTGTTCAATGATCGTCCTGAGATTTCCTCTCGTCCGTTCGACCGCGACCGTGACGGCTTCGTTCTCTCCGAAGGCGCAGGCGTTTTGGTCATCGAAGAACTCGAGCACGCCAAGCAGCGCGGCGCGCAGATTCTCGCCGAGATCATTGGCTACGGGATGAGCGGTGACGCTTACCACATCACAGCACCGTCTCCGGAAGGGGATGGCGCGGCACGAGCGATGCAACACGCGCTTGAAGATGCGGAGATCGCACCGGAGATGATCGGGTACATCAACGCACACGGCACCGGCACAGCAGCCGACGTCATCGAGACGCAAGCGATCAAAGCGATCTACGGCGACCATGCTTACAAATTGGCGGTTTCCTCGACCAAGTCGATGACCGGCCACATGCTGGGTGCTGCAGGTGCAGTGGAAGCGATTGCCTGCGTGGAAGCGATGCGTGACGGAATCTTACCGCCGACGATCAACCTTGACAACCCGGACGAAGGCTGTGATCTCGACTATGTTGCGAATCAGGCTCGCCCGGCGAGCGTAGACTATTGCATGTCGAACTCGTTTGGTTTTGGCGGTCACAACGCTTCGATTGTCTTGAAAAAATACACCGAGTAACGACATACAGAAACGACGTTTTGTCCCTGGCAACCCGATCGGTGGTTGCCAGGGTATCTCCATTTTCTAGGGTAAGGTGAAGATGCGGTGGTCATTCAATTTGAAAAATTATTGTCGGACCTCGGGATTCAGTTCCAGAACCGCAAGTTGTTGAAGCAGGCGTTCACGCACGCCTCCTACCGCAACGAGCATCGAACGGAGATCGGGCAGGACAATGAACGGTTGGAATTCTTGGGAGATGCGGTGTTGGAGTTGCTCGTGAGCGAGTATCTGTTCCTCAAGTTTCCGAAGATGCCGGAGGGCGAGTTGACTCGTCTGCGGGCTACGATTGTCTGTGAACCTTCTCTGGTGCGTTTTGCAACCAAGCTGAACTTCGACAAATACATCCGCTTGGGCCGCGGTGAAGAAATTTCCGGTGGGCGCAAGCGTCCGGCCTTGCTTGCGGACGTGTTCGAGGCGTTTGTGGGTGCCTACTACCTCGACCAAGGTCTGCAACCGGTCAAGGAGTTCCTGCATCGCTTCGTCGTTTCGGAATTGCAAGATGTGAATGCACCGCTGTTGACCGATTACAAGACCATGTTGCAGGAACATGTGCAGCGTGAGGGCTTGGGGGCGCTGTCCTATCACATTCTCGAAGAACGCGGCCCGGCACATAACCGCGAGTTTGTAGCGCAAGTGATGTTGGATCAGAAGCCGATGGGGGAAGGGACAGGCCGTTCGAAAAAAGAAGCGGAACAGCATGCCGCTCAGATGACGATGATGATGCTCGGCAAGATCTGAGCGGGGCTTCCTGGGGCGATCAGGAGTTGTGGACAAGTACTGCAGTTGAGGTTTGGCTTGATCGCTTGAGGAAGCCTTCCAGGCTCAGGGCTGACGGGCCGGCTCCGAATGGAGCCCACGTAAAGTTGCGAGTTGACGGCGGAGCATCTGGTTTTCAGACTCCAGCTGGTCTTTGCGGGCTTGCAAGTAAAGGGCATGTCGATGGAGACCTGGTGCAAAGTGACGGGCGATGAGCTCGTCCACTGCATCCAGGTCTTTTTTGTCGAGGGTGATCGGTTCGCTGAGGCCGTCGAGGTTTTCCTGCTCATGCCAGTTGCGGGTATAGAAATAGCCGAGGATGCGACGTTTGTCGATCACTTTGATGGCGTCGAGTTGCAGAGTGGACGGAGCATCGAGCGGGTAATGGGTGGGAAGGTCATAGTGGAGGGGGATGGGATCGCCGTACTTCTTGCTGGTCATCGGCGCGATAAGGGCCCAGTTGCGGCCTTCGTGGATGAGGAGGCAGGGGTGGCGGTAGGAGGTTTCCGAGCCGATGTTGTAGGCGCCGAGGTCGGCGTAGATCAAGCGGCCGCGTTTGTAGCGGGTGTGGTTCTCGGGGAGTTGGTTGCGTTCGAGCCAGAATTCGTGCCAGAGGATCAGGGGGACGGTGCGGCGGAGGTTGTGGGTGTTGAGGTAGAGGAGGAGTTTGCCGACAGACTTCATCATCTCCGGCAGCAGTCCTTCCTGAGCGGCGTTGCGGTCGGGATGGACACGGTAATACTCGAGAAGCAATTTTTTGTTGGGCATGGACATGAGGTCTCCTTACGAGGAAAGTTGAGAGGGTGTACAGGGGAACGTTCGTCCTATTTTAACCACAAACTCGTTTAACATGTCAAGGATGTGTTTGGTAAAAGAATCCCCGACACGCAAACGTGCCGGGGATTTTTTTGTAAAAACTCGCAATCAGGTGCCGGTCGTTGTATCTGCAGCGGGTACAGTACCTGTATCAGGACCTGCAGTTGCCGGAGTTGTCGTATCTGCAGCAGGTGCGGTACCTGTATCAGGACCTGTAGTTGCGGGAGTTGTAGTATCTGCAGCAGGTGCGGTACCTGTATCAGGACCAGTAGTTGCGGGAGTTGTAGTATCTGCAGCAGGTGCGGTACCTGTATCAGGACCTGTAGTTGCCGGAGTTGTAGTATCTGCAGCAGGTGCGGTACCTGTATCAGGACCTGTAGTTGCCGGAGTTGTAGTATCTGCAGCGGGTACGGTACCCGTGTCAGTACCTGTTGTCGTACCCGGTGTCGTCGTGTCACCCGTCGTGGTGCCGGGCGTATTCGCGGCCTTCACGAGATCTGCGGCTTGAGCGGCGAGAGCGGTGTGGTTGGTGTAGAATTTGTGGAGAAGGAGTGCAACGGCTTGTCGTTCTGCATGAGCCGTCGGCTCGAATTTGAATGCGCCGTCACCTGCGGGATTCCCCACGACGAATCCGAGTTGTTGAGCCATCGCAATATTCGGTTTCGCGTAGTCGGCAATATCTTCGTTGTCCACGAATGTCGAGTTTTTCGTTGCGTACGTGGTCGCAAGGTCCGGCTGTCCGAGCGCACGCATGAAGATCGTCGCCATCTGCTCACGAGTCACCTCATGACGGCCGCCGAAGGAGTTGGTTTCTTCGCCTTTCATGAGTCCGGCTTTTTCCACTGCGGCGACGTATGGTTGTGCCCAATCGGAGACGTCGGTGAACGTACTTTTTGCATCCATGTCGATGGTGAGTCCTGCCGCTTTTGCCAAACCGGTTGCGAATTCTTCGCGGGTCATTTCAGCGTTCGGGCGGAATGTGTTGTCTTCGTAGCCCGTCAGAATTCCTGCGCTGACCAATTCGCCAATCTCTTTGGACGCATACGAGCCTTCCAAGTCGGTCAAAGTCCGTCCCGTCACAGTCCCGGTCGTTGTGCCTGTATCCGTACCTGTGGTACCGCCAGTCGTGGTACCTGTATCAGTCCCCGTTGTAGTACCTGTATCCGTGCCAGTAGTACCGCCAGTCGTGGTACCTGTTTCTGTACCAGTCGTCGTGCCTGTATCAGTGCCAGTAGTACCGCCAGTCGTGGTACCGGTTTCAGTCCCTGTGGTCGTGCCGGTCTCGGTCCCCGTAGTACCGCCAGTCGTGGTACCCGTCTCAGTCCCTGTTGTCTCCGAAGTCGTACTCGTATCGGTGGTGTTCTGACCTACCGCTCCGCCGGTGGTCGTGGTGCCCGTATCTCCGGTGGCATTGCCGGCGGTCGCCGTAGTCGTCCCCGGAGTTGCCCCTTGGGTATCGGCAGTCGACCCACTGGCAACCCCGGTGTCCGTTCCCGTCGCAAACGCCGCCGGAGCTGCTGCTGCTCCGACCAACGGAATCGCCGCCACCAACGCAGTCCCGAGCATCACCTTTGCACGGGTCACTTTCGAATTCGGGAAGCGTTCACGCACATACTCCCGAACCCCTTTTTCCAACTCCTGACGTCGCTTGCCTTCGTTTCGCTCCCCCGGCTCAGCCGCAAATTCCTCCAAGTCGCGCTTCAGATGCAAGACAATCGTGAAACTGCCATCATTCATCGGTTGCAACTCATATCGTTCGAACAAGGTAAAACCCCCTCTTGTCGTCGAATTTTGTTCACACAACGCCACTAGCATTCGCAAAAAAGCACAAAAAAAGCCCCCCATTCTCTCTCACAAGAATTCAAACACTATGATAAAATAGATAGGTTGAAAGCCCATTCGATGCTTCTGGAGGGGAACACGTTGTATCTGAAACGAATAGAGGCGATCGGATTCAAGTCGTTTGCCGACCGCACGGAGTTGGAATTCGTTCCGGGCGTTACGGCGGTCGTTGGACCCAACGGTTCCGGCAAATCGAACATCTCCGACGCCATCCGCTG
This sequence comes from Tumebacillus amylolyticus, assembly GCF_016722965.1. Taxonomy (NCBI): domain Bacteria; kingdom Bacillati; phylum Bacillota; class Bacilli; order Caryophanales; family Alicyclobacillaceae; genus Tumebacillus; species Tumebacillus amylolyticus. Next base: position 125,725 of record NZ_JAEQNB010000007.1, read on the forward strand.
GGTTCTTGGTGAACAGAGTGCCAAGTCCTTGCGCGGGGCCAAGATGGAGGACGTTATTTTCGCAGGTTCTGACGGGCGCAAGGCCGTTAACTTTTGCGAAGTGTCGCTCACGCTCGACAACGCCAACCGCGAACTTGACCTCGATTATAACGAAGTCACCGTCACCCGCCGCGTGTACCGCTCGGGCGATTCCGAATATATGATCAACAAGCAATCGTGCCGCTTGAAGGACATCACCGAACTGTTCATGGACACCGGTCTTGGCAAGGAAGCCTACTCGATCATCGGCCAAGGCCGCATCGACGAGATTTTGTCCAACAAATCGGAGGACCGCCGCGGTATTTTTGAAGAAGCCGCCGGGATCGTCAAATACAAATCCCGCAAAAAAGAAGCGGAGAAAAAACTCGACGAGACAACCGCCAATCTCATCCGAATCGGCGACGTCATCGGCGAACTCGACGCTTCCATGGAACCGATGGGCTACCAAGCGGAGGTCGCCAAGGAAGCCCGCGAACTCCGGCAACAGTTGGAGCGTTACGAAGTCGCGCTCTACGTCCACGACATCGAGGACCTGCACCGCCGTTGGACGGAAGGCAGCGGGGAGGGCGACAAACTCGCCAACGACCACCTCGACAAGTCCGCGATTGTAAGCTCCCAAGAATCGGACTACGAAAAACTGCGCTGGGAACTCACCCAGATTGAAGAGTCGATCGAAACCGCTCAGAAAGCGCTCGTCGAGGTCGTTCAAGAACATGAAAAGTCGGAAGGCCACCGCAAACTTTTGCAGGAGCGCCAACGGAACTTACAAGTCAGCCGAACCGACCTCGACGCCGTCTTGGAAAAACTGCTCCGTGATCGGGAGCAGAACACCGCTTTGTTCACCGAGGAGCAGGCGAAGGCCACTTCTCTGCACAGACATATCGAGAACGTAAAACGCGACTTGGAAGAGAAGCTGAACCTCGCCAAGGGCTTCCTCGACCGCGCCGAACGCGAAGGCGAAGTCGAGCGCATGAAGTCGGACTTGATCGAGAAGCTCAACGACAGCGCCTCCAAGCGCAACGAGCTGAAAAATCTCGAATCCTCGCTAGAAATCCTCCAACGCCGCCTGTCCCGCCAAATGGAGGAGGAGCGCGACTTCACCGAGCGCGTCAAGCAGTTGCGTCAAGCGCTTGAGGAAGCCAACAAACTGCGCGGGGAAGAGGGCGCACAGGAAGCGGAAGTCGTGGAGATGCTCCAAACTCTGCGTCAGAAAGTCGAGTCCGAAACCCGTGACCAAGAAAAACGCAGCGGCATCCTCCGCCAATGGCAGACCGACCACGCTTCGCACCGTTCGCGGCTGGAACTCTTGCGCGACATGGAATCTCAGTACGGAGGCTACCAAGTCGGTGTACGGAACATCCTCCAAGCCGCCCAACGTGGCAACGTGCAAGGGGTAAAAGGCGCCGTCGCCGAACTGATGCAGGTTCCCCGCGAGTACGAATTGGCGATGGAGACCGCTCTGGGCGGCGCCATGCAGAACGTCGTTGTTCGCGACGAGAAAGCCGGCCGCGACGCCATTCATTTTTTGAAAAACAGCGGTGGGGGTCGTGCGACCTTCATGCCGCAAGATGTGATCAAAGGGCGTCCGCTTGGCAAGCATGAGCGCACGACGATCCAAGGTCACAGCGGCTTCGTCGGCATCGCGTCCGAACTTGTCAAATGCGACCCGCAATACCAAAACATCGTGGACAACCTCTTGGGCTCCGTTCTCGTCGCCCGTGCCATTGCCGACGCGAACGCCCTCGCACGCCTGTTGCAATACCGCGTGCGCATCGTCACCCTTGACGGAGACGTCGTCAACCCCGGCGGTTCGATGACCGGGGGTTCTGTTCAGAAAAAAGGCACGTCCCTGCTCGGACGTACCCGCGAGATCGAAGAGATGGAAGAAAAACTGAAAGCGATGAACAAAAAAATCGCCGATGCCCAATCCGTCTACGAAGAAAAAGACAAACAACTTCAACAAGCCAAGTCCGAAATCACCCGACTGTCGGAGCAAAGCGAGCAGCAGCGCGGATCGTTGTACAGCTACGACGCGCAGATTCGTGAACTCACCGTGCAACTTCGCGGGGTTGAAGAGCGCCTCGAACTGGTGACACTGGAATTGGGGCAGTACCGTTTGGAGGAAAAAGACAATCTCAACAAGCAAGACGGGGTCCGCAACTCGCTCGTTGTGCTGGAGTCCGAAACGATCTCTCTGCAAAAAGCGGTCGACGAACTCCAAACCGTGCTTCGAGAACAGCAAAATGTCGCTGCAGACGTCAATGAGGAAGTGACGGCGTTCAAAGTCAAACTGGCGGGCGTCGAGCAAGAGTATGCCAACGTCAAAAGCAACGTCGAACGCCTGGGCGCGCGACTTGCTGAGCTTGCCACCGAAATGGAAGCGCGGGAGCAGGAACGCAACGCGCTGGTTCAGCGTCTCGAAGAGACCGCGCAAGAACTCCAATCCGCCGAGTCTCTCTATACAAACTTTGAAGAGCACCGCAAGGAAGCGGAAGCCAAGTTGGACGCACATCGCGAAGCCAAACTGGCGCTCACGTCCCGGATGAGTGCGACAGAAGCTCAACTGCGGGAAGCTCGTCTGCAATTGAAGAACCTCGAACAACTCGTCCACCACAACGAAGTCAAAGTCAACCGTCTCGACGTTGAGCTGAACAACTCGTTGACCAAACTCGCCGAGGAATACCACATCTCGTTTGAACTCGCCAAGGAACGCTACCCGATGCCGGAGGAACTGGGCATCACCAAGCGCAAAGTGCAAGAATTCCGCCGCGAGATCGAGCGGTTAGGCGATGTCAACTTCGGTGCGATCGAAGAGTACGCGAGGATGCAAGAGCGTCATGCGTACTTGACTGAGCAACGCGATGACTTGGTCAAAGCGGTGGAGCAGTTGTACGAGGTCATCCGCGAGATCGAAGGCGAGATGTCGAAGCGCTTCAATGAAACGTTCTATGCGATCCGTGAACAGTTCTGCGATGTGTTCGTGGCGCTGTTTGGCGGTGGACGTGCCGACTTGATCCTCACCGACCCGGAGAAGCCGCTCACGACAGGCATCGACGTCGTCGCCCAACCGCCGGGGAAAAAGCTGCAGAACCTGCAGCTGCTCTCAGGCGGCGAACGGGCACTGGCGGCGCTTGCGTTGCTGTTTGCGATTTTGCGCATCAAGCCGGTGCCGTTTTGCGTGCTCGATGAAGTCGAAGCGGCGCTCGATGATGCCAACGTGGCCCGTTATTCGATGTACCTGCGCGACTTTTCCAAGCAGACGCAGTTCATCGTCGTCACGCACCGCAAAGGCACGATGGAAGGGGCCGACGTGCTCTACGGCGTGACGATGCAAGAATCGGGCGTCTCCAAGGTCGTCTCGGTACGCCTCATCGACCAAGCGATGGAATTGACGAGTTGATTCTCGCCGCTTTATATAGTAGAAGGGAGTGTTGGGTATGGGTTTTTTCAGCAAGATTAAGGAAGGTCTCGCCAAAACGCGCGATGCCTTCATGGGCAAGGTCGAATCGATCATCTCGTTTGGCCGCAAGATCGACGAAGAGTTTTACGAGGAGTTGGAGGAAGCGCTGATCATGGCAGACGTCGGCGTCAACACCGTCATGGAGATCATGGAGGAATTGCGCTCCGAGGTCAAAAAGCGCAAACTCACCCAAGCGGAAGAGTTGCGCCCCGTCCTCCAAGAGAAGCTCGCAGAGCTGATGGGCACCGAGCAAGAGGGCCTGCGCATGGCGCCAAACGACCAACTGACCGTCATCCTCTTCGTCGGGGTCAACGGCGTCGGCAAAACCACGACGATCGGTAAACTTGCCCACAAGTTCAAATCAGAAGGCAAAAAAGTCATCCTCGCCGCGGGCGATACGTTCCGCGCCGGGGCGATTGAACAGTTGGAAGTCTGGGGCCAACGCGCCGGCGTCGACGTGATCAAGCAGTCGGCAGGCTCCGACCCGGCAGCTGTCATCTTCGACGGTCTGGCCGCTGCACGCGCCCGCAAAGCGGACGTCCTGCTCTGCGACACCGCAGGTCGTCTGCAGAACAAGTCCAACCTCATGGATGAATTGAACAAAGTCTACCGAGTCATCAAGCGCGAAGTGCCGGATGCTCCGCACGAGGTCTTGCTCGTCCTCGATGCCACCACCGGGCAAAATGCACTTCAACAAGCCAAACTGTTTGGCGCGACCGCCGGCGTCACCGGCATCGTGCTGACGAAACTGGACGGCACGGCCAAAGGCGGGATCGTCGTCGCGATCCGCAAAGAGCTGGAATTGCCCGTCAAATTCGTCGGTCTCGGGGAAAAGATCGACGATCTGCAGCCGTTTGCACCGCAAGAATTCGTCTCTGCGCTGTTCACCGGAGACGAGGAAGAGCACGAATAGAAAGATTTTTCACGAGAGAGTTGACAACACGCATGCTTTTCAGTAATATACGTCTGTAAAGCAAATCGACTTGACAGGCAGAGGGGCGTCGGACATGCTAGAAAAGACCACCCAGATGAACCTGTTATACGACTTCTACGGCGTGATGCTCACCGAGAAGCAACGTGAATTTGTAGAATTGTACTACCTGGACGACCTCAGTTTGGCAGAGATTGCCGAGCAGTTTGAGATCTCTCGACAGGCTGTACATGACAACATCCGCCGGGCGAGCGCACAGTTGCTCGACTATGAGGCGAAGTTGCACTTGGTCGAGCGGTTTGAACGCCGCCGCGAAGTCGGAAGTCGGGTGTTGTCGCTCCTCGAGAACAACCCGTCGCAACAGGAGCGTGAGCAGATCTCGGCTCTCGTGCGCGAATTGATCGAGGAATAACCGACACAGAGGAGGATGGCCATGGTCTTCGAAGGATTGGCGAACCGATTACAGGACACCTTTAACCGTTTGCGCGGCAAGGGCAAGCTCAGTGAATCGGACGTAACTGAAGCCATGCGGGAAGTGCGACTCGCACTCCTGGAGGCCGACGTCAACTTCAAAGTCGTCAAAGACTTTGTGGCGAAGGTCAAGGAGCGTGCAGTAGGACAGGAAGTCCTGCAAAGCCTGACTCCGGGACAACATGTCATCAAGATCGTCAACGAAGAACTCACCGCGTTGATGGGGGGCGAGCAAGCCAAGCTCACCGTCTCCTCCAAACCACCGACCGTGTACATGATGGTCGGCTTGCAAGGGGCAGGTAAGACCACCCACACCGGCAAGTTGGCGAAACTTCTGCAGAAAGACCGCAAGAAACCGTTGCTTGTCGCCTGCGACGTCTATCGTCCGGCTGCCATTAAGCAACTCCAAGTGCTCGGCGAACAGCTCGACGTCCCGGTGTTCTCCCTCGGCAACGAGGTCAGCCCGGTCGAGATTGCCCGCCAAGCGATGGAGCACGCAAAGTCGCACGGTCATGACTATGTTCTGATCGACACCGCAGGTCGTTTGCATATTGATGAAGCGTTGATGGACGAACTCAAGCAGATCAAGGAAACCGTGCAACCGGACGAGATCCTGTTGGTCGTCGATGCGATGACCGGTCAAGATGCTGTCAACGTAGCGGAGAGCTTCAACACGCAGCTCGACGTGACGGGCGCGATCCTCACCAAGCTCGACGGGGATACCCGCGGCGGTGCCGCCCTCTCGATCCGTGCCGTCACCGGCACGCCGATCAAGTACGCCGGCATCGGGGAGAAAATCGACGCGATCGAACCTTTCCATCCGGACCGCATGGCGTCCCGCATCCTCGGGATGGGCGACGTATTGACCTTGATCGAGAAAGCGCAAGCGAACATCGACAAGGACAAAGCGCTCGACCTCGAACGGAAGATGCGCAATGCCGACTTCACGCTCGAAGACTTCCTCGATCAGTTGCAGCAGGTCAAGCAAATGGGCCCGCTCGACCAGATCATGGGGATGCTGCCCGGCATGAACAAGATCAAGGGCATGCAGAACGTCAACGTGGATGACAAGCAAATCGGCCGTGTCGAAGCGATTATTCGCTCGATGACGCCGGTGGAGCGCACGGAACCGGGTGTGATCAACTCCAGCCGCCGCAAACGCATCGCGGCCGGGAGCGGAACCTCGGTGCAGGAAGTCAACCGTCTCTTGAAGCAATTCGAAGACATGCAGAAGATGATGAAGCAGTTCTCCGGAATGGCGAAGAAGATGAAAGGCAAGAAGGGCAAGGGTGGTTTCAAACTCCCGTTCATGCCGTAGATTGTCATCATCGCAACAAAATTTGATGAGTTATCAACTTTTCTGTTCCCTTGGAACGGAAGTTATGATATGATTTTGATTCTGTGGAGGTGAAAATAAAATGGCAGTTAAGATTCGTCTCAAGCGTATGGGTCAGAAGAAAGCTCCGTTCTACCGTCTGGTAGTAGCTGATTCCCGTTCTCCGCGTGACGGTCGTTTCATCGAGGAGATCGGTACCTATAACCCGGTTACCCAACCGGCTCAAATCAACATCGATGAAGAGAAAGCAATCGCATGGCTGAACAACGGTGCACAACCGTCCGATACCGTGAAGAACCTCTTCTCTAAGACCGGCATCCTCAAGAAGGTACACGAAGCGAAAGCAGGCAAGTAAGCATGAAGCAATTGGTGGAAACCATTGCGAAGGCTCTTGTCGATCAGCCTGACCAAGTTCGGGTATCCGAAGTGGTTCTGGATGATGCAATCGTGTACGAATTGTCCGTCTTCCCGTCCGATATGGGGAAGATTATCGGCAAACAAGGCCGGGTAGCGAAGGCGCTGCGCACTGTCGTCGCGGCCGCCGCTGCCGGACAAACCAAGAAAGTCACCATTGAAATCGTTTGATTGAAATCGTGTGACGCAACGAAAGCTAGGAAGCAGAGATGCTCCCTAGCTTTTTTGTTTGTGGTATAATAAGGAACATACCAAAGGAGTGTGAATTTCATTGTTTACTGTAAAAGTACCTGTGGCGATTAAGCTGATCTTGACCGAAGGAACCAAGAAAGGCATTACCGGTGAAATCAACCAAGCGATCCAAGGCATCCAGCACGAACTGGAGCAGATCGAATTCCAAGCGCGCAAAGCGTTGCAAGATGCAGAACAACACGGCCCGGAAGCTGTGCAAGGTCTGACCGCGCGCATCAACCAAGAGCGCGGCGCACGCATGGAGCGTCGTGAACAACTGATGCAGCAACTCGTGCAAATTCAGCAATCGGAGATTGGTGCGGAAATCAACGGCGGCCAAGTCGAATCGACGGTCGACATTCGTGTGGGCGACAACTGGGAAGAAAAAGTACAAGTGAACGAAATCGTGCTCAAGGACGGCGTAGTCGTAGAAATTCGCCGCGCGGGTCTTTAATGAAAAAGGAGCAACTGATCCTCGTCGGCCACTTGGTGAACACCCAAGGGGTGCGCGGAGAAGTGCGCGTCGTGTCACGGACAGACTTTGATGATGTCCGTTTTAAGTCAGGCTCGACCGTTCTGCTCGTGCATCCGAACTTCCAAAAGCCAATTGAGTTGAAAATTTCGTCGTCCCGACCGCACAAGCAATTCATCCTACTGACATTTGAGGGGCATTTCAATATCAATGATGTGGAAAAGTACAAAGGCGGCGACCTGATGGTCCGCGAACAAGACCTCGTCGAACTGCCGGAGAACACGTACTACATCTACCAATTGATTGGCTGCCAGGTTGTCACCGATGAAGGAGAAGTGCTTGGCGTCCTCAAGGACGTACTCCAACCGGGGGCGAACGACGTCTACGTCGTGAAGCCGCCCAAGGGCAAGGACATTCTGTTGCCGGTCATTCCGAGTTGTGTGTTGGATGTAGACGTGGAGAACAAAAAAGTTCTTGTACATATCCTGCCGGGCCTGCTGGACTGAGGGTAGGAGGGAACCAACGTGCGCATTGACATCGTGACGATTTTCCCGGAGATGTTCGAAGGTGTGATCAACTCTTCCATTCTCGGCCGCGCCCGCCGCGAGGGCTTGGTGGAGATCAACTTGATCGATTTCCGCGCCTACTCCAACAACAAACATAACACCGTCGACGACACCCCTTACGGTGGCGGCGGCGGCATGGTCCTCAAGCCTGAACCGATTTTCTCTGCCGTCGAATCGCTTACCGAGCAACAGGAGGCGGGGACAAGCTCTCCACGCGTCATCTTGACCTGCCCGCAGGGAGAAGTCTTCTCGCAAGCCAAAGCCCTTGATTTCGCCTCTGAGGAGCATCTGGTGATCATCGCGGGCCACTATGAGGGCTACGATGAACGCATTCGCCAGTATCTCGTCACAGACGAGATCTCGATCGGGGACTATGTGCTGACGGGGGGAGAGCTGCCGGCGATGGTGATCGTGGACAGCGTAACCCGGTTGTTGCCGGGCGTGCTTGGCAACAACACCTCCGCCGTACTGGACTCGTTCCGCGAGGGTCTGCTGGAGTATCCGCACTACACCCGTCCTGCCGAATTTCGCGGCTGGAAGGTGCCTGACGTGCTGCTCTCCGGTCACCACGGCAACGTCGAGCGCTGGCGGCGCAAGGAATCTCTGCGCCGCACGCTGACCCGTCGTCCCGACCTCTTGCAAAGCATGGAGCTTTCCAAGGACGACCGTAAACTTCTCGACGAAGTGAAGCGGGAGCAGGGAACCTCGAAGTAGAAAAAGCCCCGTTCGGCGACGATCGGGGCTTTTTTTACAAGCTTTGCGTATCTCTTTTCGAAAAACGTCGAAATTTGGCGTTTCAAACCCTTGTCCAAACGCCGTGACCCGTGCTATATTTGTCTTGTCGCCGCGAGAGGTTGCGAGATGAGAAATACGCAAACTTGAGGTTGACACGAAATTGAGAGTATGATATCTTAATTCTCGTCACCAGTGATTCAAACGATGGGGAGTCGCCAAGCGGTAAGGCAACGGACTTTGACTCCGTCATGCGAAGGTTCGATCCCTTCCTCCCCAGCCAATATAACTTTACACGCCGGAGTGGCGGAATGGCAGACGCAGTCGACTCAAAATCGACCGGGAAACCGTGGGGGTTCGAGTCCCTTCTCCGGCACCACATTTTCACCCTTGGGGGATTAGCTCAGTTGGTAGAGCACCTGCCTTGCAAGCAGGGGGTCAGCGGTTCGAATCCGCTATTCTCCACCATGTATTATTCCTCGATAGCTCAGTTGGTAGAGCGCCCGACTGTTAATCGGATGGTCGCAAGTTCGAGTCTTGCTCGGGGAGCCATTTGCCTTTTTAGCTCAGTAGGTAGAGCGCATCCATGGTAAGGATGAGGTCATCGGTTCGATTCCGGTAAAAGGCACCATTTGTTTGGCCCGTTGGAGAAGCGGCTTAACTCACCGCCCTTTCAAGGCGGCATTCACGGGTTCGAATCCCGTACGGGTCACCATTTGTTTTTTCCAAACCTCAAACGTTATGCGGAAGTGGCTCAGGGGTAGAGCATCGCCTTGCCAAGGCGAGGGTCGCGGGTTCGAATCCCGTCTTCCGCTCCATTTTTATTTTCGGTGGTATAGCCAAGTGGTAAGGCAAAGGTCTGCAAAACCTTCACTCCCCGGTTCAAATCCGGGTACCACCTCCAAAAGCTTAGCAAATCGAATCGGATGTGCAAATCATCCGATTTTTTTATTGCGAAAGTTCTTATCATGTGATATTCTAAATACTGTTCCTGCGGGTGTGGTGGAATGGCAGACACAACAGACTTAAAATCTGTCGGGGTTTCCCCGTGCCGGTTCGAGTCCGGCCACCCGCACCAAACCTACAAGTCTCACATGAGAAAGCACCTCTCCGGTATGCGGGGAGGTGCTTTTTTTAGGGTACGATCTGTACTTTCGTCCCGATGTCGACTCGTTTGGAAAGGTCGAGTACGTCTTTGTTGTGCATCCGAATGCAACCGTGCGAGACGTACTTGCCAATCGAGGCTTCGTTGTTGGTGCCGTGGATGCCGTAGCCTTTTCTGGAGAGTCCCATCCAAAAGTCTCCGTACACCGTACGGGGTCCGCCGGGACGTCGACCGGGGTTGGGCGCTTTGTTGACGATCGTGAAGGTGCCGGTCGGTGTGCGCGTGGCGATTTTGCCGACTCCGACAGGGTAGGTGCGGACGACTTTGCCGTCGGAAAGCAGGCTTAGTTGCCGCTTGGAGAGCGAGATGCGGATGCTGTTCGCCATGCTGCCATCCCCTTTTTTCCACAGGGTATGCGCGTTTGCCTGTGGGGGGAACCTATGCTACACTTTCGGGAGACTATCTTGAGAGGACGGATTTTCCAATGCTGAAATTGGGTGCCAACGTTTCCATTGCCAAACATGGTCTGCTCGCTGCCGTCGAAGAATCGATCGGCTACGAAGCGGACACCTATATGATTTACACCCGCTCCAACCGAGGGGGCAAGGCTCGCGACATCACCCTTTTTAACCGGGAGAAAGCGTACGAGTTGATGAAAGAACACAACTTGAGCGATCCGGTGGTTCATGCCCCGTACTTGATCAACCTCGCGTCGAGCAAGGAAGAGACGTTCGAATACGGTGTGAATATGCTCCGGGAAGACATTGAGCGCACGACCTATCTGGGTATCAAGCACATCGTGTTCCACCCGGGCTCGCACACGGGCTCCGGCGTTGAATACGGGATCAACCGCATCGCCGAAGGGCTTGATCTCGTGTTGAGCGGGGAAGAGACGGTCAACGTCTGCTTGGAGTTGATGGCGGGGGACGGCTCCAAAGTCGGCTCCAATTTCCAAGAGCTGGCGGAGATCATCAAACGCGTCAAACATCGGGACAAGCTCGGCGTCTGCCTCGATACCTGTCACCTCTATTCGGCGGGCTATGACATCGTCAACGACTTTGACAAAGTCATGCACCAATTCGACGACATCGTGGGCCTCGACCGCTTGAAAGTCTGGCATATCAACGACTCCAAGACCGAGTTCAACTCGCGCAAGGACCGCCATGCCAACATCGGAGAGGGCTCCATCGGGGCCGAGGCGATCAAGCGGATCGTGCATCACGAACTGGCCCAGGACAAACCGCTAATCTTGGAAACGCCGGAAGGAAAGTACAAGGAAGAGATCGCGTTTTTGCGCTCTTGATCGCCCGCTGTGCTTGAAAAAAAAGACCTGTCCCTGCGGCAGGTCTTTTGTCTTTCTTGCCATCTATTGCCCAGACTGCAAGACCCCCTGTCCACAAACAATAGCTATGTGGAATGAATCTTGTAGTCGAGGTGATAGAGATGAACAATCGGAAAAACAAACGCATGGCTTTAGCACTTGTCGCCCTGTTCGCCTTGATGCCGTTGCCAAACGCCCTAAACGCAATGGCTTCGGACATGGATGCAGTTCCAACCGTCAGTTATTCATCAGTTGCAAGAGCGGGTGTCGTGATCAACGGCGTGACCAAGACCGCGATCAACCCGATCTCGATCGGCGGTGTCTACTATGTGCCGTTTAAGAACATGGCACAGATCTTGGACTACGACGCCATTTCCTACAACGCCAAGACCAAGACGTACAGCGCGACCGATGGATCGGTGACCGTTCGTGTGACCATTGGCGGAACGCATGCGATGAAAGGCGATGAGCGGATCAACATCCATGCTCCGCGATTCGTCAACGGCACCACGTATCTCTCGCTGGATGCCGTGAGCTCCGTGTTCAACACGTTCACGTACTTTAACGCGCCGGACGGGTCGGTACGCGTTCAGATGCCGGCGACCACGTACAAAGTTCATTCGGGCGACTCACTGTTCAAAATCGCCCAAGCGCACCATACCACCGCAACCGCCGTTCGTGCTGCCAACGGTCTGCGCTCCGACGTGCTGATGCCGGGGCAAATTCTCCAACTGCCGGTTGAGTCTCTGAAAAAAGAGATGGAGACAGGGTCGTCCGACGTATCTGTCGTGGACCCGAACACCGTCCAAGGACCCGCCGCAACGCCGACTGCGAGCCAATCGGCGACGGCCGCCCGCAAAGCCCAAGCGATCATCACGCTCGGCAAGAAATACATGGGTGTCCCGTACAAGTTCGGGGCGAAGACCTCCGATGCGCCGCGCTTGATGGACTGCTCGTCGTTCATGCAGTACATCTTCGGCAAAAACGGGATCTCCCTGCCGCGCGACTCCCGTCAGCAATCGAACGTCGGGACTCGTGTGTCGAGATCGCAGTTGCAACCGGGTGACCTGATGTTCTTCAAATACCCGGAACGCTATTCGGACGGTCGTGTCGGCCACGTCGGGGTGTACATGGGCAACGGGCAAATCTTGCACACCATCCCGAAACCGGGTGTCACTATTACGAAGTTTGGAACCTCCGGTTATTGGTCGAAAAACTTCCTCTACGGGAAGCGTGTCATTAAGTAGAAGTTTTCGTACTTCATGCGTTGCCAAGCCCTCCAACCCTGTGCTATAATATCGTTTGTGACATCAAGGCGGTCCGCTGTTCGGCGCCCATTTATGAGGCCCGTGATATGAACGCCTGCAGGGAGGAGGTAACACCCATGAACCAAAACCTTTTGGCTCAAATCACTGCGGAACAAATCCGCACGGATATCCCGACTTTCAAGGCAGGCGACACCGTTCGCGTACACGTGAAAGTAAAAGAGGGTAACCGTGAACGTATTCAGGTCTTCGAAGGCGTTGTGATCAAGCGTCGTGGCGGTGGCATTTCTGCTACTTTCACCGTTCGCAAGATTTCCTACGGCGTTGGCGTAGAGCGTACTTTCCCGCTCCACACCCCGAAGTTCGAGAAGATCGAAGTGATGCGCCGTGGCCGCGTACGTCGTGCAAAACTGTACTACCTGCGCAACCTTACCGGTAAAGCTGCTCGTATCAAAGAGATCCGCTAATTACAGCAAAGACCAGGGACTTGTGACTCGTTACAAGTCCCTTCTTTGTATCTGTCACACGGCAGGAGGGCACGCTATATGAGCGAGCAAGTCCATGAAACGACCACGAACGGGTTGGATACCGGCAAGAAGCGCAAGAATGAAGCGTGGGAGTGGACCAAATCCCTGATCATTGCGTTTGTCTTGGCCCTGATCATTCGTCAATTCCTGTTTGCGATCTTCATGGTAGACGGGCAGTCGATGGTGCCGACGCTGCAAGACCGCGAGCGGCTGGTCGTCAACAAATTGGTCTATCATTTACATAAGCCTGAGTACAACGACATCCTCGTGTTCAAATACCCTTCCGATGAGAGCAAGGACTTTATCAAGCGTGTCATCGGCCTGCCGGGAGACAAGATCGAGATGCACGATTACAAAGTCTTCCGCAACGGGCAAGAGCTGGACGAACCGTTTATTGCGGAGCCGACAGCTCCGAACGACAAAGTTTTCACCGTCCCGGACGGAACGATTTTCGTTATGGGCGACAACCGCGGTTTTTCCAAGGACAGTCGCGACCCGCAAGTCGGGTATGTGAAGGACGAAGAGATCGTCGGACGAGCTGAACTTGTCTGGTATCCGTTACCGAATTTCCGCAAAATCTAACAGACAGCAAAGGGGGGACGATACATGACCATTCAATGGTTCCCCGGCCATATGGCGAAAGCGCGCCGGGAAGTCACCGAGAAGCTGAAACTGGTTGACATCGTCATGGAACTGGTGGACGCACGTCTTCCGCTTTCCAGCCGCAATCCGATGATGGACGAGATCGTACAGCACAAGCCGCGCCTGGTGCTTTTGAACAAAGCCGATCTCGCAGACCCGCGTATTACCGATCAATGGGTGAAGTATTTCCGCGCCAAGGGGCTCGATGCGCTGCCGATCAACGCGATCAAGGGCGAAGGACTGCCCAAGGCCGCAGCAGAAGCAAAGCGTCTGTTCGCTCCTAAAATTGAAGCGATGGCGAAAAAGGGCATCCGCCCGCGTGCGACCCGTGCAATGATCCTCGGCATCCCGAACGTCGGCAAATCGTCGCTGATCAACCGCATGGCCAAGAAAACCATCGCCAAAACGGGCGACCGACCGGGCGTTACCCAAGCCCAGCAATGGATCAAAGTCGGCAAGGACTTCGAACTGCTCGATACGCCGGGGATTCTCTGGCCGAAGTTCGAAGACCAGCAAGTGGGTCTTCGTCTCGCTGCCACCGGTGCGATCAAAGAGGAAATTCTCGACACGGAGCCGGTTGCCATCTTCATCGTCAAGCTGATGAACGAGCTGTACAAGGGCGTGTTGGAGAGCCGTTACAACCTCGAATCGTTGCCGGAGGACCCGCGTGAGGCGATCGAAGCGATTGGCCGTAAGCGCGGCTTCCTGCGCCAAGGGAACGTCGTGGACCTCGAAGCGACGTGGAAACTGCTGATCCGCGAGTTTCGTGGCGGGCAGTTTGGGCGGATCTCGTTGGAGAACCCGAACGAACTGAAGGAACAAGTCGAAGAGCAAGTGCAACCGGAGCAAAAGCAAGTGCAAGAAGAGGCAACACCGGAAGAAACCACCGTGGAGTAACGCGGTGGTTTTTTGCTGTATTCTACAGGATTCGACCGGTGGATTGGCGAATGGAATAGGGATAGAGAGGGGAGACCTACGGATGCCGCGCAAGAAGTTTGAAGTTGACACCATGACCGTCGGGGACGTCCGAGACTGGCTCCTGACAAACACCCCGAACGCCCGCCAGATCAAGACGATCCAAGGCGACGAGCGCGCCGGGGTTCGCAAACTGATCGAAACCTATCTGCGGGAACAAAAACGCCTCGTCGACGCAGCGGCGTTTCAAGACCGCATGTGGAGCTATGAACGCAGATGCCGCGAGCAGGGCTTTGAGCTCATCGCGGGAATTGACGAAGCGGGGCGCGGGCCGTTGGCCGGGCCTGTTGTGGCGGCGGCTGTGATGTTGCCGGACGGTATTTTATTACCGGGCCTGAACGACTCCAAACAAGTGAAGGAAGACGTTCGCGAGCGACTGTATGACCTCATCTGCGAAGGTGCGGTGGCGTACGGAGTCGGTGTCGTGGACGAAGCGTATATAGATGAACACAACATTTTGCAGGGAACGTTTGAAGCGGCACGACGAGCGCTGAGGGAGATGCAGGCACGGTTTGGTCTGATGCCGGACTTTTTGTTGACCGACTGCTTGAAGATTCCCGGTGTGACACAACCGTATGAAGCGATTGTCAAAGGGGATGCATCTTCGTTCTCGATTGCAGCGGCTTCGATTCTCGCAAAAGTGACGCGGGATCGGTTGATGGTGGAGTATGCACAGCTCTACCCGCAGTACGGATTCGATCGGAACAAGGGCTATGGAAGTACCGATCACATGGCGGCGTTGGAGGAGTACGGGCCTTGCCCGATTCATCGCACGTCGTTCGCCCCGGTCGGCAAAAAATTGCAGGTGCAGGGGACTTTGTTCGACGGGTTTGATTTGTAGGTAGAGGAGGAGATCGGGATGCGCATCAGCACCGGGCAGATGGCGAAGATCATGATGCAGACGCTCCAAGGGGCGAAGGATGCCGGCGGCCAGTTGGAACTCAAAGTGGGCACCGTGGTTCGGGCCACTCTGATGGAGTTTCTAAGCAACAACAAGTCGGAAGCTTGGCTCATGATCGGCAACACCAAAGTACGGGCGCAAGTCGAAGCGCATCTGCAGCCGGGAGATCAACTGGATCTGTTGGTGACCGGAGAGCAAATGCGCGGGGCGCTTGAATTGAAGCTGGTCGGCCAGCCGATGCGCGGTGATACGGGCAAAGCTATGCAGATGGACCTCGCGAGCATCTTGAACGCCTTGCAAGTGCCCGAGGGGGACGAGATGAAAGCGATGGTACAGGAGTTCGTCTCGCGCAGTCTGCCGTTGAATCCGGATGTTTTGAAGCAGGCGGGGCAGGTGCTGAAGTCGCTGGGAAGTGCGCCGACGCCCGCACAGGTGGCAACGCTTGGCAAGATGGCGGAGCTCGGCATCCCGATCAACCCTTCGACGTTTCAGGCGATGGATGCGCTCGACAACGGACCGAAATTGCATCAACTGCTGACGAGCGTCGCAGCCTCGCTGGACAACATCCTCACCGACGGGGAAAAAAGCGGCGCGTCCGCTACCGCTGTATCGTCAGGGCAGACGGAGGCATCAAAAGGGGCTTCGAGCCCTGCAACGGGCCAAACGCAAGGGACTGGCACGACTACTCAGACTGCAACCTCGGCTACAGAATCGAATGCGCCGAAACCGGCACCCCAAGTTGTATCGAACGCGTCGTCCGCTCAGGCGACAGATGCGACGGCCGACGCTGAGGCAAAGCCGACGGCGTTTCAAGCGCCGACTTCTGCAAGCCCCGACGTCGCCGAACAACCCCCGACTTCGACGACAGAACGGACTCAAGAGCAGACCTCTTCTCCGGCGGCATCTGCGAAAACCGAACCACCGGCTACACACTCCGGTCCTGAGCGAACTCAGTCTGCTTTCCCGGAAAATAAGAATTCTCGACCGCTCCCGACACAAGCGGACGGGAATGCTGTCGATGACAAACTCTCTTCGCCCCGGGAAAGTGCCCGCGACTCCCTCAAGCAACTGTCGAAGGTGGTACACGATCTGGCGAAGGACGCGAACACGTCGGCCGACTCCTTGCGCGACAAAGCCAAGCAACTCGGTCTCGCATTTGAAGAACGCCTCGGAGCGGCCCTGCGCCGTCTCCCGGCAGACAGTGATGCTTCTGTGGTGCGGGACGCCGTTCAGAATGCCTTGAACAGTTTCACGACCGAACAGCAGGGATCGAGTCTCAAAGAAGCTCTTCTCAACGTCCAACGTTCCGCCGCCGAACTGACGGCTGCAGGGCACGGGGCTCTCGCGGATGATGTCAGCACGTTGCTGAACAACTTGACGGGCCAACAGTTGATGAGCACACCGGGACAGACACAGCAAAGGTCTGACCTTTTCTACCAGTTCAGTGCCGTTCCTCTACAGATGAACGGACGAGAGCAGACGGTGGAACTCCACGTGATGTCGCGCAAAGGGCCGGGGCAGAAAAGCCTCGACCCGTCGAACTGCTATGTGTTGTTCCGACTCGACATGCCGAACTTGGGGCCGCTTGATATTCATCTGCACATCGTAGACCGTGTGGTCGGCGTGCGATTCGTTTCGGAGGATAAAGAGACGGTGCAGATTGAAGCGGCCGAGCAGCGCGATCTGCGTGACAAGTTGCAGGGCGTGGGCTATCATCTCGGCGTGCTGAAAGTGGAAGAAAAGCAACCCTTGCAAGAAGGTCGGCAACTTCCGTTGTTGCCGCCGTTGTTGACGCAAAGCAGTCTTGACCTGCGGATGTAGCCGCTGAAAATGGGAGAGCGAAAGGAGGTGGAGGGTTGGCCTCCGACGACAAGAAACCGACACCGCCGAAGAAAGCGGTCGCGCTGCAGTACAACCATGACCGAGACACCGCCCCGCGCATCGTCGCTTCCGGGCGGGGGGCCGTCGCGGATCACATCCTGTCTCTCGCGCAGGACTCCGGCGTCCCGATGCACGAAGACCGAGCGCTGGTCGAAACGTTGCTCGCCTTCGAAATCGGCAAAGAAATCCCCGCCGAACTCTACCAAGTCGTCGCCGAAGTCCTCGCCTTCGTCCAAAGGCTCGACAAACGCGACCGCTGACCCTACAACTTCATACACAACTGAATAGAGGTGCCCAGTCATGAACAACCACGAAACCCACGGGAACAACCCAAAAATCTCGGCGAAAAAGGAAACCGCTACGAGGGCGAAGCAAAAACCTACTTCCAAGCAACGCGTCTCTACCGACCCGCGCAAGCAACTTGGGGATTTTGGAGAGCGTGTGGCGGCAGACTTCTTGCTACACTTGGGCTACCGGATCATCGACCGGAACTGGCGACGACGTGGAGGAGAGTTGGATATCATAGCGATTGACCGCGACGCGTTGGTCTTCGTTGAAGTTCGCACGCGATCCACCCGCACGTTCGGTACCGCCGAAGAGTCTGTAGACTGGCGCAAACAGCGCCAAGTGCGGAAGATGGCCTCCTGCTACCTCCACGAACGCCCGGCGGAGGACACCATCTACCGCGACATTCGCTTCGATGTCATCACCGTCTACGTGGATCGCAATCCGTTTCGAGTTCGTGACTTGTACCACCTCAAACACGCGTTCTAACAAAAAAAGCGCCCACTCATGGGGCGCTTTTTTCTATACCTCGCTCAACACACCGCCCGGTCGAAACCGAGCCATGATGATCTCGTCCACAAACTGCCCCTGCGAAAAATTCGCACCGACCTTGCGACCCTCGACGACAAATCCGAGCCGTTCGTACAACGCTTGAGCCCGTGGATTGTGTGAAAGCACGCCCAACTCCAACCGCTCCAACCGAAGCCAATTGTCGGCGAGGTCGATCACTTTCTTCAACATCTCCGTCCCCACGCCTTGACCCTGACAGGTCGAATCCACGAAGAGATACAGATACCCGATATGCGAGCGACGCCCCGTAAACGCACTCATCCCGATATGCCCCACCACACGACCGTCGATCTCCGCGACAAATTGGTGGGAGTTCGGTTGCGGCTTCGCATACTGCTCCTGCATCGTCTCCACCCGCAAGCTCGGAGTGTTCAAGACATACGGCATTACATCCTCCTGCAAGCTGATCTCCCAAATGCGCTCGGCATCATCGGCCCGCACTGGACGAATGAGAAGGTTGCTCATCTTGCCACGTCCTTTCCAAATGTTCCCTCTATCATACCTTTTCGGCAGGAGTTTGGACAACAGTGGAATTACGTACAAGTTCTGTAGTATACTAGTATGGATTAAGACAAGTAGGGGGCAAACTCTCGATGGTAACAACTCTCGTAGCAATCGGTACCTTTATTCTCGGGCTGGTTCTGGGCGCGCTCGGCGGCGTCTACTACCTGCGCAACAAGATGCAGAACATGACGATGTCCGATACGGAGATCGCGACGATGGCGAAGGGCATGGGCATGAACCTCAACCAGAAGCAATTGGCACAGATTCAGCGCCGGATGAAGAACGCGCAATCCAACCAATCCAAAACCAAAGCCACTGCCAAGAAACAACCGACCAAATCTCCGAAAAAATAAAGCAAAACGGCATGCCTGCGCCTGTGCAGGACATGCCGTTTTTTCGTTGGAAAATAGTTGCTCACCGCTGCGCATATAGATAGGGCAAAAGGAGGGAAGTCCCACGATGAAGATCGGGTCCCCGGTTTGGAAGATGAAAATGCGGTTGCGTCGTCAACCTTGGTTGGCAGCGGCACCGATCTTACTCCTGCTCTCGATTCTGCTCGGCTCTCTCGCGGTGCAGGCCGTCAAAGCCCTCACACTCTTCGCTTCTCTCCTCTGGTTGATCGCCGGACTTCTCGGCGGTTTCTGGCTCGGGCGACTCGGTCAGGGACCCCGCAGACGCAAAAAAACTCGCTCGTGAGAACTCCCGGCGAGTTTTTTTACAAAGCATGTTGCCCCATAGATTGCTGCTGTGCGTCCAGATAGGTTTGCAACGGAACGATATGAAAGCCTTCGCGTTGCAGGTCGTCGAGGATGCGCGGCAGAGATTGTACGGTCAGCGTTCGATCGAGTTCGCCGTCGTGAGCGAGCAAGATGCCGCCGTGACGCTCGTGAATCAAGCTCATCACGCGTTGCTCCACTTGCTGAGGCGTCGTCGTGGTATGGTTCTCGACACAGACGTTCCAGAGAATCAGTTGCTTATTGAGTTGCTCCGTGGTGGTCAAGATCGCGGGCGAGACATTGCCGCGCGGCGGGCGGAAGAAGTGGGGAACCGCGAAGCTCGGGCCAACTACGGCCGTTAGAGCTGCGTCACCGCCTTGCAGTTCAGCGTTGACTTGCGTGGGCTTGAGCGTTTCCAAGTGCGGGTGAGTCAGCGTATGGTTGGCGATGGTGTGACCGTCTCGGGCGATGCGGCGCACGAGGTCCGGGTGTTCCAACGCGTTGCGTCCTACGACAAAGAACGTCGCTTGCAGGTGGCGTTTTTTCAACATGTCCAGAATCTGCGGCGTGAAGCGCGGGTCGGGACCGTCGTCAAATGTGAGCGTGACGGTCTTGTCCGGTACGACCGATACGGTCGGCTCTACAGCCGCCACAGCTCTGGGATGTGCGGGAAGCAGAAGTGCCAGAGTGAGGACGACAGACAGCAGCAAAAACCACTTTTTCACGGGCCATCCCCTCTCTCAAATTCGTGTATCTATCATGTAGAATACGGGTTTGAGAGGGGGGAGAGCAACGCACAAATCTTGTTAGGAAAGGGGGTTTGGATGTCGATCCAGAGTCCTGTACTGCACAGCCTCCGCCACATGAGCTTCCTCGACCCCAACACTTCCCGCCAAGTCTGCAATCGTGCGCGCCACTTTGAGCACCCGTTCATAGGCGCGGGCGGACAACCCCAGCCTGTCGAACGCTTTTTGCAAAAGGGTCCTCGCGTCGACGGACATGTCACAGTACAGGCGGGTATCCGTAGGGGACATGGCTGCATTGTAAGGTGACGTCCGATCGGGAAAGCGTGCCGCTTGCACATCGCGGGCGCGAATCACCCGTGTCAAAATTTCCGAGGAAGACTCTTCAAGTGCCGTGTTCACAATGTCGGAGTACGTCACGCGAGGCACTTCCACATGCAAATCAATCCGGTCCAACAGCGGCCCGGAGATTTTGTTTTGGTAGCGGGCAATCATGGGCGGTGTACACGTGCAGGGCTTGTAGTCCGATCCGTAGAAACCGCACGGACAGGGATTCATCGCCGCCACCAGCAAGAAACGGCTCGGAAACGTATACGTCGCCTGTGTCCGAGAGATCGTCACTTGTGCGTCCTCCATCGGTTGGCGAAGCACTTCCAACACCGACTTGCGAAATTCCGGCAACTCATCGAGAAACAACACGCCTCCATGCGCCAAACTCACTTCGCCGGGGCGGGGAATCGTCCCGCCACCGATCAAGCCCCCTGTTGAAATCGTATGGTGCGGCGTGCGAAACGGTCTCGTCCGCAACAGTCCGATTTCCTCCGCCAACAAGCCCGCCACGCTGTGTACTTGCGTCACGTCAAGCGACTCGCGCGACGTGAGAGCGGGCAAGATCGTCGGCATCCGTTTGGCGAGCATCGTCTTGCCGCTGCCGGGCGGGCCGATCAACAGGATGTTGTGATTGCCCGCAGCAGAGATCTCGAAAGCCCGCTTCACGTGCGGTTGACCTTTGATTTCTGAAAAATCCTCTCCACCCGCTGAAGCGGTCTCTTCGGATGCAGGATGGACTGCGGTCGGCAACAATTCCAAACGACCTGTCAGCCAACGAAACACGTCCCCAAGCGAATCCACACCGATCACTTTCAACCCGCTGACCAACGCGGCTTCCGGCGCACAAGCTGAGGAGACGACCAGCGTATGAAGCTTATGCTCCCGAGCTCCCAACGCCAGCGACAACATCCCGCGCACGGGACGGATGCTGCCGTCCAACGCCAACTCCCCGACAAGTGCCACGCCGGAGAGAGCATTCGCAGGCACAAGCTCCGCCGCGAGGAGGATGCCGAGCGCCAAGCCCAAATCAAAACCGGAACCCTCTTTGCGCAGATGAGCGGGGGCAAGGTTCGCCGTGATGCGCTTCTGTGGAAACTCCAGCCCGCAATTGCGCATGGCGGCCCGCACGCGGTCTTTGGCCTCGCGCACCGAATTATCGGGCAACCCGACGATTTCAAAGCCCGGCAGACCTTGGGCCAGGTCGATTTCCACTTGCACCAACACCCCTTGCAACCCATACAACGCCAATGTGTTTACTTGCGCATACATGTGTCGAAAAACCCCCTAGAAAATAGAGAGAGAGCCTAAAAGGCTCTCTCGTGCATGGTTCCACCGAAGGAGTTCCCACGCAACATATCATGAGGTTGAAAGGGGTGAGGTACGAGACATCCCGCACTTACATGCCGAACGTTGTCGCGCCGCCGTCCACGAATAAGTTCTGTCCAGTCACATACCCGGAGCTCTCCGAGCAGAAGAACAGCACCGGTGCTACGAGGTCCTCCGGATTTCCGATGCGGCCAATCGGGGTTCTCGTGGTGGAGAATTCGCGGAATTCTTCCGTTTTCAACGCTTCTTCGGTCATCGCCGTCTTGATAAACCAGGGGGAGATCGAGTTGACGGTGACCCCGTGACGCCCCAAGTCGTTGCCGAGCATCTGGGTGAGGTTGACGAGCCCTGCCTTGCTGGGGCCATAGGCGTTGAGCATGCCGAACGTCAAACCGGCGCTGACGGAAGCGACGTTGACGATGCGACCCCAGCCGCGCTCGATCATTTGGCGGCCGATGCGCTGCGACAAGAGGAGTGCTGAGCGCAAATTGGTATCCATCACATGGCTCCATTCCTCAGCCGTTACGTCCATAACGGACTTCACAAAGCCAATTCCGGCGTTGTTGATCAAGATATCAATGTGTCCAAAACGCTCCATGGCTTGGTTTACAGCCGTTTCGATTTTGGCGGGGTCGCTTACATCACAACACAGAGCCAGCGTGTTGCGTCCGGTCATCTCGGCGATTTCTCGTGCGGCGACGGTCACTTCGTCTTTCGTATTGGCTACCACGATGACGTCGGCACCGGCTTGAGCCAACCCGAGCGCAAGCGCTTTCC
Organism: Tumebacillus amylolyticus; assembly: GCF_016722965.1. Lineage (NCBI taxonomy): Bacteria > Bacillati > Bacillota > Bacilli > Caryophanales > Alicyclobacillaceae > Tumebacillus > Tumebacillus amylolyticus. The sequence goes on from NZ_JAEQNB010000007.1 coordinate 148,245, forward strand.
CGATGCCGCGGCCACCTCCCGTGACGAATGCAATCTTACCATCTAAGCGAAAGGACACTTCTTGCATAGTCTCAGCCCCCAGTAAAGATTGATTTTTTTACTACTCCATTACTTCGATTAATAAAATGAAAATCCTTCCATCGCAAATATTTCGAGTCGATTCGGCAAAAAATGGGAAAGTATTGTACAGAATCGTCAACTTCTGCATAAGGATAGAGGGAGGGAAGTTCGGAGGATTGGCACTCTGGCAGAGTGTGACAATTTTTCTACTTGAGGTGATGAAGGTCGCACAATTGAAGAGTTTCGTTTATAATGGAAGTATAGATAAGTGGAAGGAGGTGAAAGGGTTGGAATACGTGTGCCTCGACTGTGGTGGCTTCTTCGAGGGTGACGAAATCCGCCGATCCCAAAACCGATGCGAATCCTGTGAGGGCGTCAAATCGACAGAGGAACAAGGAGAGAGTCATGCTCAACGCGGACTGTAAAATCGAAGAAGATCACGAAACATAAACGCCCCCGACGGCAAAAGTTGGGGGCGTTACGTTTTTGTTCGATTACATATGCTATAGGTACTTCAAATCAAGGAGGAGGCCCGTCCATGTTCAAAGTCCAATTGTACAACGATGCCTTCCACCACATGATGCAGCATGACAAGACGATGGATGGCTTCTACCCGAAAAACAGCGCCGTCGTCCAGAAAGACATGACGAACGAGGAATTCGAACAGTTTTGCAGAAAGCACAACCTCGTGCAGTACAAAAATCATCTGCGCAACTATCACCACAACTACATCGCGGGTGACTTTAGCGAGACTTGATCTGCTGGTAGGACGACAGTTTTTTCAACTGCTCCATCAGTTCGTTATGCCACGTCGTGTCTCCCATGGATTTGGCGACGTTGATCAAGTCGAGCACAGAGTCGAATTGCTGGGGCACGACACGGCGGCCGGTGCGAATCCGCTCATCCTCCGGGTACTTGGCGAGTGCGTCAACCACTTTGCTCTCTCCGACCGTTTCCCGAAGCGACGTGGCTTTCACGCGGTCCGTTTCACAGTAGTGGGTGAGCATGATGTAGTCAAACTCCAGATCCGGCACGATGTGGCTCTTGTGACAGGTCGGGCAGACGAGCATCGGCACGTCGTGCACGAGGACGCCGCCTTCGGAGTAGATGCTCCGAAGGAGTGCGACCATCGTCAATCCACAGCAAAAGTCCTGTTGGTTCATCGGGCACCACCCTTTCTGCTGACAATAGGTAGACCTTTGTACCAATGTAGCATATCGACCCCCGTCTCACCAGCGGGGGTTTTCTTGCTACAACTCGGTCGGTGCGACGAGGTTTTTGAAACCGAATGTCGCTTTCTCTTCGGGCTCTGTATGGTGGACGAACTCGATTTTGACGACCGATTTGACGTTCAAGCATTCGCTCGACCCGTTCGGGACGATCAGGCGCACGGGGAAGCCTTTTTTCAACGGCTTCTCGTCTTGTTGGAAGAGCAGGAGCGCATGTTGAAGTTCTTCAAGTGGAATCGTGGCTTGAAATTCGTCGCTAGCGTGAAAAATAACGTGTGTGCTCTCGGAAAGCGGAGAAACCATTTCGAAAAGCGAAGAAATGGGAGTCGCAATTCCCGTAAACTGAGGTACAATTGGATGTACATCCAGATGCGGACTCAGTGGTCCCTCCGTGAAGTCAGAATATTGCAAGTTGGCTTCACGTGTGACCAGACCACGCACTTGTACGAGAAATTCGGTTGTAGAAGACATGATGGGACGTCACCTGGCCTTTTGATCGTTTTGTCTTGAGGTGATTGTACATCATAGAAAGAAGGAAAGTCTATGCAACTTTGGAAACGCAATCTGTTGGTGCTGTGGTTCGCCAACTTCACCGTCATGGCCGGGATGAGCCTCGTCATGCCCTTTTTGCCTCTCTACATAAAGGATCTCGGGGTGACCGATCCGGAGGAGTTGACGAAATGGGCGGGCTTGGTGTTCTCCGCCACGTTTATGGCGTCGGCGATCTTTGCCCCGATCTGGGGGGCACTGTCTGACAAAACCGGGCGCAAAGTGATGTTGCTTCGCTCGTCTCTTGGCATGGCGGTCGTCATGGCACTTATGGGGTTCACGACCGATGTGACGCAGTTGTTCTTTTTGCGTTTGGCCATGGGAGTTGTCTCCGGCTTCATCCCAGCGGCCGTGTCGCTGATGGCGACGAATACTCCGAAAGAGCATGTCGGCTATGCGCTGGGCACGTTGGCAACAGGCGGGGTGTCCGGGCAAATCATCGGTCCGCTGATGGGCGGCGTATTGGCGAACTTCCTCGGGTTCCGCCATGTCTTTCTCGTCACGGCAGGACTGCTGCTGACGGCCACGCTCATCGTGTTCCTCCTCGTCAAGGAAGAATTCAAAGTACCGGCGAAAAAAGCGGACGTGGCCGCAAACGGCCTCACTCCTGCCAAGAAAAGCCGCCTCGGCGGTCTCGTCACGGAAATTCGTAAATTAAAACCGGTGTGGCCGATGTTCGTCGTGGCGTTTCTGATCACGTTCTCGATGATGATGATCGACCCGCTGATGTCGGTGTATGTCTCGCAGTTGTCTCCAAACTCGCAGAACGTGGCACTGCTGGCGGGGATGGTAACCGCTTCAACGGGGCTTGCGAACATTTTGTTCTCCCCGCGACTCGGGAAACTTGGCGATCGCATCGGCTACAAGCGCGTGCTCTTGCTTGCTCTCTGCGGCGCGGCGCTGATGTACTTGCCGCAAGCTTTCGTCACCGCCCCGTGGCAGTTGATGATCTGTCGCTTCGGTCTTGGCATGTGCATGGGAGGTTTGATGCCGCAAGTCAACTCGTTGTTGCGCTCCGTGGCACCAACGGAGATGCAAGGGCGGATCTTTGGCTACAGCACATCCGCGATGTTCATCGGCAATTTATGCGGACCGAACGTCGGCGGGTATATTGGAGGCCATTTCGGCATCTCGACTTTGTTTTTTGTCTCCTGCACGTTCTTGCTCGTCAACGCCGTCTGGTTGCGCTTCGTCGTGCCGGACCCGCGTCCCGAATTGGTAAAAACGGCTTGACAAGCTCGCGGTCGAGAGCGAAAGTAAGGAATGAGTCTCAACATCGTGAACGGAGGAACTCCCATGCGTCAAACTTGGACCCTCATCCTCGGAGCTGCCGTGCTCCTGGCAACGGCGGGCTGCTCATCGCAACCCGGCACTCCATCCGGCAATTCCGGTCAACAACAATCGACACAAGCGGCTACTTTGGATGACCTTTCCAGCGCAACTCGCTTGGAGATGCTCACCAAGACCGATACCGACTTGCGCAATAACTGGATTTTTCAAGATCAAGAAGCCAAGGACAAAGTGGCACTTCTCGTCCCTGTGCTGAAGAGCGCGACGAAGCTCGATATCAAAGACGTCGTCAAAAGCCCGCCGACGGTGACGTTCATCGCCGACACGGCGAACGGCAAGCGGATCGTCAACGTCTTCGAAGACCGCTTCGAATACCAAGGTACTTGGTATCAACTGGACAGTGCGCCTGAGAAGACGTACGGCCCGATCGTGCCGAAGTAAGAGCCGGACAAGCGGGGCTATGAAAAAAGACACCTCTCCACATCTGTGGGGAGGTGTCTTTTTTCGGTTACGGCAGGTCTTTGATCTTGGTAACGATGGGCGCACGCTCTTTGGGAGCAGGTTCTGCTTCGGGATAGCCGACGGGGATGATGCCGACGACTTCGTAGCCCGGTTGGACGCCCAGAATGTGGCGGACTTTTTCCGAGAGGCCGGCGGACGACCAGCCGGTGCCGACGCCCTCCGCATGGGCCGCCAACATGAAGTTCTGGAGAAAGCAGGAGACGGCGGCATAGTGCTCGTCGCGGTCTACGGATGTGTGGGCGGGCGTCGAGAGCACGGCGAGCAGGGTGGGGGCACCGCCGAAGTTGTTTTTGTGCGGGATTTGGGCGCGTGTTTCCGGACCGATCCAGAGAATTTCCCACGGTTGGGTCATCCGATGGTTCGGGGCAAAGGAAGCGGCGTGCAACCATTCCTGCACTTTATCACGGGGAACGGGGTCCGGTTTGAATTGTTTTACGTTGCGACGGGTCAGGATCGCGTCAAGAACGTTCACAGATTCCAACTCCAATCTGACTAGTCTCGGTTGGTGTAGCCGTAGATGGTGATCGACTGGGTCGTTTCATCCCATTTGACGTCGCCGCCGAGGTTTTCGATGATGAAGCGCAGCGGGACGAGCATGCGGTTATTTTTCACAACCGGCTCGACATCCATTTGCACGGGTTTGAGGTTGACGAGCGCTTCTTTGTCGCCTTCGACGATGCCGATGACATCGTTGCCTTTGTCAATCAGAGTCATGTTCAGGGCACCTTCCCAAGAGACGTTCGCTCCGAGGAATTCGGCGATCAGGCGCAGGGGAACCATCGTTCGGTCGTTTTCCACGTACGGAGCCACGTCTTCGTAGGTGGTTTCTTGGGTGCCGGCTTTGAGCGGAGTTCTGTTCCAGTAGGTTTCAGCAGAACCGATCTTGATCGTGAGCTGTTGGCGGTCCATTTTGTTGTCTTTGACCCATTGGGCGTATTTGGCGGCGTCTTCGTCCGCTTTTTGCTGGTCTGCTTCGGCTTTGGCGGCGTCTTCGATCGCTTTTTTGTCAGCGTCGATCTTGTCGATGATGGTTTGGGCGAGGTTGGCTTTTTGTACGGTGACCAAACCGTCCTCATCCGTCCACCAATAACCGGCTCCACTATAGAAGTTTATGCTGTCGCTGATGGTGTGATCCTTGGACAGATGCATCGGCGTGATGTCGGTGTGCGTCGGGTCGTAGAGTTCGACGCGACCCCCGTTGTTGAGAAGCACACGGCCGTCATCGTCTGCGTTGACATCGGTGACGAGCGCGCTGAGTTTGCTGCTTGGCAGTACGGTCGAATAAGTTTGGCTCTGAATGTTGAATTTCTCCAGAATGTTCTGGCTCGGTTGGTCAAAGGTCGTGTCTTTCGTCGGGTGCGCGAAGTAGAGGTCGCCCTTGGCGTTGATCGTAAAGCCGAGCGTGCCGTACTCCAGATCTTTGGTTTTAAACGTCTGCTTGGTGGCGATGTTATAGCCCGTGACGGCTTTGTGCGAAGTGATCGTCTCTGCGTAGGACGTTCTCGTCTTGGTGACCGGCGCGGTCAAGATCCAGTCGCCGACGAGACGGCCGTAGAGGGCGTTGTTTTGTTGCGGGAAATTCGTGAGGGTGACGGAAGACTTTGATTTCAGGTCATAGAAGAATTCCGTCGGAGCGGTGTAGTTGTAGTTTTCGTAGTCGGAGGTGTTTTCGTACATCTCGACTTGTTCGTATTTGGCGGTCACGAATGCCAGTTTGCCGTTGGCAATCCCTTGGACGAAACCGGCGCGTGCGTCGGTGGAGACTTTTTTCACCGATTTCGAAGTCAGGTCGTAGGTGTAGACGCCGTCTGCATCGCCGAATGCGACCGTGGAGTTGTCGAGAGCGACGGAACTCAGCAGGCTTTGTTCCGATGTGTAGATGGCGGTTTCCACGTTGGTTTTGATATCTAAGAGAATGACTTGGGAGCGGTCTGCTGTGAGGTAGACGGCGTAGTTGTCATTGATGGCACGTGTCGGGTAGAAGTTATGTAGGTCGACGAACGCTTCTTGCTTAATGAGGGAATGAGTGGGTGTAGCATATGCAAATGCTTGTTGCGGAAGGGTTGCGGCCAGTGGAGCTGCCAAGACGGCCGTGGCAAGCAAGAGGGAATGTAACTTTTTTTTCACAGAGAATTCAGCCCTTTCTTATGATAATGATTCAAGTATACTCTTCCAAATTGTTCCTGACAATCAAGAGGTTTGTGTTTTGCTAACAACTGAATTATGATAGGAGAGGAGTTTTTGTGGGAAGGGAGGCTGTGCTTATGGAGAAGTCTGCCGTCCGCGAGATGGTTGTTCAAAAGGTTTCCAAGGAACTCTATCTCGACGAACAATTTGTACTTGATGTCATGGACGCGATGGAGAAAGAACTGGGCGACGAACTGTATGGACGCGATACGATCGCAGAGGTCGTAGCCCGCATCTTGGACATCATGGACGACACCGACGAAAACTGGGAGAGCGACAAGTCCGGCTTGACAGACAAAGGTGTCAAGAAGGTCAACCATTAGTTCCACCCCGCCTGCAAGGGATGACGGAAGGCGAAAACTTGCATACTATGTACCATCTGTGACCATTCTTGCACAAGGAGTGACCACCTATGGCGAACGAGTATGCACTGCGCTGCACGATGTGCGGTTCCACCTCGGATATCGAGGCATCTGTAATCGGGGATCTCAATCAAGCGAAGTATGGGGACGCCCCCGTCCATGTCTGTGAAGCCTGCAAAGCCCGCGTACAATACGAGAGCGAGCAGAAGTTTAAGTAAAGATTTCGACTATTTACGGGCATGCAGGGAAGTGGCGAATGGAGTCGAATATACAGTTTTGGTGTAAAACCATTTTTTCGCATGTGATCATGCATAGAACGTGGAGGAGGAAGCGGAATGAACATTCACGAGTATCAAGGCAAAGCCGTCTTGAAAAAGTATGGCGTCGCTGTTCCGAATGGCCGTGTGGCTTTCACTGTAGATGAGGCAGTTGCAATCGCAGAAGAACTCGGCGGCAAAGGCGTCGTCAAAGCGCAAATTCACGCAGGCGGCCGTGGTAAGGCAGGCGGCGTTAAAGTTGCCAAAACCCTGGACGAAGTTCGTACATATGCAGAACAAATTTTGGGGATGACGTTGGTCACTCACCAAACCGGTCCGGAAGGCAAAGTAGTCAAGCGCCTCTTGGTCGAAGAACTGTCCGACATCAAGAAGGAATACTACATCGGCGTCGTTGTAGACCGCGCGACCCAGCGCGTTGTCCTCATGGCATCTGAAGAGGGCGGCACCGAAATCGAGGAAGTCGCAGCTGCGACTCCGGAGAAAATCTTCAAAGAAGCAATCGACCCGGCTGTCGGTCTCTCGGCGTTCCAAGCTCGCAAGCTCGCGTTTGCGATCAACATCCCGAAGGAACTCGTCAACCAAGCTGTCAAGTTCATGCAAGCGCTCTACGCTGCATTTGTTGACAACGACTGCTCGATCGCGGAAATTAACCCGCTCGTCGTTACCGGCGACGGCAAAGTTGTCGCGCTCGACGCGAAGCTGAACTTCGACTCCAACGCGCTGTTCCGTCACACCGACATCTCCGAACTGCGCGACCTCGACGAAGAAGATCCGAAGGAAATCGAAGCTTCCAAGTTCGACCTGACCTACATCGCACTCGATGGCACCATCGGTTGCATGGTAAACGGCGCAGGTCTGGCGATGGCGACCATGGACACCATCAACCACTTCGGCGGCACGCCTGCGAACTTCCTCGACGTTGGGGGCGGTGCGACCACGGAGAAAGTAACCGCAGCCTTCAAGATCATCTTGGCTGACCCGAACGTAAAAGGCATTCTCGTCAACATCTTCGGCGGCATCATGAAGTGCGACACCATCGCAGAAGGCGTTATCGCAGCTGCGAAGGAAGTCAAACTGAGCCACCCGCTCGTCGTTCGTCTGGAAGGTACCAACGTTGAGAAAGGCAAGCAATTGCTCAACGAATCCGGTCTGGACATCGTAGCGGCTGACTCTCTGGCTGACGCTGCGAAGAAGATCGTTGAACTGGTGAAATAATTACCGAGCGGAGGAGGTATTCCAATGTCGATTCTGATCAATAAAGACACGAAGGTCATGACCATCAACCTGACCGGCAAAACGGGTCGTTTCCATGCACAAGGTGCAGTCGAATACGGCACGCAAATGGTAGCGGGCGTCAACCCGGGCAAGGGCGGCATGGAAGTAGACGGCATCCCGGTGTTCGACACCATCCAAGAAGCAAAGGACAAAACCGGCGCAACGGTTGCCGTTGTCTACGTACCGCCGGTTGGCGCAGCTGACTCCATCCTGGAAGCGGTAGACGCTGACCTCGACCTCGTCATCTGCATCACCGAAGGCATTCCGGTTCTCGATATGGTGAAAGTGCGCCGTTACATGGAAGGCAAGCGCACCCGCCTGATCGGTCCGAACTGCCCGGGCGTTATCACGCCGGGCGAATGCAAGATCGGCATCATGCCGGGCTACATCCACACCCCGGGCCGCGTAGGCGTTGTTTCCCGTTCCGGTACCCTCACCTACGAAGCTGTGTACCAGCTCACCGTTGAGAACATCGGCCAATCGACCGCAGTCGGTATCGGCGGCGACCCGATCAACGGCACGAACTTCATCGACGTTCTGGAACTGTTCCAAAACGACCCGGACACCGACGCGATCATCATGATCGGCGAAATCGGCGGTACGGCTGAAGAAGAAGCGGCTGAGTGGATCAAAGCGAACTGCACCAAGCCGGTTGTCGGCTTCATCGCAGGCGCAACGGCACCTCCGGGCAAGCGCATGGGTCATGCCGGCGCGATCATCTCCGGCGGCAAAGGCACCGCAGCTGAGAAAATCGCTGCAATGGAAGCAGCTGGCATCAAAGTTGCTCCGACCCCGTCCGACCTCGGTTCCACCATGGTGGCACTGCTCAAGGAAAAGGGTATGTACGACCAAGTTCTCGTCAAGAAATAAGCATCGTATTTCTGGAAAAGGGGCTCCCGTAGAGGGAGCCTCTTTTTTCACCGTTTGATCGTGAGAGGAGCGTTGGATGATGCAGGATCGTGATGTCATTCTCTGGCTTTGCACGACACAGGGGGTAGGCTCTCTCAGTGTGCGGGCTCTGCAGGATTATTTCGGGGATTGGAGGGCGATTTGGACAGCCGATGCGGACGAGATGATTCGCGGCGCAGGGGTGCGCAAAAACATCGTGCAGGCGCTCGCCAAGGGCCGAGCGGCTTTTGATCCGGTGGCTCTGCGGAGGTTGTATGAACCCCACGGCATTGCGTTTGTCACCGTGCTCGACCCCGAATTTCCCACTTCGCTGTACAACCTCTACGACCCGCCGAGCGGGTTGTTCATTTTGGGGGACCTTCCACCCACAGGAGACAGTGCCCTCGGCGTTGTCGGCTCCCGCAATCCCACTTCCTATGGCAAACTCGTGACCCGAAAGCTCGTCTCAGACCTCGCTTCCCGCGCGTTGACGATCGTCTCCGGATTTGCCCGAGGCATCGACACCATCGCTCATTCGGCTGCGGTGGGAGCCGGGGGTCGAACGCTCGCCGTGCTTGGCAGCGGACTTTTGAAACTCTATCCCCGTGAGAACACACCACTCGCACGCGCCATCGCCGACGGACACGGCTGTCTGTTGTCTGAACACCATCCGCTCATGGATGCCCGCCCTGGCAACTTTCCCGCCCGCAACCGACTGATTTCCGGCCTCTCCCAAGGCGTTCTCGTCGTCGAAGCAGGAGCGCGAAGCGGTTCGTTGATCACCGCCGACCAAGCTCTTGAACAAGGTCGCGACGTCTATGCCATCCCCGGCCTGATCACCTCCGATCAAAGTGCGGGCACCAACCGCTTGATTCAACAAGGGGCGAAATTGGTGCTCTCTTCACAGGACATCCTCGAAGACTTTAATGTCTCTCCTCAAGAGACAATCAACACCTCCACTTCTACCTCTACTTCCCTCATGCAAAATCTCCCACCTGAAGCTCTCAAAATTCTCGAAATGATCGGCCCGTTTGAACGTCAGCTCGACGATCTGTTGCTTGGAACCGGGCTTTCTACAGGCGTTCTCCATACGCAATTGTTGCAGTTGCAACTGCTGGGTCTTGTGAATGCGCTTCCCGGAGGTCGTTACATCCGATCTTGAAATTAAGGACGAAAACGAATAAAGTGGTAGGCAGAGGAATACAAACTCCGTGACATCACGAGGATACTGTGTTATAAATTGGTACATATTGCTTATAGCTGGAAGGTACCAATTCCACACAAATTAGAGAAGAAAGGGGGAGAGAGTCGTGGCTGCTGACTACCTAGTCATTGTCGAATCTCCGGCAAAAGCGAAGACCATCGGGAAGTATCTGGGCAAGAAATACGTCGTAAAAGCCTCGATGGGTCATGTCCGCGACCTGCCTAAGTCTCAAATAGGGGTCGATGTGGAGAGCGACTTCTCTCCGAAATATATAACCATTCGTGGCAAAGGCGACGTGCTCAAGGAACTCCGCGACACGCGCAAGAAAGTCAAAAAAGTCTTTCTGGCGGCCGACCCCGATCGCGAAGGGGAAGCCATCGCCTGGCACCTGGCTCATATCTTGGATGTAGACACGTCGGGCGACTGCCGCGTCGTGTTCAACGAGATCACCAAGGACGCTGTCAAAGACGCGTTCAAACACCCGCGTTCGATCAACATGAACCTCGTCAACGCGCAACAAGCACGCCGGATTCTCGACCGCCTCGTCGGGTATCAAATCAGCCCATTATTATGGAAGAAAGTCAAAAAAGGGCTGTCGGCCGGACGTGTACAATCGGTTGCGTGTCGCTTGATCATCGACCGTGAGAACGAGATCCGTGAGTTCACACCGGAAGAGTATTGGACGCTTACTGCGAACTTCCAGATGGACAAATCCAAGTTTGACGCCAGATTCCACGGATTCGGAGAGGAAAAAAAGGAACTTACATCGGAATCCGACGTTCAAGAGATTCTAAAAAAGCTGGAGGGCGCCGAATACCGCGTTCACTCCGTCAAGCAGACCGAACGCCGCCGCAACCCGTCCGCGCCGTTCACCACCTCGACTCTGCAACAGGAAGCAGCCCGCAAGCTGAACTTCCGTGCAGCGAAGACGATGTCGCTCGCGCAACAGCTCTACGAGGGGATCGACATCGGGGAGGAAGGAACCGTCGGTTTGATCACGTACATGCGTACCGACTCTGTCCGCATCTCGCCGGTCGCCCAAGAAGAAGCCCGCGAATACATCATCGAAAGTTTTGGGGCCGACTATTACCCGCCGGAAACCCGCAACTACAACACCAAGTCCAAGGGCGCACAAGAAGCGCATGAGGCGGTTCGACCGACCTCCGTTCTTCGTCACCCGGACAAGGTCAAGGAATACCTCAGCCGTGACCAGTTCCGTCTCTACAAGCTAGTCTGGGATCGCTTCGTTGCGTCGCAGATGGCGTCGGCCGTGCTCGACACGATGACCGTCGACATCCTCGCCGGCGATGTGAAGTTCCGGGCAACCGGTTCGAAGATCAAGTTCCCCGGGTTTATGACCCTTTATATTGAAGGAAACGACGAAGGCAAGGAAGGCAAAGACGAGGACGAGAAGTTCCTCCCGCCGCTGGAAGAGGGCCAAGTTCTCCAGATACCGCCGCTCGATCCCAAGCAGCACTTCACGCAGCCTCCGCCGCGCTACACCGAAGCACGACTCGTCAAGACGATGGAAGAGATCGGCATCGGCCGTCCTTCGACCTACGCACCGACGCTGGAGACGATCCAGAAACGCGGCTACGTCTTGCTTGAGGAAAAACGCTTCGTCCCGACCGAACTTGGCGAGATCGTCCATGAAATGATGGAAGAGTTTTTCCCGCAGATCATCGACGTTGACTTCACTGCAAACATGGAGCAGAACCTCGACGAAGTGGAGGACGGCGACATCGATTGGGTGAAAGTGCTCAAGGAGTTCTACGGCGACTTTGAGAAAGACCTGAAAGTCGCTGAGGAAGAAATGAAGCACGTCGTGCTCGAAGACGAAGTGTCGGACGTCGAGTGCGAAAAGTGCGGCAAACTGATGGTCTACAAACACGGACGCTTCGGCAAGTTCCTCGCTTGCCCGGGCTTCCCGGATTGCCGCAACACCAAGCCGATTCTCAAAGAAATCGGCGTGGCGTGCCCGAAATGTGCCGAAGGACAACTGGTGGAACGCCGTGGCAAACGCCGTCGTGTCTTCTTCGGTTGCAACCACTATCCGGAATGCGATTTCATCATCTGGGATCGCCCGGTCGGCAAGGCCTGCCCGGAATGTTCGCAGCCGATGGTGCTCAAGCGTTCCGGCAAAGGCGATGGCAAGGAAACGATCGCCTGCTCGTCAGCAGAGTGCGATCACAAAGAAGAAGTCGAATCAGCGGAAAGCAAACAGGGCTCCTAGCAGCCCTGTGCTTTTTTCTGATGGGGCTTCTCCATTGAAAGGAGTTTACACACCATGACTCAACCCATCACCGTCATCGGGGCAGGTCTCGCAGGTTCGGAAGCCGCATGGCAAATCGCGAAACGCGGTCACCTTGTCAACCTCTACGAGATGCGTCCCGTTCGCAAGACGGATGCTCATAAAACGGAAAACTTCGCCGAGCTCGTCTGCTCCAACTCCCTGCGCGGCGCGTCGCTGACCAACGCCGTCGGTTTGCTCAAGGAAGAGATGCGCCGCTTGGATTCCGTCATCATCACCTCGGCGGACGCGACCGCAGTTCCTGCAGGTGGCGCGCTGGCGGTAGACCGCGACACTTTTTCCGAGAACGTCACTCAGCGTGTGCTGAACCACCCGAACATCAACGTCATCCGCGATGAACTCACCGAGATTCCGCAAGACGGCATCGTGATCATCGCGTCGGGTCCGCTGACTTCGCCCGACCTCTCGAAAGCGATTGCGGATCTGACCGGCGAGGAGTATCTGTACTTCTACGACGCGGCGGCTCCGATCATCTCGAAGGACACCATCGATTTTGAAAAAGTGTTCGTGGCTTCTCGCTATGACAAGGGCGAAGCGGCGTACATCAACTGCCCGATGACGGAGGAGGAGTTCAATGCTTTCTATGAAGCGTTGATCACCGCCGAAGTGGTGCAGCTCAAGGAATTCGAGAAGGAAGTGTTCTTCGAAGGTTGTATGCCGATCGAAGTCATGGCGAAGCGCGGACGTCAGACGATGCTGTTCGGCCCGTTGAAGCCGGTCGGTCTGCCTGACCCGCGCACGGGCAAAACTCCGTTTGCCGTCGTGCAGTTGCGCCAAGACAACGGAGCGGCGACCTTGTACAACATGGTCGGCTTCCAGACGCACTTGAAGTGGGGCGACCAGTCCCGTGTCTTCAAGCTGATTCCGGGGCTTGAGAACGCGGAGATCGTGCGATTTGGCGTCATGCATCGCAACACGTACATCAACTCGCCGAACTTCTTGCGCCCGACCTATCAGACCAAGGTGCGGGACAACCTGTTCTTCGCCGGGCAGATCACCGGTGTAGAAGGGTACGTTGAGTCGGCGGCGGCCGGCCTCATCGCAGGGATCAACGCGTCCCGACTGCTTGAAGGCAAGGAACCGCTGGTCTTCCCGGACATCACGGCGATCGGGTCGCTTGCGCACTACATCACGCACACGTCTTCGAAAAACTTCCAGCCGATGAACGCAACGTTCGGCCTGTTGCCGCCGCTGGAGAAAAAGATTCGCAACAAAGCGGAGAAGAACGAAAAAATCTCTGAGCGCGCACTGGCCGCACTCGCAGATTTCACTTCCACGCACGAACTGTAAACGACGATCCAAGCGAAAAGGTGTTTCGAGGCGGAGGAGTGCCGAAACGCCTTTTCGCGTACTTGCATAAACGTTGGTTTTTGTACATAGGGATGCAGGAAAGGCAGGGAGAGTCGATGGAAGAACCGAGAGAGGATCTGCATTGGCCGGCGGCTATGGAACACCAAGTCGACCTATACATGCAGTATCTCGCCGTTGAGAAGCGCGTGTCCGACCATACGCTCGACCATTATTTTTCTGACATCGAGCAATTCGTGAATTTCATGCTGAGAGAAGAGCTTCGTGAGTTTGAGCGGGTGTCCTATCTGGATGTCCGCACGTTCATGGGCCGTCTCTCCCGAACGCATGAGAAAAAATCAATCGCCCGCAAACTGTCGGCGTTGCGCTCTCTGTATGAGTTTTTGCGCCGGGAGGGGTGGGTGGAGAAGAACCCCGCCAAAGAAGTGCGGTCACCGAAATTGGAGAAGAAGCTCCCGACCTTTCTCTATCAGGATGCCGTCGACCGGTTGCTGAACACCCCGGATACCTCGACGCCGCTGGGTCTGCGCGATCGTGCTTTGCTTGAAGTTCTGTACGCCTCGGGCGTTCGGGTCAGCGAGTTGGTCGCGTTGGACATTCCGGATCTCGATTTGAGCCAAGGCATGGCGCTCGTGTTCGGCAAAGGGGCCAAGGAACGGCTCGTGCTGCTGGGAAGTCAAGCTCTGAAAGCGCTGCAGAACTATCTGGCCCACGGACGTCCGTCGCTTTGGCAAGTCGCGGGAGGCGTTGCCGGGCACGCGCTTTTTTTGAACAAAAACGGCACGAGATTGTCTGACCGCAGTGTGCGACGAATTCTCGATAAGTACGTACTACTATGTGCGGACATGCAACACATCTCGCCGCACACCTTGCGGCACACGTTTGCCACGCACCTGCTCGACAACGGAGCCGACCTGCGCGCCATCCAAGAATTGCTCGGGCACAGCTCGCTGTCGAGTACGCAAATCTACACCCACACGGCGCGTGAACACCTGGAACGCGTGTATACACAAGCCCATCCGCGGGCCTGAGAGAGAGGAGCCAATCTAGATGAGCGCTAGTCAATTCCATTCCACAACGATCTTCGCCTGCCGACGCAACGGGCAAGCTGCGATGGCCGGAGATGGTCAGGTGACGTTTGGACAGAATATGGTCATGAAAAACGGAGCGAAAAAAGTCCGCCGCCTCTACCGGGGCGAAGTCGTCGCCGGATTCGCCGGGGCGGTTGCGGACGCTTTTACCCTTTTTGAAAAGTTTGAAGGCAAGTTGGAGGAGTTCCACGGCAATTTGCAACGTGCCTCCGTCGAACTGGCAAAGGAATGGCGCATGAACAAGATGATGCGCAACCTCGAAGCGATGCTGATCGTCATGAACCGCGAGACGCTGCTGCTCGTCTCGGGCAACGGGGAAGTCATCGAGCCGGACGACGATGTGATCGCCATCGGATCGGGCGGCAGTTTCGCGCTGGCCGCAGGTCGTGCGCTGATGCAGCACACGGACTTGTCTGCGCGCGACGTGGCCCGCAACGCCCTGCAGATCGCCGCTGACATCTGCGTGTACACCAACGACAACATCATCGTCGAAGAGATCGGAGGAGAGAGCCTGTGATCAACAACAACTTGACTCCGCGTCGCATCGTGGAAGAACTCGACCGCTACATCGTCGGACAGAAAGCTGCGAAAAAAGCGGTCGCCGTTGCCCTGCGCAACCGCTACCGCCGAGCGCTGCTCGCCGATGACATCCGCGATGAAGTCACGCCGAAAAACATTCTCATGATCGGGCCGACCGGCGTGGGCAAGACCGAGATCGCGCGACGGCTGGCGAAGCTGGTCGGAGCGCCTTTTATCAAAGTGGAAGCGACGAAGTTCACCGAAGTCGGCTATGTAGGCCGCGACGTCGAATCGATGGTGCGCGACTTGGTCGAGACGGCGATTCGGATCGTCAAGCAAGAGCGCATGGAATCGGTCAAGGAAAAAGCGGGCCGCATGGCGGAAGACCGCCTCGTCTCCGTGCTCGTTCCTGATCCTGCAAAAACAAAAAATTTCAAAAACCCGTTAGAAATGCTCTTTAGTGGCAATGCTGGTATTCAACAAGACGACAGCGCACAGGAATCTTATGAGATCCGCCAAAAGCGCAATGAAGTTCGTCAGAAGTTGGAGCGCGGCGAGTTGGAAGAACAACTCGTCGAAGTGGAAGTCGAGGACAACTCTCCCGGCATGATGGATATGCCGGGCATGGAAGGGCTTGGCATGAACAACTTGCAGGAGATGCTCGGCAACATGATGCCCAAGCGCCGCAAGAAGCGCAAAGTCCAAGTCCGTGAAGCGCGCAAATTGCTTGCCCAAGAGGAAGCTCAGAAACTGATCGACATGGACGACGTGACCACCGAAGCCGTCTACCGTGCCGAACAGTCGGGCATGATCTTCATCGACGAAATCGACAAGATCGCAGGCAAGGAGCGCGGAGGCGGTCCCGACGTGTCTCGTGAAGGCGTGCAGCGCGACATCCTGCCGATTGTGGAAGGCTCGACCGTCAACACCAAGTACGGCCCGGTCAAGACCGACCACATCCTGTTCGTTGCAGCAGGTGCCTTCCACATCTCCAAACCGAGCGACCTGATCCCGGAGCTGCAAGGCCGCTTCCCGATCCGTGTCGAACTGACGAGCCTCACTGCGGACGATTTCCGCCGCATCCTCACCGAACCGCAGAACGCCCTGATCAAGCAATACATCGCGCTGCTTGAAACAGAAGGCATCAAAGTCGAGTTCACCGAGGACGCGATTCAAAAACTCGCCGAGCTGGCGACGACGGTCAACCAAGAAACGGACAACATCGGGGCGCGCCGACTGCACACCCTGTTGGAGAAGTTGTTGGAAGATCTTTCGTTTGAAGCGCCGGACGTGATGCTTGAGAAAGTGGTCATCACGCCGATCTACGTGCAAGAGAAATTGGAAGGAATCGTGAAGAACAAGGATCTCAGCCAGTTCATCCTGTAGCGCACACAGGAGGGTACCAGGCTTTATGGAATTGTTGAGCAAAACGCGGGTGATCAATAAGTTGTTGCAACGAGCTGAAGGCATGCGAGTGAGCTTCGAGGAATTGGTTGGAACGATGCGGGACATCGTGTTCTGCAACGTGTTTCTGATCACTCCCGAAGGAACGGTGCTTGGGCACGCGCTGGCGGAGACGAGCGATTTCGTCCAGATGCCGCGCGACCTGTCCGGCGCACACGCGGTTCCGCGCGATTTCGTGCAACGGATGCTGCGCGAAGACCGCACGCTCACGAACATCCGGGAGGCCACCCCGTTTTGCGCGGTGGGCGCCGACATCGGCTGCTGGACGATGATCCCGATCTCTTCAAGCAACGACCGGATCGGGACGCTTTTGATGACGCGTCACAGCGGGGAGTTTTTGGAGGAGGACATCGTCTTGGCGGAGTACAGCGCGACGGTGATCGGGATGGAGATGATGCGCCAGACCGTCGACCGCCAAGTTCAAGAGGGTCGCGAGCGTTCCGTCGTCCAGATGGCCGTCTCGTCGCTTTCCTACAGCGAACTGGAAGCGGTGGATCACATTTTCGCTGAACTCAACGGCCGTGAGGGTCTGCTGGTCGCCAGCCGCATCGCCGACCGCGCCGGCATCACCCGTTCGGTGATCGTCAATGCGCTGCGCAAATTGGAAAGCGCAGGTGTTGTCGAAGCGCGTTCGCTTGGCATGAAAGGCACGCACATCAAGATCTTGAACGAAAAATTAATGCCAATGCTGGAAGCGATCAAGTCTCGCTAATCGAATACTGTTTTTTAATTCGTGAAAAAAAGGAAGCACTCCCAATTGGAGGCTTCCTTTTTTTTATTTTTCATGTAAAAAAGTAGGTTTATGTGCAGGAAACTGTCGAGTCAGGGCGAAAGTCCCTAGTAATTCGACTAATCAGGGAATAAAATGGTGAATGTTGGTTTGAACACGATGTCGTAATTTGCAGGATTTTCGTGTATCGCATCGAATTAAAATACGATAAAATCTCAGGGTAAGGATGATGAAGAATGTCTTTACTGGATTCCCGTTCGATCACCTTGCTGGAGCGAACGCTCGACTCGTCCAGTCTGCGCCAAAAAGTGTTGTCCAACAACATTGCCAATATCGACACGCCGAACTTTAAACGAAGTGATGTCTCGTTCCAAGACGCGCTTTCGAACGCGATCTCCGAAGGAGACACGCTGGAAGGTCGCACGACGGACGCTCGCCATATCAAAATCAATTCGAAAAGTCTCGACGACGTCAAACCGACCGTGTTCCAAGAGAACTCCACCTCGCTTCGTACCGACGGCAACAACGTTGACATCGACGCTGAGATGACAAACTTGGCAGAGAACCAAATCCTGTACAATGCCATGACGCAGCAGATCAACTCGAAGTTCGGGCTTCTGAAATACGCGATTAACGAAGGGAAGCGATAGTCATGGGGATGTTCGACAGCATTAACATTTCTGCATCGGGATTGACCGCACAGCGGTTGCGTCTTGATGTTGTATCGTCCAACATCGCAAACGCCAACACCACGCGCGGCGTGGACGGCAAGCCGTACCGCCGCCAGTTGGTCTCCCTTGGCGAGCGCACGGCACCGAGCTTCCAAGACGCGCTCAACGGGCAGTTGCAACAAGCGCCGAGCCAAGGCGTTCGCGTGACCGAGATCACCCGCGACAACGCGCCGTTCAAACTCGTGTACGACCCGAGCCACCCGGATGCGGAGAAGAACCCGAGTTCCCCGATGTACGGGTATGTTCAGATGCCCAATGTGGACATCTCCACGGAGATGGTCGACATGATCTCTGCTTCCCGTTCTTACGAAGCCAACATCACCGCAATCAACTCTGCAAAATCGATGGCGCTCAAAGCGCTTGAGATCGGCAGATAAGAGGGGGGCACGTCTGAATGATTAACTCTGTGACCAACATGCTGCCGTTGCAAGGGACAGGCTCTGTGCAAACTCTGCAACCGGCTGATGTGAAGAAGACCACCGGGCCTTCTTTTTCTGATTTTCTGAGCCAAGCGATCGAAGGAATCAACACCGAACAACTTCAGGCGGACAACATGACCGCTTTGATGGCGGCGGGGAAAGCGCCTGACCTGCACAGTGTGATGATCGCCACGGAGAAAGCGACTCTTTCCTTCCAAATGGGCGTTCAGATTCGGAACAAAGCGCTGGAATCGTACCAAGAAATTATGAGAATGCAGATGTAGCGTGGTTTTTGGGAGTAAGAAGTGATGACGGGGTGACATTGTGAACCAACAGATCAAAGCACTAATAGAAAAACTCACAGGTTACTGGAAAAACCTTCAGAAGCACCAGCGTCGCAACTTGATCATCGTCGCTGTGTTGTTCGTTCTTACGGTGGCCTTTCTGAGCTGGTTCGCATTGCGACCGAATTATCAAACCGTTTTGGTCAATCAGACGCCCGCCTCGCTTGGCGAAGTGACCACCAAGTTGGACGAACTGAAAATCCCTTATCAAACCAGTGGAGACAACCTCCAAGTACCGGAACAATACGTGGATGAAGCCCGGATGAAACTTGCGATGGCGGGTTTGCCGAACACGGGCACCGCTTCGGGGTACTCGGTTTTTGACAACCAGAACCTTGGCATGACCGAGAACGAATTCAATGTGCGATCCAAGCAAGCGATTGAGACGCAGATTCAGAACTCGATCCTCACGCTCAAAGGCGTCAAGGAAGCACGAGTCAACCTCGTCATGCCGGAGAAGAAATTGTTCGTCTCCCAACAAGAAGACAACGCGAAGGCATCTGTTGTCCTCTTGCTAGATACGGGTGTGAAACTGTCGGCAGATCAAGTGACCGGCATCCAACAGCTCGTCTCGCACTCCGTTCCGGGACTTACGCCGCAGAACATCTCGCTGGTCGACCAGAACGGGGTCCGCTTGCTCGACGAATCGGGTCAGCCGATTCCGGACGGCACGGCGAACCCGCAACTTACGAAACAACAGCTCGTCCAAAACCAAGTGGAGTCGGAAGCTAAGAATAGAATTCGAGATTCGCTGGAGCGTTTGGTCGGTCCTGGTAACGTAGAAGTGGTCGTGCATGCGGATCTGAACTTCGATCAACGCACGTGGAAAACTCACGAAGTGAGCCCGATGAAGGACAGCAACACCGGAGCGGTCGTGTCCGAGCACAACTCTAGCGAAGAGACCACCGGAAACTCCGGAGCGTCCGGCGTCGCCGGCACCCAGTCCACCGACCCGGGAGCAACGCCGACCGCGAAGTCGGCCGACAGTGGAGCCAGCACCTCGTCGAAAAAGGATTCCACGATCAACCGTGACTGGAACACGTACGATGAGAACGGACAATCGGCTCCTTACCAAGTGAAGACGTACACCGTTTCCGTTTTGATCAACAACGAGCAACTCGTCAAAGACCGCGAAGCGGACATCCGCAAGTTTGTCTCCACCGCCATTGGTGCGAACAACGACGGAACGGCCGATGCGCAGATCACGGTCACCGGAGGAACGTTCCAAGCTCCGGCAAATCCGTTCACCGCTACTACCTCGTGGTACAAACAACCGTGGTTCCTCGGTGCCTTGTCCGCAGCGCTCGTGCTGCTCGGCGGCGGTGTGTACGCATTCTCTCGCCGACGCAAAGTGGCAGAGGTTCCGGTACTCGAAAGACCGCGCATCACCGATGTGGGCGCAGTCGTAGAAGAGACCGAGAACATGAAGATGAAAAAGCAGCTGGAGAAGTTGGCTGGACAAAAACCGGAAGAATTTGTCAACCTGTTGCGTACTTGGTTGGTAGAAGAGTAGGAGTGACATGCTTGTGGCACGACAACAGAAATTATCTGGTCGTCAAAAGGCCGCCGTGCTGCTGGTCTCTTTGGGTCCCGAAATTGCGTCCAAAGTATTCAAACATTTGCGTGATGACGAAATAGAGCAATTGACTCTGGAGATTGCGAACGTTCGCAAGATCGAATTCGAACAGCGCGAGGACGTGCTCGAAGAGTTCCACTCGATCGTTCAGGCCCAAGAATACATCGCCCAAGGCGGGATCGAGTACGCCAAGGACGTCTTGGAAAAAGCACTCGGTTCGCAAAAAGCACTCGAAGTGATCAACCGCTTGACCGCCTCGCTGCAAGTCAGACCGTTTGACTTTGCGCGCAAGGCGGACCCGAACCAGATCCTCAACTTCATTCAGAACGAGCATCCGCAGACGATTGCGTTGGTGCTTTCCTATCTCGATCCGCAACAGGCGGCGATGATTCTCTCGGCGCTTCCGCAAGATCACCAAGCGGACGTGGCTCGACGTATCGCCTTGATGGATCGTACTTCTCCGGAGGTCATCAACCAAGTGGAGCGCGTCTTGGAGAACAAACTGTCCCAGATGTCGTTGCACGATTTCTCCTCCGGCGGCGGGATCGACGCCATCGTTCAAGTGCTCAACGGCGTCGACCGTTCCACGGAGAAGACGATTCTCGAATCGCTCGAATTGCAAGATCCGGAGTTGGCGGAAGAAATCAAGAAACGCATGTTCGTTTTCGAAGACATCGTCAACATCGACAACCGTTCCATCCAACGTGTCATTCGCGACGTCGAAACCCAAGACCTCGCGCTGGCGCTCAAAGTCTCCAGCGAGGAAGTGCAGGAAGTCATCTTCCGCAACATGTCGAAGCGAATGGTCGAAACCTTCAAGCAAGACATGGAATTCATGGGACCTGTTCGACTTCGCGATGTCGAAGAAGCACAGCAACGCATCGTAGGCATTATCCGTCGTCTCGAAGAGAGCGGCGAGATCGTGATCGCACGTGGCGGAGGAGACGATATCATTGTCTAAGGTGCTAAAAGCTCATCAAGCTCAGTTGACCCAGGGTGCATACTTCGTACACGTTCAACCGATCCGCGAGCCGGAAGCGCCGTTTGACCCGGAAATCGACCAGATCAAACAGGCCGCCTTGCAAGAGGCGGAAAACATCCGAGCGGCTGCCCGTCTTGAGGCGGAGAACATCCTTCTCGCGGCGGAACAGCAAGCTGCACAGCTTCTGGAAGCGGAACGTGCTCGTGTGCAGGCGTTTTTACAGTCGGAAGTCGAGGAAGCAAAGCGCGTCGGATACAACGAAGGCTACGGAGTTGCGCAAGAGACGGTGAACGCTGAGTACGCCGACGCTTTTTCCAACGTGCAACATCTCTACGCGTTGGCAGAAGTAGATCGTCGTCAATTCATCGCTGATTCGGAGCCGATGATCGTCGACCTCGCCTGTCACATCGCCCGCAAGATCATGCACCGCGAGTCTGAAACGGACCGTAGTTGGGTGCTCGATGTGGTTCGAGCGGCGCTGGAGGAAATCAACGACTCCGGCAAAATCGAAGTCCGCGTCCACCCGGACGACTTTGAATTGATCCGCGACAACCGTGACTTTTTGCGAAAGGAAGTGCCGGGCCAAACCGATCTGCTCGTCATCCCCGACCGGGGGGTAGCGACAGGCGGTTGCGTCCTGCACACGTCCTTTGGCAACATCGACGCTCGAATTGATACCCAGTTGGAAGAGGTGAGGAAGGCTTTGCAGGATGTTGCTGCAAACCTGGAATCATGAGCCAAATCCTGCAACTTGACCGTTACCTCAAACGTCTGGACCGCACTCGTACGATCAAAGTCAATGGCAAAGTCACCAAAGTTATCGGTCTGACGATAGAATCCAAAGGCCCGGCTGCTACGATGGGCGATGTCTGCACAATTGAAGCAGAAGGCATGGCTCCGATGTACGCAGAGGTCGTGGGGTTTCGCGAGAACAACGTGCTGCTCATGCCGCTCGGTGACCTTGGCTCGATTGGGCCGGGGCACGATGTGGTTGCAACGGGCAGTTCCTTGCAGATTCCAGTCGGGCCGCACTTGCTCGGACGCGTCTTGAACGGATTAGGCGAACCGATTGACGGCAAAGGACCGCTTGATTGCCATGAGTATGCAAAAGCGACGCAACAACCTCCGAACCCTTTGACCCGCAAGCGCATTCAAGAGCCTCTAAGCGTCGGTGTTCGTTGCATCGATGGTCTGCTGACCGTCGGTCGTGGGCAACGGATCGGTCTCTTCGCGGGTTCCGGTGTCGGAAAATCAACGTTGCTTGGCATGATGGCTCGCAACACCACCGCCGACATCAACGTCATCGCCCTGATTGGCGAGCGGGGGCGTGAAGTACGCGAATTTATCGAGAAAGACTTGGGCGAGGAAGGGTTGAAACGCTCCGTTCTCATCGTCGCAACGTCCGACCAACCGCCTCTCGTTCGCATCAAAGGGGCGATGGTTGCCACTTCGATTGCCGAATACTTCCGCGATCAAGGGCAAGACGTCGTGTTGATGATGGACTCCGTAACCCGATTTGCGATGTCTCAGCGTGAAGTTGGACTGGCTGTTGGCGAACCGCCGACGACTCGCGGGTATACCCCGTCCGTTTTCGCCATGTTACCGCGGCTCTTGGAGCGCGCAGGTACGGGGCACCACGGCACGATTACCGCGTTTTACACGGTCCTCGTGGACGGGGACGACATGAACGAACCGGTCGCCGATGCGGTGCGGGGGATTCTGGACGGACACATCGTTCTCTCTCGAACGCTTGCCAATCGGGGTCATTTTCCTGCGATCGACGTGCTGGCTTCCGTTTCGCGCGTTATGAATGAACTGGTATCACCCGAGCATCGTCGAGCGGCGAATCTGGTCAAACGACTTTCTTCGATTTACAAGGACTCCGAAGACTTGATCAACATCGGGGCCTACCAACGAGGCAGCAACATGCAGATCGACCTCGCGATCCAGTACGCTTCGGCTATTGAACAATTTACCACCCAGGATGTTTACGAGAAAATGGACTTGGAACACACCCAAGCGGTACTGATCGAAGCGTTCGGAGGGATTGACGTATGAGTGTTCGACTGCAGTCCTTGCACAAGATCACCGATCTCAAAAACCGTTTGACCCAACAGGCCAACTGGCGCTACACCGAATCGCTCCGCAATTTGGATACGGAGCGTGAGAAATTGCAAGAATTGCTCAACTCTCACGACCAGGCGATTTTGGAGTTGCACAATCTGACGAACGATGGGGTTTCCGCGCAAGAGTTGCAAGGCTGGATGCATTTTATGCTCTCCCAGCGCACTTTGATCGAGCGGCAGAACCATCTAATAGAAGGAAAACAGTCGGAGTGTACCGAAAAGCGACAAGAGATGACAGATTGTTATCTGGAGGAGCAGAAATGGGTGAAACTCAAGGGGCGTCGATTGGAGGAGTACCAAGAATTCCTGAACAAGATCGGACAGGAAACCTTGGATGAGATCGCCGTGACCGGATATCAACGTACGAAGGGGTGAAGAGAACAGCATGCAAGAGTCAGAACACCGCTACAGCGGGATGGAATGGACGTTTTATATCGTAATCCTCCCGATGCTGTTCACCGCACTGCTGGTTGGAATCATCCTGCAATTCTTAGGCTGGGACATCACCGGCAAGATTGGACATGCGGCACGAGCCATTCCCGGTGTGAGCAAGATCCTCCCGGCAGAACCACAAGAGACGGCGGCGAACGGGGAAACCCAAGCAGATCCTGCCAAGCAACTGCAAGATGCACAAGATCAGATCAAGTCTCTTGAAGACACCAAAAAGCAACTCGAGTCTGACATGGTCAAAAAGGACTCTGAGATCACCAACTTGAAAAAACAGATCGACGATCTCAAGAAAAAACCGGACGCCAAAAAGGACGGCTCCACAACCGGAACCGCCTCGACAACCGATCCTTTTGTCCAACAAGCGCAGGTCTACGCACAGATGAGCCCGACCAAAGCGGCTGCGGTCATGAGCCAGCTCTCCGTCACCGAAGTGAAACACATCTTCTCCAAGATGACCAACGAACAACAAGCAGCGATTCTGGAGAAAATGGACCCGGCGATTGCCAGCAAGATTCTTTCCTCTTGATCCTTTGAAAGGAGGTGAAAGACAATGGATATCCAGGCAACTACAACCCCGGCTGTATCGGGTTCGTCCACCTCGACCGGCACAGCACAGGGCACTGGCAAAACGAATGGCGGCAAGTCGCCTTTCAGCAATCTGTTGCAGACGATTGGCGGCCAAAGCGCTGATTCGGATAACAAGCAAACCGATCCGATGACAGCTGTGCTCGCACTTCTTGCAGGAGGTCTCAATCCGTTTGCACTTCAGCAGATGCCGACCGTAATGACGGCAGATGGTGAGAAAGCGGCAACGCCCGTTGTAAACGTGATGCTTGGCACTCGCTCATTGGATGTGCAACTGGCGGGACTACCGTTGCAAAGCGGAGATCTAGCCGCGTTGTTACAACAATTCGGAGCTTCGTCTAAGCTTCTGGGGGTCTTGCAAGAGCATCCGGAGCAATCTTCGGCCCAAGTGCTGAGCGCACACCCGGAATTGTTCTCTGACGTGGGACAAGCATTGACCAACCTCGTACAACAAGCGGCGCAGAACCCGCAATTGCTTCTGGCACAACCAAAAGCCGCGGTATTAATGGAAGGAATCTTTGCGCAACTGCTGCAATCGGAGGGTGCGGAGGATCGAGCAACGAATGCCACACCGCAAAGCGCGAGCAACGCGCCGGCTGTGAAGCAACCGCAGTTTGGCAAGCTTCAAGCAGCGACGATCACGTCGCTTAACTTGCAAGTCCAAGTCGCGTCTGAACCGACACAAACGACGGCGGCGAGTGCGGGCGCTGCCAACGCGCAGACGTTGCAAGCGACCGTGTTGACGGCCGCGATGCTGTCTGCAGACCATCCGATCCAAGAGCAAGCCAAGTCGGGAGATTCCCTCGACGCAACGCACTTGCTTTCCAACCCGCTTGCAGGAGGGCAAACTCCTTTGCAGAGCGTAAACGCAGAGCGTCTCGCCAAAATGCAACCTGTGGTCACGATGCACGCTGACCAGTTCCACAATCAGTTTGCAGAAATGGTCGTGAAGCGTGCTGCGTTGCTGGAAGCGCCGGGACGTCATGAGTTCCGCATCGTATTGCAACCGCAGGGTCTCGGTGAGATCGAAGTGCGCGTACAAGCGATCGGCAACCAGATTTCCATGCAATTCTCGGCTGACAGTGCAGCAACCAAGGGACTTTTGGATTCGAACCTTTCGAGCCTCAAGTCGCAGTTGCAAGCGCAAGGCATTCAGTTTGACCGTATCGATGTCTCGTCCTCGAACACCAACAACAGCACCAACCAAAATGGAAACGGCAGCCTGAACAGCGGCCTTCCGCAAGATCGTCAATCCGGCCAGAGCTTCCAAGGTCAATCCGGCAACCAGTCGAACCGCAAGCAGAATACCGATCGTTTCTCCATCGACTCTGTTGATGCGGTAGAGATTGCGGCTGCACCTGAGGAGCAGGAGGTACCGGAAGAGGCAAGCCTCGACGTTACGGCGTAAAGGAGGACATTCGAGTTGGCAACGAACAACGTAACATTTGATCCGTCTTCGTATACACGACCGAGCGGCGCGACGACTCCGGCGAAAAAGGAACTCGACCGCGACGCGTTTCTGAAGATATTGATCACCCAATTGCAATACCAAGACCCTTCCGCTCCGATGCAAGACAAGGAATTTATCGCCCAGATGGCGCAATTCAGTTCCTTGGAACAGACAAGCAAAGTCTACCAAGTCAACTCGCTTGCGCTTGGCACGCAGATGATCGGCAACGTCGCCGGTTACCAACTGCCGGACGGCACGATGAAGGAAGGCGAAGTGACCTCTGCTCAAACGGTTGATGGCGTCGTCAAAGTCAAGATCGGCGAAGACATGATCGATTTGAGCCAGATCGTAGAAGTCAAGAAAAAGTAAATCAAAGGCACCAGGGGGTGTAGCTTATGAGTCAGGGATGGCCGATGAGGCCTGTTTCACTGCCGAACGCTCCCCAACCAGAGTTGCCGATCCGAAAGAACCCGACCGCATCTCGAGCGGCCGGTACGGTTTCCTTTCAAGATGAACTGAAGAAGCAACTTCAAACTCAAACGCAACAACCTGTCACGTTTTCCGCGCATGCGCTTGAACGCCTGCGAGTACGCAACATTCGTCTCACTCAGGAGGACATGACTCGTCTTGGAAGTGCCATCGATCGGGTGGCTGCCAAAGGGGGACGCGAGTCTCTGGTGGTCTACCAAGACACCGCCTACTTGATCAACATCAAGAACCGCACGGTGATCACTGCCGTTGACAAGGCGCACATGAACGATCATGTGTTTACCAAAATCGACAGTGCCGTGTTTGCGTAAGGAACTCAATGCAAGGGCTGGCCCACAATGGTGGAGGCCCCTAACCGCCGAATGACAGACGCGGTTACTACCCATAAGAGGAGGAACTAACAAATGCTGCGCTCTCTTTACTCGGGTATTTCCGGCATGCGAGGTTTTCAAACCAAGTTGGACACAATCGGTAACAACGTGGCGAACGTCAACACCGCCGGTTTTAAAGCAGGTCGTGTTATGTTCAAAGACATCATGAGCCAAACGATTCAAGGTGCAGGCGCACCGGCACAAGGTTTCGGCGGGACGAACCCGATACAAGTGGGGCTGGGTGCTACCATTTCGGCAATTGACACCGTCATGAACGACGGTTCGACGCAAGTCACGAACCGTCCGCTTGACTTCGCAATCCAAGGCAACGGCTTCTTCACCTTGATCAATGACAACGGTGAGAAGTTCTACACTCGCCAAGGTAACTTCTACCTCGACAACGCGGGCAACCTCGTCAACTCCGATGGTTGGAAAGTAGCCGATTCCGGGGATCAACCGATCGTCGTGGATATGACAACCGTCAAAGCGTACTCCTTTGACTCCAAAGGGAACCTGTACACAGTTAACAACGACGGAACCACCGACGGAACTCCGACGGCGACCATCGGGTTGACGAAGTTCACGAACCCGTCCGGTCTGGAAAAGGTCGGAGGCAGCCTGTTCCGTGCTTCGGGCAACTCGGGTGATCCGCAACCGGGCACACCGGGCAGTACCGATGTCGGACTTGGCACCCTGCAAGTCGGCGCCTTGGAAATGTCCAACGTGGACCTGACCAACGAGTTTTCCGAGATGATCGTGGCACAGCGCGGTTTCCAAGCGAATTCCCGCACGATCACCGTCGCGGACGAAATTCTCCAAGAAGTCGTCAACCTGAAGCGCGGCTAATCGGTGAACTAAGACCATGATTCCGGTGACCAAATTCAACCGCTCGACGGTGTACGTGAACGCGACACTCGTCGAGCAGGTTGAATCCACTCCAGATACTGTGATCACGCTTGTCAACGGGAAAAAGCTGATCGTTCGCGAGACTGTCGAGGAAGTGTTGAAGAGGGTCGAGGGTTACTACCGAAGAGTTGGACTGATTGCTGTTCAAGTCCAACAGAATGCGGAGGAGACAGATGTTTCGGAACAAGGTATTTAATATCGTCTTACTTATCATTATTTCTGTCGTATTGCTGGGCGTACTAGGAGTAGTCGGGTACAAGATGCTCGGAAGTAAAAGTGCGGACGAACCGGATGTTCCGACCGCAACAGAGTTGCTGGACAGCCAATTTGATATCGGCAAGATGACGACCAATCTGGCAGGCAGTTCCTTGATTCAAGCCACGATCTCCGTACAAGGGGACAGCAAGAAAATGAAGACAGAACTTGAAGAACGCAAAGTGCAAGTGCGTGACATCATCAACTCTGTCTTGCACCAAACCACGCAGGCTGACCTTGAGAAGGCAGATGGCATTGAACTGCTCAAAGTCAAACTGATGGGCGAGTTGAACAAAGTGATGCTTGAGGGGAAAGTGACAAACCTGTACATCTCCGACATCGTCGTTCAATAAAGAACATCCTGGGACAAAGGAGGTGATGACCGATGGCTGAGGTCCTGTCGCAAAATGAAATCGATGCCCTTTTATCCGCTCTCTCTTCGGGTGAGCTCTCAGCAGAAGAAATCCGCAAAGAAGATACGGACCGCAAGATCAAAGTATACGATTTCAAACGCGCCATGCGTTTTTCCAAAGACCACATCCGAAGCATCACGCGGATCTTTGAAAACTTCGCGCGCCTGCTTACCACATACTTTTCAGCCCAATTGCGAACGTTTGTCCAGATTTCCGTTGTCTCTGTCGATCAGTTGCCATACGAAGAGTTCATTCGTTCGATTTCCAAGATGACCATCTTGAACGTATTCAACTGCAAACCGCTTGAAGGAAAGTTCGTCATGGAGGTTCACCCGAACATCGCGTATGCGATGCTCGACCGCTTGCTCGGCGGTGCAGGGCTTGGGACTGATGTCCTGCGTGACCTGACGGAAATCGAGATGACGATTATGGAACGCGTATTCGGACGAGCGCTCGACAATTTCGAAGAGGCCTGGAAAGGCGTCGCAGAGTTGGTGACAGAACTCGATCACTTGGAGGTCAACCCTCAGTTCTTGCAACTGGTATCGCCTAACGAAACGGTTGCCGTTGTCTCCTTGTCAACGAAGATCGGGGAAATCACCGGGATGATCAACATCTGTATGCCGCACGTTGTGCTGGAGCCGATCATTCCGAAACTCTCCACCCACTACTGGATGGGTACTTCGAAGAGTACCAAGGACTTCTCTGAGGAATGGGAAGCCATCCGTCAGAACCTTGGGAAGACCCAAGTGCCGCTGGTTGCTCAACTAGGTTCCTCCACGATCAATGTGGGCGATTTCCTCGCCCTCAATGTCGGGGACGTGATTTCGCTTGACCAAGACGTCAAGGCAAAGCTCCAACTCAAAGTTGGAGAACGCTTGAAGTTCCTTGGACAGCCGGGGACCGTACGGGGCAAAGTTGCGGTACAGATTTCACAAGTAATAGAAGAAGGAGTGGGCGCAGATGAATAAGGATGTGTTGTCTCAACAAGAAATCGATGCCCTCCTTAGGCAGAATGGTGACGACGACGGCACTGACCCGAACTCGGATGATATCCGCTTGTCTGATTACCTGAGTGACTTCGAAACGGACGCACTCGGTGAGATCGGGAATATTTCGTTCGGTACTGCGGCAACGGCGCTTTCGACATTGTTGAGACAGAAAGTTGACATCACGACTCCGAAAGTATCCGCCGTTCTCCGCAGCTCACTGAGCAACGATTTCCCGTTGCCGCATGTGGCGATCAAGGTGGAATATACGGACGGATTTATCGGTGCAAACGTCCTTGCGATTCGCGTGGAGGATGCGCAAATCATCGCGGACCTGATGATGGGGGGCGACGGGACGACAGCTCCGTCTGAGCTCAACGAACTCCACTTGTCAGCTGTTGCCGAAGCCATGAACCAGATGATGGGTTCCGCTTCGACCTCAATGTCCACGATCTTCAATATGATGGTCAACATCACCCCGCCGATTGTGGACGTGATGGACTTTGATAACAAGCAGTCGGCTAGCCTGTTCCCGGATGACGAAGTGCTGATCAAGATTTCCTTCCGTCTGATTATCGGTACGCTGATTGACTCGCACATCATGCAATTGGTTCCGGTGTCATTTGCGAAAGACATGATCTCGAAGTTGACGGGCGGCATGGGCGACAGTGCGGAGCCGGAACCCGCTCCGACACCTGCCCAAGCGATGCCGGAACCGACTCCGGTCGCGACCGCGGCACCTGTACAACCGATGGCTCAACCTTCGCAACCGGTCGCGCAGCCGATGTATGAGGCTCCTGTTGCTGCTGCAGGTGCGCCGGGGCACTACCCGCCGCCGCAACAGCAGTATCCGCCGCAACCGATGTACGCAGAGCAACAACCGCCGGCGGGCTACCCACCGTATCCGCCGCAGCAATACCCGCCGCAATATGCGTACCCTCCGTACCCGCAGCCATATCCGCCACAAGGGTACCCGGGCTATGGGGACCCGGCTGCTCAAGCCACTGGAAACCAACCGCGTCCCATTCAACAAAATGTCAATGTACAACCGGCTCAATTTTCTTCTTTCGATGCGTCCGACATTACTGGTGGACAAGGGAATCTTGACCTCTTGCTAGATATCCCGCTTTCGATTACTGTTGAGTTAGGACGTACGAAGAAATTAATCCGCGACATTTTGGAACTCGTGCCCGGTTCCATCGTACAATTGGATAAATTGGCGGGGGACCCGGTTGATATCATGGTCAACAACAAGTTGGTCGCCAAAGGAGAAGTCGTGGTCATTGACGAAAACTTTGGTGTACGGGTAACGGACATTATCAGTCCGGCCGAACGAGTTCGCAAATTACAGTAATTAGACTAGGGGGAACCAAACAATGTCTCACAAAATCTTGATCGTTGACGATGCGGCATTTATGCGAATGATGATTAAGGAAATTCTCACCCGCAATGGCTATAACGTAGTGGGCGAGGCACAAGACGGCGCACAAGCTGTTGAAAAATACAAAGAACTGCGTCCGGACCTTGTCACCATGGACATCACGATGCCGGAAATGGACGGTATTCACGCGCTGAAGGAAATCCGTGCTTTCGATGTAAACGCACGCGTTATCATGTGCTCCGCAATGGGTCAACAAGCGATGGTTATCGACGCAATCCAAGCGGGTGCGAAAGACTTCATCGTCAAGCCGTTCCAAGCAGATCGCGTTATCGAAGCGATCAAGAAAACTTTGGGCTAAACGTTCCCTGAACGTCAACATTTTAGAAAGGGTGGGGTCATGCGACCGACGATCACTCGTACTATTACCACTTGGTCTGTTGCACTGAGTGTCTTCTGGTTCTCCTCCCCACCTCATGTGTTGGCGGTTGGCGAAAACGTCACAAAAGCGATTCAGGACAAGCAAAACGGTTCCACTCAGACGGTTCCGCCAACTGCCACCGGCGATGGTTCGCTCCTATGGTCGTTGTTGCAACTGGTCTTCGCCTTAGGAATCATAATTGCCATCATCTATTTCTTGATTCGATTCCTTTCGCAGAGGACGAATCTCTCTCGCAACCAAGTGTTCCAATCGCTCGGCGCTCAAGCGCTTGGCAAGGATCGTTCGGTACACCTGGTCTCAGTAGGGGACAAGGTGTATCTGCTCGGGGTGGGGGATACGATTACACTGCTTGATACCGTAACGGATGCGGAATTGATTGAGCGCCTGCGGGAGAATGTCCAACAGCCGATCGTACGTCCCGTTTCCGGTATGCAAGACTGGATCAACCGCCTGCGCCCCAAAGCGAAAGCCCAGGCGGAAGAGATCCAAGTAGAAGAATTGCCGTTTGACGCTGCTCTGCGTGAGAAGCTGAACAACTTGAAGGAAAGGCGTCAACAGACGGTCGACGATTGGCAGGATCCATCCAAATGAAAAACTTGAGAATGCTCTTTCTCTTCGTCGTCATGCTGCTGAGCCTGATGTGGGCCCATCCGGCGCTTGCCGAAGGGACGGTCATCCCAGGGGTGAATATCGGAGTTTCGACTTCGGACAACCCCGAATCTGTTGCAACTTCTCTGCAGATCATCACCATCTTGACGGTGCTTTCCTTGGCGCCGTCCATCTTGGTATTGATGACCTGCTTTACGCGTATCGTCGTCGTGTTGGGATTTGTGCGCAACGCTTTGGCGTTGCAACAGATGCCGCCGACACAGGTTTTGGTCGGATTGGCTTTGTTCATGACGCTGTTTGTCATGTATCCGACTTTCAACCAAATCAATGACCAAGCGCTTCAACCGTATTTGAATGGTCAACTCACACAAACTCAGGCCCTTACAAAAGCTGAGATTCCGCTGAAGCATTTTATGGCCAACCAGACCCGCCCGCAGGACTTGCAGTTGTTCTTGGATTACCGCAAGCAGGCACTGCCGGACTCCGTCGAGGCGATTCCGCTCTCCACGCTGGTTCCGTCCTATGTCATCAGCGAACTGAAGACTGCATTTGAGCTTGGCTTCATGATCTTCATCCCGTTTTTGATCATCGACATGGTCGTTGCGAGTGTGTTGATGTCCATGGGGATGATGATGCTACCGCCAGTGATGATCTCCATGCCGTTCAAGGTTTTGTTGTTTATCATGGTTGACGGTTGGTATCTCGTCGTCAAGTCCCTGTTAGCCGGTTATCAATAAGGTTTTGGGAAGGGTGTTACGCGTGAGCAGTGATTTTGTCCTCTCGCTCGGTCAAAACGCCATCTGGACGATGCTCAAGATCTGTGCGCCATTGCTTGGGGTCGGCCTTTTGGTCGGGTTGATTGTCAGCGTGTTTCAAGCCACCACACAAATTCAAGAACAGTCGTTGCAATTCATTCCGAAGTTGATCGCCGTTTTTGCGGCCATGTTGATTTTCGGTCCGTGGATGCTGTCGCTGACCTTGGATTTTACACGTGGAATCCTTGGCAACTTAAGCTCGTTTATTCGATAGGGGCGATGTCGGATGTTAGATGTCGCACTGCAGTATTCACAGGTATTCCTCTTGGTACTCGTTCGCATGTCCAGCTTCTTTTTCCTGACGCCGTTTTTCGGAACCCGGAACGTCCCGGCGGCCGCGAAAACGGGGCTGGCTTTTTTGTTGACAATCATCGTAACTCCTGCCGTCGCTGATACGAAGATGGGGGCCCTCTACTTGGGAGCCTCGTTTGCCGACTTGGTGCTGGTCTTGCTGAAAGAACTGATGGTGGGACTGACGCTAGGATTGACAGCGGCGATGATCTTCGCAGCCGTGCAGGTGGGTGGGATGTTCATCGACCTTCAGATCGGCTTCGCGATGGCAAACGTTTTTGACCCGATGTCGGGAGCTTCGGCACCGTTGACAGGTCAATTTAAGTATGCACTCGCGTTTTTGCTGTTTTTGGGTCTGGACGGTCATCATGGACTGATTGCCGCCATGCTGCAAAGCTATAACTTCGTGCCCATCGGCGCGTTTCAAATCACGGACAACCTGATGTCCGTGTTGATGCAGACGTTCTCGGCGATGTTCTTGTTGGGGCTGAAAATCGCCATCCCGGTTGTCGCAGCGCTTTTCCTAGTCGATTTCGGGTTTGCGATGCTCTCCAAAGCCGTGCCGCAGATGAACGTTTTCGCTCTCGGGATGTCGGTTAAGACCATCGTTGGCGGTTTGATGATCATCTTCACGTTGCCGGCGTTTGTCTACCTTCTCCGTGGGATGTTCCATACGATGTTTGATCAGATGGACACTATCTTGCGGGTGCTGGGAGGGTAACACCACACATGATTCGTCTGAATCTCCAGTTTTTCTCGGGCGAGAAGACTGAGAAGCCAACCTCCAAAAAACGCGGAGATGCCAGAAAAAAGGGGCAAGTCGCCCGCAGTCAGGAATTTGGACAAGCGGCTGTCCTTCTCAGTGGTCTCTTCACGCTCAAACTGCTGTCCGGGTACTACATCGACCAGTTGACGCACATGTTCCAATTGAATCTCACCACCGGGTTGTACACGCAAATTACTGATCAATCGGTCATTCCGTTATTTTTGCAAATGCTGCTACTCTTGGCCAAGCTCATCTTGCCGATTGCCGGCGTTGTGATGGTCATCGGTGCTTTCACTTCTTATCTACAAGTGGGAACACTGTTTACGTTGAAGCCTCTGATGCCTGACTTCAACAAGATCAACCCGATCGAGGGGTTCAAACGCATCTTCTCGGCGCGCACGTTCGTCGAGCTTTTGAAATCGATTTTAAAAATGGCTGTTATCGGATTCATCGTTTACAGCGAATTGATGGGTGATTGGCAACGGGTTTCACAGCTGGGGGATATGGGCGTGGTAGATATGCTCACTGTCGTCAGCTCTCTGGTCTACGGAATCTTCTGGAAAGTCGGCTTTGCGATGTTGGCACTCGCGGTCGCCGATCTGCTCTACCAACGCTTCGATTTCGAACGCGGACTCAAGATGTCCAAGCAAGAAATCAAAGAAGAGTACAAGCAGCAGGAGGGGAGCCCGGAAGTCAAGGGCAAGATCAAAGAGCGCCAGCGTGCCATGGCGATGCGTCGCATGATGGCCGACGTTCCGAAGGCCGATGTGGTCATTACCAACCCGACGCACTTTGCGATCGCTCTCAAATATGACCCGAATAACATGGAATCTCCGCAGGTGATCGCCAAAGGTGTCGATGAAACCGCCCAACGGATCAAAAAAGTCGCCCGCGACAACAACGTGATCTGCGTCGAAAACCGCCCACTGGCGCAAACGCTCTACAGAACGGTCGAGATCGGGGATGCCGTCCCGGGAGAACTGTTCCAAGCGGTTGCCGAAGTGCTCGCGTATGTATACAGACTAAAAGGCAAGGTGTAGGTAGGAGGGACCGGAGTTGAAACTCAAGGACTTAGGTGTAATCGGGGCTGTCATCGGAATTGTCGTCATGATGGTCATCCCTATGCCTACTTTTTTGCTGGACTTTTTGTTGATCATCAACTTGAGCATCGCCTTGACGATTTTGCTCGTGGCGATGAATACCAAGGAACCGCTTGATTTTGCGATCTTCCCGTCCTTGTTGCTCTTGACTACGCTGTTTCGATTGGCTCTGAACGTGTCGTCGACGCGCTCGATCCTCTCCTCCGGAGAAGCGGGGGATGTCATCCACACCTTCGGGACATTCGTTATCGGTGGGAACGCGGTCGTCGGTTTTATCGTGTTCCTTATTCTCGTCATTATCCAATTTATCGTTATTACCAAAGGTTCGGAGCGCGTGGCGGAAGTTGCGGCCCGCTTCACCTTGGACGCGATGCCGGGTAAGCAGATCTCCATCGATGCGGACTTGAACGCAGGTCTGTTGAATGAAAAAGAAGCACGAGAGAAACGTACGAAGATTGCACGCGAAGCCGACTTCTACGGAGCAATGGATGGTGCCTCGAAGTTTGTCAAAGGGGACGCCATCGCCGGGATGATTATCGTAGCGATCAACATCATCGCCGGTTTTGTCATCGGCGTGGCGATGCGTGGTGAATCTGCGACACAAGCGATGCAGAATTACACGATCCTCTCGGTCGGTGATGGTCTTGTCTCGCAGATTCCGGCGCTGTTGATTTCGACGGCAACCGGTCTCGTCGTGACTCGAGCCGCTTCCGACAATAACTTGTCCGACGACATCTCCAAGCAGTTGCTCGCGTACCCGAAAATGCTCTTCATCGTCGGGGGCGTCATTGCCATGATGGGCGTGTTCACTCCGATCGGCGTCCTCAAGACTTGGCCGGTTGCCGGATTGATCGCATACGGCGGCTTCCAAATGCAGCGCTCCATGAAATTGGAAACCATCCGAGAACTTGAACAAGTCGAGGAGAACAAAAACGAAGAGGTACGCAGTCCGGAAAGCGTCATCTCGTTGATCCAAGTTGATCCAATCGAATTCGAGTTTGGGTATGCGCTGATTCCGTTAGCTGACGTCAACCAAGGCGGCGACTTGCTCGACCGCGTCATCATGATCCGTCGCCAGTTCGCGATGGAGATGGGATTGGTTGTGCCGGTGATTCGCATCCGTGACAACATCCAACTGCGTCCGAACGAGTATGTGATCAAGATCAAGGGTAACGAGGTTGCACGCGGCGAACTGCTGCTTGACCACTACCTCGCGATGAGTCCGGGCTTCGACGATGAGAACATCGTCGGGATTCCGACCAAGGAACCTGCGTTCGGTTTACCGGCGCTCTGGGTTGCGGACAACATGCGCGAACAGGCGGAGTTCTCCGGCTACACCGTGGTTGATCCGCCGTCTGTCGTGGCCACGCACCTTACAGAAGTCCTCCGCAAACATGCCAGCGAACTGCTGGGACGCCAAGAGACCAAGCAGCTCATCGATTCGCTGCGTGAAACCTACCCGGCGTTGGTTGATGAGGTTGTACCGAACCAGATGTCGATCGGTGAAGTGCAAAAAGTACTTATCAATCTGTTGCGTGAAAAAGTTTCCATCCGTGACCTCGTCACAATTCTGGAGGCTTTGGCCGACTATGTTGGGTATACCAAGGATACAGACATTTTGACCGAGTATGTCCGCCAAGCGCTTTCACGTCAGATTACGAATCAATACAAAGCCGGCGGCGGTCCGCTCAAAGTGATCACGCTGAGCCCGAATGTGGAGAAACTGTTGCTCGACAACATCCAAGGTTCGGACCAAGGTACGTACTTGGCGCTCGATCCGCGCGTTTCTCAACAGATCTATCAGAAGTTGGCCGAACAGGTGCAGGTGGTGACGAACCTTGGACATCCGCCGCTCCTGCTCACCTCGCCGAATACCCGCATGCATGTGCGCAAACTGATTGAGCGCGTCTTGCCGGACGTGGCGGTGCTTTCCTTTAATGAACTCGATACGACCGTTGATGTTCAAAGCGGAGGGGTGGTGAACCTGTAATGCTCGTCAAACGCTATGTGGTCAAGGAAATGCCGGAAGCTGTCGCGATGATCCGCGAAGACCTCGGCAAGGACGCGGTGATTCTCTCGACCAAGAAGATTCAAAGTCGAGGGTTTCTCGGTCTGTTCAGCAAGACACAAATCGAAGTGGTGGCGGCGGCCAACGAGGAAAAAACGGAGGAACGTCCGGCAGCTGCGACCATGCCGCGAAACTTTGCGATGGGGGCTTATCAGCAACAGACTCGCCCGCAATCCGGTGGAGCAACCGCGACATTGGAGCCCTCTGCACCTTTTGTTCCCCAGGAGGTGCCGGAGCCTGTTGCGGCTGTGGCGGCGTTTCAAGCCGCCGTGTCTGCTCCGCCGCCGGCTCCTGCCTCGACTGTGGTCATGACTTCCGAGAAGGAAGACGACACACAGGTGCTCAAGGAAGTTCAAGACTTGCGAAAATTGATCCGCAGTCTCATCAACGCCAACGACACCAAGATGTTGCCTGAGTCCGTTTCCCGCGTTCGCAAACAACTTTTGGCAAATAATGTCGAAGAAGAACTGGTTGATGAGCTGATTGAACGAGGAATTCGCGAGTTTCAGGAAGTTCAGGACATCAGTGAGCAGGAATTTCGAGGTATTTTGACAAAATTAATACGTAAGGAGTTGGAGAAAGCCGGTGAACCGTCGCCGATCGCTCCAACTACCCGTGTCGCTTCGTTCATGGGACCGACCGGTGTCGGCAAAACCACAACGATTGCGAAGCTTGCGGCCGGGCAAGTGTTGACGTACGGCAGGCGAGTTGGACTGATCACCACGGATACGTACCGGATCGCAGCAGTGGAGCAATTGCGCACTTATGCCACGATCTTGAACGTTCCGTTGGAAGTCTGCTACTCACCCGACGACGTGCAACGCGCCATGGAGAGATTCGCCGACTATGACTTGATTCTCGTAGATACGGCGGGTCGAAACTACCACAACCGGCTGAACGTGCGAGAGTTGAACCCGTTTCTTCAGGCGCTCTCTCCGGATGAGACTTTCTTGGTGCTGGCCCTGACGTCCAAGTCGTCCGATCTATCGGACATCGTGGAGAATTTTGATCAGGTGCCGATTCAGAAGTTCCTGTTCACAAAGGCGGACGAAACCACAAGTTACGGCTCCATCTACAACTTGGTCGCTCGCCACGGTATCTCGCTTTCCTACCTGACCACAGGTCAGACGGTACCGGATGACATCGAACTTGCATCTGTCCAGAAAGTAGCAAGTCTGTTGGTGGGAGAGAAGTCCGATGCATGATCAGGCACAGCGTTTGCGTACGATGGTCGCTCAAGCCAACCGCGATTCGTCCGGTCGTAACACGCGGGTGATCACGATCTCCAGCGGCAAGGGAGGCGTCGGCAAGTCGAACTTCACTCTGAACTACGCGCTTGCATTGGCGGAACAGGGGAAGAAAGTCGTCATCCTCGATGCGGACGTCGGGTTTGCCAACATCGATGTGCTGATGGGGGTTAAGCCCAAACTTACCTTGGCCGAATTGATCCGCAAGCAAGCCACCTTGTGGGACATCTTGGAGACGGGTCCGATGGATATCAAGTTCATCGCCGGCGGCTCCGGATTTCAAGACTTACTTGACCTGCAACCGGAGCAATTCGATTATCTGGTTGAACAGTTAGGCCTGTTGCAGGGATACGCAGACTATGTGCTGATCGACACGGGGGCAGGGTTGAATGCACAATCCCTGCGGTTGATTTTGGCGGCCGACGAGATTTACGTCGTCCTGACGCCGGAACCGACATCGATCACCGATGCGTACGCGCTGATCAAGATGGTCGTCAACCGCGATCCGGACGCCAACATGAGATTGTTGGTCAATCGAGCGCAGACGGCCGGAGAAGGTCGGGAAGCGGCAGACAAGATCAGCCTCGTGGCCGAGCGCTTCCTGAATCTCAAGATTCCGATGCTGGGCATCCTTCCGGATGATCCGAACGTGACCAAATCGGTCAAACAACAAGTGCCCTTTTTCATCGCGCACCCGGATACCACGGCATCCCGAAGTCTGAAACAATTGATTCAAGCGCAGCTCCACGGAGAAGCGGCACTGGATGCACCTCCCAAGGGGATGAAACAGTTTTTACATCGAATGGTACGACTGTTTCGATAAATTTCGAACCAAAGGATGAATGACCGGGATGAAGCCGATTCAAGTTCTCGTCTGTGACGATTCAGCACTTATGCGTCGCATCATCAGCGACATTCTCAAGTCGGACCCTGAAATCATCGTAGTAGGAACAGCTAAGAACGGTCAGGAAGCGCTCGAATTGATCCCGCACTTGAAACCGGATGTCTTGACGCTTGATATTGAGATGCCGGTGCTCAACGGGCTGGAAGCATTGCCGATGATCTGGCGCAAGTTCAAACTGCCGACCATCATGCTTTCCTCCCTCACCCAAGAAGGTGCAGATGCGACGATCAAAGCCTTGGAATTGGGCGCGTTCGATTTTGTGGGAAAACCATCCGGGTCGATCTCGCTTGATTTGGCGAAGGTCGGTCAGGATCTGATTCATAAAATTAAGGCAGCGGCAAAAAAGGAACAAGTCGTTCAGAGCACGAAGTACTTTAGACCGCAACCGAAGCCAACTCCCGCACCGCCAAAGCCAATGAGAACGGCCAAGCGCGTCGAGGAGATTCTGGCAATCGGTACGTCCACTGGCGGGCCGCGTGCTTTGCAGATGGTTCTCTCACATCTGCCGGCGTCTCTGCCGGCCGCCGTCGTGGTAGTTCAACACATGCCGGCGGGCTTTACCCGATCATTAGCACAACGCCTCGACCATCTCTGTCTCGTCAGTGTCCATGAAGCGCACGACGGACAAGTATTGGAAGAGGGTCATGTGTATATCGCTCCGGGCGATTACCACATGCGTATCATGGAAAAGTCGCCCGGCACTTATGTCATTCGTTTGAATCAAGAACCGCCGGTTAGCGGTCATCGTCCCGCTGTTGACATCATGTATGACTCGCTGGCAG
Source organism: Tumebacillus amylolyticus (assembly GCF_016722965.1). Lineage (NCBI taxonomy): Bacteria > Bacillati > Bacillota > Bacilli > Caryophanales > Alicyclobacillaceae > Tumebacillus > Tumebacillus amylolyticus. Next base: position 188,000 of record NZ_JAEQNB010000007.1, read on the forward strand.
AGCTTCGCGGTGTTCGAGTACGAGCTGCGATCCTGACGGGAATGGGCGGAGATGGCGCAAACGGCATGGTGAAAATCAAAGACCAAGGCGGTCGCACGATCGCGGAAGCACAGGAATCATGCGTTGTTTTTGGAATGCCGCGCACGGCGATCGCCAAGGGTTGCGTTGACATCATCGCCCCGTTGGACCGCATCGCGGACGAACTCACGAAGCCTTGGAATTGCTAGGAGGTGTCAGACATGGACATGAATCAATATTTGGATATGTTCATTGAAGAGTCAAAAGAGCATTTGCAGGCGATTAACGAGAACCTGCTGGCTTTAGAGCAAAACCCGCAATCCCTCGACATCGTCAATGTCATTTTCCGTTCGGCTCACACGCTGAAAGGGATGGCGGCTACGATGGGGTTTGAGAAGATGGCGCACCTGACGCACGATATGGAGAACGGTCTGGATCTGATGCGCAACGGCAAACTCGCCGTTACGCAGATCGTCATGGACGTGCTGTTCAGCTGTGTTGACGTTTTGGAAACCCAACTTAACCAAATCATCGAAACCGGCACAGATGCAGGTGTCAACGTTGACTCCCTCGTGGAACAACTCAAAGCGATTGCATCCGGCAAACCGGCTCCGGTCGCGGCTGCAAGCACTCCCACCGCTGTTTCCACTGATTCAGCTCCGGCCCCGCAAGCAGACGATGTTGACCTCAACGAGTACGAATCGACCATTCTCCAGCAATCGAAGGAGAAGGGCTTTAACGGGTACAAGATCATCGTTCGCCTCGAAGAAAAATGCGTCATGCGCGCAGCACGTGCCTACATGGTGTTTGACGCCTACGAGCGTGTCGGCGAGATCATCAAGTCAGAGCCGCGCGTCGAAGATCTTGAAGAAGAGAAGTTCGAGAATGAATTCATGCTCGTCCTTGTCACACAAGAAGATATCGAAAAAGTCCGTAAAACGGGTTTGAACGTCTCGGAAGTTGCAACGGTGGAAGTCACGGCCATCGACGTACATCAGTCTCCGGCTGACTCGGTCGCTCAACAAGTGGCGAGCCAAATGGAACCGATCGTCGAAGCGGTCCAACAAACGGCTGCAGCGGCTGTTGTGGCAGCTCCGGTTGCAGAAGCTCCGAAAGCAGCGGCGCAGGACATCAAGAAGCCGCAACTTGGCAAGTCGGTTCGCGTTGACATCGAGCGTCTCGACGTCCTGATCAACTTGTTCTCGGAGTTGGTTATCGACCGTACTCGCCTCGAACAGATCGCTCGTGAACTGGGCAACCAAAGCTTGTATGAAACGGTCGAGCACATGAGCCGTATCTCCACCGACTTGCAGAACATCGTCATGACGATCCGCATGGTTCCGGTTGAGACCGTCTTCAACCGCTTCCCGCGCATGGTTCGCGACCTAGCGCGCGACCTGAATAAGAAAGTCAATTTCGTCGTTCGTGGTCAAGAAACTGAACTCGACCGCACGGTTATCGACGAAATCGGCGATCCGCTGGTTCACTTGCTACGCAACTCGCTCGACCATGGTCTTGAGAACCCGGAAACTCGCCGCGCGAATGGCAAGGACGAAACCGGCCTCGTCGAACTGGTGGCTTTCCACTCCGGCAACCATGTCTTCATCGAAATTACGGATGATGGCAACGGCATCAACCGCAACGGCGTCTTGAAGAAAGCGATCGAAAAGGGCATTGTCGACCAGTTCGCCGCTGAGAGCATGACAGACCAACAAGTGTACGATCTGCTGTTCCATTCCGGCTTCTCCACGGCAGAGAAAATTTCGGACGTGTCCGGTCGCGGTGTCGGTCTCGATGTCGTCAAGACCAAGATTGAATCACTTGGCGGTCGCGTCCTGGTGCAGTCTACACCGGGCAAAGGCACCAAGTTCAGCATTCAATTGCCGCTGACCCTGTCGATCATTCAAGCGATGCTCGTACAGATTTCCGATGAGAAATATGCGATTCCGCTCAGCTCGATCATCGAGACGGCGATTATCAACAAAGCTGACATCAAGCGTGTTCACAAACAAGCTGTGATCGACTTCCGCGGACGCGTCGTTCCGCTGCTGTCTCTCGAAGACCTCTTCTCCATTCCGCGTCCGGAGCCGCTTGGGCTCGAAGAAGAGAACGTTGTCATCGTCCGCAAGGGTGACAAGATGGCCGCTCTCGTTGTGGATGCCTTTATCGGGCAACAGGAAGTGGTCCTCAAATCGCTTGGCAAGTACCTGACCGGCGGTGTGTTCGCCATCTCGGGTGCTACGATCCTCGGCGACGGCCAAGTGGCGCTGATCATGGACTGCAACGCACTGATTCAATAATCGTTGGGAGTTATTTTGAGGAGGGGGAATTGGCATGTTGGAGCACAAAGATATCGTAGAAGAAGTCAAGGTAATCGTCTTCCGTTTGGAAGATGAAGAGTACGGTGTGGAAGTTAACCAAGTTCGCTCGATCGAACATATGCAAAAAATCACCCGCGTTCCGCGCACCCCGGAGTTCGTCAAGGGCGTCATCAACCTGCGTGGGATCGTGACTCCGGTCATCGACCTGAAATCCCGTTTTGATCTCGGCGAAGAGAACTACACCGACACCACTCGTATCATCATCGTTGCGGTTGATGACATGGAAGTGGGCTTGATCGTAGATGCGGCGAACGATGTCATCGACATTCCGGTAAACAAAATCGAGCAGCCCCCGGCGGTTGTTGGCGGTATCAACAAAGCGTATCTGCGCGGTGTGGCGAAACTGTCTGATCGTCTGCTGATCATGCTGAACTTGGATAAAGTCCTGAGCAACGAAGAGATTCAAGCGATGTCCTCGATGGAGAGGTAGTCGACATGAGCGAAGAAATTCGTAACTTAGGCGAATTTCAACTGAGCGTCCTGCGCGAAGTCGGAAACATTGGCGCAGGACATGCGGCTACGGCACTCTCCAAGTTGCTTGGCTCGGAGATTCAAATGAACGTACCGCGCGTCTCCGTTGTCGGATTCGAAGAGATCTCCGAGATTGTCGGCGGCTCTGAGAAGTTTGTCATCGGGATCTTCCTACGCGTTGAGGGGGACATTCCGGGCAGTATCTTTTTCCTGCTGCAAGTCGAGAGTGCGAAACGCCTGGTCACCGATCTGATCGGCAACATGGGCTCCGCAGAACCGGATGAGTTTTCTGAGATGGAGATCTCCGCTTTGCAAGAGATCGGCAACATCCTCGCAGGTTCCTATCTTTCGTCTCTTGCGGATTTCACGAAAAAAGAAATGTCCCCGACACCGCCGGCGATTGCCGTTGACATGGCGGGCGCAATTTTGAGCATCGGGTTGGTTCAACTCGGCGCCGATTTTGCCCTGCTTGTGGACACGGAATTTGTTCAAGGGGAGCGCAACATCGAAGGCCACTTCTTCATGTTGCCTGACCCGGGTTCTGTGTCGATTCTGTTCGAGTCATTAGGGGTGGAACTCCAATGACTGTAATCAGAGTGGGGATGGCCGACTTGAACGTGGCGGATGGGGAGGATTCGTTGCGAACGACCGGACTTGGATCTTGTGTGGGGATCGCTTTGTACGATTCCCAGACCAAGGTCACGGGGCTGGCGCACATCATGCTTCCGACCTCAGCCAATGCCAATGAGACGAATCGTGCCAAGTATGCCAACACCGCCGTGCCCCTCCTGATCGAAATGATGGAGAAAAAAGGGGCGAACAGACGCCGCTTGTCCGCAAAACTCGCGGGTGGCGCGCAGATGTTCACGTTCGCCGGACAGAGCGATCTGATGCGCATCGGTCCGCGCAACGTCGAAGCGGTCAAAGAGGCGCTTCGCCTGAACACGATTCCAGTCGTGGCAGAGGATACGGGTGGAAATTGTGGTCGCACGATCGAGTTATTTTCCGCAGACGGTTCTCTGGTTATTCGTACGGCTAAGCAAGGAGTCAGCACACTGTAATGAATACCAACAAACAGAAGCAAGCAGAACTTGGACTTGCGGTCGCGTTTGGCGTTGTGGGGTTTTTCTTCACAGGCGGATTGAGTCTCATGGCGGGAAACACCGTGATGACAAGTGTCTTGCGCGGGGCCGTCGGACTTTTTGGTGCTTTTTTCCTAGGCTATATCATACGGCTTGCTTTGCAAACGTTTCTTGTTTCCAAGGAACAGAAACAGGATGAGTTCATCGGGAAGCATCTGGATTTGTTGCTCCCGGAACATCCATCCAAAAAAGGAACGAAGTCAACTTCGGGTGCTGAAGCGGAGGACGATGAAGGCCTTTCCGCCGATTTCGTGCCTTGGAATCCGAATGCAGCATCCTCGAAGGACAAGTTCGAGGAGATCGACCCGGAGAAATTGGCAGAAGCGTTGCGTCATCTCGACGATTAGTAGAAGGTGGTGAGTGGAGATGCAGGAGCTGAATCATTCGTTCAAAGAGCAGACGGACCTGTGGACCCAATACGGCCAACATCGAGACAAGCAGTCGCGGGATGCTCTGGTTCTGGCGCATCTTCCACTGGTACACAAAGTAGTTCGTAAAATGACAAGTCATTGGAACGGTCCTATCAACACGGACGACCTCATTGGGATGGGAACGCTCGGTCTCCTTGATGCCGTTACACGATTTGATCCAGCTCGTGGATATGAATTCCAGACATTTGCCACCCATCGGATTCGCGGGGCCGTTTTGGACGGCCTCCGCAGTCTGGATTGGGTTCCGCGTTCGCTTCGTGCCAAGGCGAAGGAGATTGAATCGGCTTATGCTGAGTTGGAGCATCGCAATCTCCGATCGGCCAAGGACGAGGAGATCGCAGAGCGCTTAGGCGTGAGTGTCGCGGAATTTCAAAATGTGTTGTACGAGCTCTCGGTGTCGCCTTTGGTGTCGCTTGACGGTATGCTTTCAAACGACGATCCGGGCAGTGACCTAAAGGTCGCAGATACGATTGTAGACAGCAACGCTCTCCAACCTCATGTCGAGTTGGAACGTGCAGATGTTCAAGCGATCTTGACCGGTGTGTTGGATCGATTGCCTGAAAAGGAACGACTTGTGGTCACGTTGCACTACTATGAAGAGTTTACTTTCAAAGAAATTGCAGAGATATTGGAGTTGTCCTCTTCACGGGTGTCTCAACTGCACACCAAGGCGATCTACCGTTTACGGGGCGCCTTGAGCCGCAGAAAAAAAGAACTGAGAGCGTGAGTCTGGGGATCGATCAGGGGGTGTTACGATGGCGACTAGACAAGAAGAGATGAGTTGGTGGGCAAAGAACTCGAAGGTAACCATTGATCAGGGCGGGTTGGCCGCCTCTTTGAGTTTGAGCGAAACCCTGTTGGAAGAACAGGAACTACCGGCACTGAACTATGATTGTCTGGTGGATCATTTGCGGCAGAACGGTGTCTCCTATGGTGTAGACATGGTCTCGTGTCAGCAACTTGTTATGAATCCGCGTGCTTATATCGGAGGCAAGACCAAGATCGCGATGGGCAAGGAGCCGATCAACGGCGAGAATGCTTCGATCGAGATCATGATCAACAACGAGTCCGAGCAGAGCCCGCGTATGTTGGAGGACGGTCGAGTCGACTTTTACAACCTTGGGGTCGTCAATACGGTTCTCAAAGGCCAGCTCTTGGCGAGAAAGACACCGGCTACCGAAGGCATTCAAGGGGTTGGGGTAGGTGGAGCAGCTCTGATGGCAAAACCGGGTCGAGACGTACGTCTCCCGGCGGGCAAGAACACCACCATCTCCGAAGACACCCTCAATTTGTTGGCCGATGCAGACGGTCATGTATCCTACAACCCGCGCGAGAGCAAGATCAACGTGTTTAACGTGTTCGAAGTCAAAGGCGATGTAGACTTCTCCGTCGGAAACATCGACTTTTTGGGCAATGTTAAAGTCAACGGCAGCGTGTTGCCGGGCTTTAAGATCGTCGCAGCAGGGGATATCGAAGTTGCTGGATTTGTCGATGGGGCGATCTTGGAAGCGGGGGGAGACATCCTCATCCGAGGCGGTGTGCAGATGCGAAGCAAGGGCTTGATCAAAGCATCTGGCACGGTGCGTTCACGCTTCATGCAAGGGGCGAACGTGGAGGCGGGCCTTGATGTCATCGTCCGTGACTCGATCATGCATTGTCACATCTCGGCAGGACGCCACGTGTTGATGGAAGCGCAAAAATCGGTTATCGTCGGTGGTTTGGTGCGTGCAGGGGAAGAAGTACGCACGAGAACACTCGGTTCACCGATGGCGACACCGACGGAGATCGAAGTCGGGGTGCATCCACATCTGCGCACCGAGATGCAAGAGTTGCAAGTTCGATTAAAAGAACTCTACTTGCATGTGGACAAAACCAAGAAAGCGCTCGCACTTCTTGACAACATGGCAGGAGTGGGCAACCAACTTCCGCCGGAAAAAGAAGCTCTACGTCAGAACCTCACCCATACCTACGAACACTACCAGCATGAAGAGGAAGAGTTGATGTATCGCCGCTCAGAGATCGAAGTGATCTTGCTCGATACGCGCAACGCCAAAGTCTTTGTCACGGATGTAGCGTACGCCGGGGTGAAACTCACGTTGGGCCAACAGGTCACCTACCTGCGCGACCCGCAACGCGGTCCGGTTGTCTACGGCATCTCGGACGGCGAGATCACATCTTCGCGTTTCTAGTCAGGCGCAACACCCTGAAGGGGGAGAGTCGTCATGTCTTTGAAAGCCGTGGAGTTGCAAGTCGCGTTGCCCCGTACCCTCGACAACAGTCGCAACCAGCAGATTCAACAGAATCAAGCTTCGTTGCAAAATGCGATGGACGGAGAGCAGTTAACCCAGCAGACGATTGTGAACGATCAAACGGTGGGCGAAGCGGAAGACAAAGACCGCGCCCAATGGCGCGACCGACAGAAGGGGCCGGGACCCGACCCACGCAAGGGCAGGCGAGCTTCTGCCGGAGAACCGGAGTCCGCCCAAGCTCCGCATCCCTTCAAGGGACACCGCTTGGACATTAAAATGTAAGGAAGGACGTTCGATGAACCAATTGTATCTCTACGTCGCTTTAGTTGGTGTCGTCATCGTTCTGTTCGCCTTGACCCGTGCGAAGTCCACCTCCGCCGGGTCTTCTGTCGTTCCCGCCGCAACGCTTCCTTCTTCAGCCGTCGATCAAGAGTTGAAGAATACGTTCGATGAGTTTATGAACGAACTGGAGCGGGAGAACGGCCGCATCCTCGACTCGTTTTCCAATCTGGAACGAGAGACGCGAGAGCAGTTGGCGGCACAACAGAACGTGATTCAAGCTCTGGATCAACGCGTACAGGAGTTGGAGCAACTCGTGGCTTCGCAGGCACTTGTGCCAGCCCTTGCCGCGGCTGCAACCACAGACAGTGCGGTCGTCCCCGGAACGGAACCTCAAGCGGCAGAACAGCCCAAGGTTCCGGGCTTTTTGGTCAATGAGAAATACACCAAAGTCGTAGAACTGGCGAACCGTGGTCTTGCCGAGCCGCAGATCGCTCGTGAGACGGGCATCGGCATCGGGGAGATCCGACTCGTGTTGGGTTTGGTGAAGCGGGAGGAGGAGCGCTGATGGAGAGCCGCAGCCTCTTGTTCGGCCTTGGCGCAGGTCTCGTGGTCGCCACGCTTGTGTTTGGCGTTGGCTCCGCGCTGATTCCCGTGAACGCAAGTTCGTCAGCCCCCGCAACCCCGCAAGCTGCAGCCGATTGGAAAGCAGAAGCCGAGAAAGCCGGGATGGTGGTGCTTGCCCAGGACGAGCTGCAGACGCGCTTGCAAACCGCACATGACGAAGGCGCGAAGCAAAAAGAGACGGAGTTGGCCGCGAAACCGTCGCCGGTGCAGACCGTGCATGTCTACATCCAACCCGGTATGGGCACGACGGACGTGGCTCGTCTATTGCAAGCCTCCGGGGTGCTGGAGGACGGCAACCAGTTGATCAATCTGCGCAACACGTCCACGAACCCGATACGAGCGGGTGTGTACGACCTGCCGCTCAAGGGCGATCCGGCAGCTGTGTTGAAGGCGATTGCTACGCCGCCGAGCCAATAAAAAAGCAACCAAAGCCACGGCACGCGCGGCTTGGTTGTTTTTTTGTTGGGAAGTCTTGCACAGATGGCGCACGATATGGTATATTAACTTCCGGTGTGAATACACAACACACGTTGCCCGACCTTGTCGAAGGTGCTTGTCCGATTGGACAAGTGTCGAGGAGGGTGGACGGCAACGGAGGAAAAAACCATTTTTTGAGAGGAGGTTGAAGATTATGGCGATCATCAGCATGAAACAACTGCTGGAGGCAGGCGTTCACTTCGGTCATCAAACCCGTCGTTGGAACCCGAAAATGTCTCGCTACATCTTCACCGAACGTAACGGTATCTACATCATTGACCTGCAGAAAACTGTTAAAAAAGTAGAGGAAGCGTACAACTTTGTACGTGAACTCGCTGCAGAAGGCAAGACGGTTCTCTTCGTGGGCACCAAGAAACAAGCGCAAGACTCCGTGAAGGAAGAAGCGGAGCGCGTAGGTCAGTACTTCGTCAACCAACGTTGGCTCGGCGGTACCCTGACCAACTTCTCCACCATCCAAAAACGTATTGAGCGTCTGACCCTGCTCGAGACGATGGAACAAGACGGCACCTTCGAAGTCCTTCCGAAGAAAGAAGTAATCGTTCTCAAGAAGGAAATGGACCGTCTCGAAAAGTTCCTCGGCGGCATCAAAGGCATGAAGTCTCTGCCGGGCGCTCTGTTCATCATCGACCCGCGCAAAGAGCGCATCGCTGTTGCAGAAGCTCGCAAACTTGGTATCCCGATTGTTGCAATCGTCGACACCAACTGCGATCCGGATGAAATCGACTACGTGATTCCGGGCAACGACGACGCAATCCGCGCTGTCAAACTGCTGACCGCTAAGATCGCTGATGCGATCATGGAAGGCAAGCAAGGCGAACAAAACGCGTAATCGTTTGGTACTGGGGGTGACCTTAGGGTTGTAGAACCCTGAGTTCACCCTTTTTATCTGTATGATGCAGAATACACAATATGGGCATGATAGTAATCAAGGAGGCGACAGACATGAGCATTTCTGCTGCACTTGTTAAAGAACTGCGCGAACGTACCGGCGCAGGTATGATGGACTGCAAAAAAGCACTGGTTGAAACGAACGGTGATATCGAAAAAGCAATCGACTTCCTTCGCGAAAAGGGTCTGGCTGCTGCTGCGAAAAAATCCGGCCGTATCGCTGCTGAGGGCGTCGTAGAATCCTACATACATGCAGGCGGTAAAATCGGCGTTCTGCTCGAAGTCAACTGCGAAACCGACTTCGTAGCGAAAAACGAAGACTTCAAATCCTTCGTTCGCGACATCGCAATGCACATCGTAGCTGCGAAGCCGCTCTACCTGACCCGTGACGAAGTTTCCGCTGAGACCATTGAACACGAGAAAGAAATCCTCCGTGCACAAGCTCTCAACGAAGGCAAGCCGGAAAACATCGTCGACAAAATGGTCGAAGGCCGCGTTGCGAAGTACTACAAAGAGAACTGCCTGCTCGAGCAACAGTTCGTCAAAGACCCGGACAAAACCATCGAAGTGATCGTGAAGGAAAAAATCTCGACCATCGGTGAAAACATCAACATCCGTCGTTTCGTCCGTTGGGAAATGGGCGAAGGCCTCGAAAAGAAAGTTGATAACTTCGTAGAAGAAGTTATGAGCCAAGTCAACAAGGGCTAATGCTTTAGTCCTGACAGGGAACACTCTCCGTGTTCCCTTTTTTTAAGGCCCAAGCAGGAAAGTTTACAACTTTGTAGAAACTAGAGTATTGGAGGATGGGCAATGCTTCAACCGAAGTACAAACGTGTCGTTCTCAAATTGAGCGGGGAAGCGCTGTCTGGAGATGCCGGTTACGGGATCCAAGCCTCCGTGATCAACTCGGTAGCGGACCAGATCCGCGAGATCGTCGAACTCGGAGCCGAAGTCGCCATCGTCGTCGGCGGCGGTAACATCTGGCGCGGAGTGTCCGGCAGCTCGCAGGGGATGGACCGTGCGAACGCCGATTATATGGGAATGCTCGCGACCGTGTTGAACGCGCTCGCCCTGCAGGACGCGCTCGAGAAGGCAGGGGTCAGTACCCGTGTACAGACTTCCATCGAGATGCGCCAAGTGGCGGAACCTTACATACGACGCCGTGCAATCCGACACCTGGAGAAGGGTCGCGTTGTGATTTTTGCGGCGGGTAACGGCAACCCGTTCTTCTCCACGGACACGACCGCAGCTCTGCGTGCAGCAGAGATTGAGGCGGAAGTTGTGCTCATGGCGAAAAATGATGTGGACGGCGTCTACGACGCAGACCCGAAAAAAGTTCCGGATGCGAAGAAATTTGAGCATCTGTCCTATATGGATGTGTTGAACAAAGGTCTGAAAGTCATGGATACGACCGCAATCTCGCTTTGCATGGACAACAACATTCGGATCCTCGTGTTCAACATCTCCGTTGAAGGCAACATCAAGCGTGCCATCGTCGGCGAAGAAATCGGTACAACTGTTGAGGGGTGAACCAACCAATGAGTATCCAAGACATTATGAAATCGCTCGATGAGCGTATGGAAAAAGCGCTCTCCAACGTCAAGCGTGAATTCAGCACGATCCGTGCAGGCCGTGCGAATGCTTCGATGCTGGATCGCGTCCAAGTTGACTACTACGGCAGCATGATGCCGATCAACCAATTGGCGAACGTCACCGTTCCGGAACCGCGCCAACTCGTCATCACACCGTGGGACAAAGGTTCCCTCGCGGCGATCGACAAAGCGATCACCAAGTCGGACCTCGGCATCACCCCGTCCAACGACGGGAACGTGATCCGTTTGACCATTCCGCAACTGACCGAGCAACGCCGCAAAGACCTTGCAAAGCAAGTCAAAGGTCTGGCAGAAGACGGTCGCGTAGCGGTTCGTAACATCCGTCGCGACGTCAACGACTCCCTCAAGAAGCTTGAGAAGGAAGTCTCTGAGGACGAAATTCGTCGTGAGCAGGACAAAGTCCAAGCCGTGACGGACAAGACCATCGCGGAAATTGACAAATTGCTCTCTGCCAAAGAAGCGGAGATTATGGAAGTGTAAAGACCTTCGGACCCCCTTCGTATCGAAGGGGGTTATTTTTCACGTGGAGGACTCCTAATGCTGCAACGACTGAAGCGACTATTTAGCTCAAAACCGCAACCGCAGACGGACGAGCACGGAATTGTACCCGATGCCGTGCCGAACCACGTCGCGATCATCATGGACGGCAACGGGCGTTGGGCACGCCGCCGTGGCTTGCCTCGCATCGCCGGACACCGTGCCGGGATGAACAAAGTCAAGGAAATCTCCTTGGCGGCTGACGACATCGGCATCAAGGTGTTGACGTTGTACGCATTCTCCACGGAGAACTGGAAACGCCCCACCGAAGAAGTTGAATTTCTCATGCGCCTGCCGGAAGAGTGGTTGTCGAAGGAACTTGACACCTTGATTGCGCGCAATTGCAGGATTCGGATCATCGGTGAACCGGAAGGCTTGCCGTCGCACACGTCTCGCGTTGTGCGTGAAGCGGAAGAGAAGACCAAAGCAAATACAGGGATGATCTTGAATATCGCCTTGAACTACGGGTCCCGTCGCGAGATTCTTGCGGCTGTCAAGCAACTTGCAACCGATGTCCAAGAGGGGCGTTTGACCCTTGATGAGATTGACGACGCGGCGATGGGCGAACGCTTGCTGACCCGTGGATTGCCCGATCCTGACCTCATGATTCGCACGAGTGGTGAAGTACGGCTGTCCAACTTTTTGCTGTGGCAGTCTGCGTACACGGAATTATGGTTTACCGATGTGTTTTGGCCTGATTTTTCAAGAGAATATTTCTTCCAAGCGATTCGCGCCTTCCAAGGCCGCGGCCGTCGATTTGGTGGTCTGAAGTAGGGGGATTCCTATGTTGGGTCAACGAGTAGTGACCGGAATCATTGGAGGCGCTATTTTTCTGGGTGCCGTGTGGTACGGCGGGTTTCCGTTTGCCCTGCTGATCGCGTTGATGGCGGTCGTCGGATTTAGCGAACTGGTGCGCATGCGCGGCTGGTCGCTTTTTTCCGCACCTGCTTTGATTGGGTATGTCGTGACGCTGATGTGGTTGGTCGGCTCGATCTGGCAGCCTTTTGCTGACCTGTGGATGCCGGCGACCGATACGGTCTCCGGGCTGTGGTTGTTGGTCGCGTTGTTCGTATTTCTTTCGATCAGTGTGGTTTCGAAAAACAAGTTCTCGTTCCAAGACATGACGTACCTGTTTGCCGGGACGCTTTATGTCGGGCTGACGTTGCACTCGGCGCTGTTGCTTCGGGTGGACGACCGCATGGGACTGTCGTATTTTCTGTTTGTGCTCTTGACGATCTGGACGACCGATACGGCTGCGTATTTCGTCGGTCGCACGTTCAAAGGCCCGAAGTTGTGGCCGGCCATCTCGCCGAACAAAACCGTCTCCGGGTCGCTCGGCGGCGTGGTAGGTGCGGTGGTCGTCGGCGTGGTCTTCGCGCAAGTGATGGGCTTGGCGATGGGGCCGTGGATGTTGCTCGCGGCGCTGTTGTCGGTGTTCGGTCAATTCGGAGACTTCGTGGAATCCGGATTGAAGCGTGCGCTGGACGTCAAGGATTCGGGAACGATTCTGCCCGGTCACGGCGGTGTGCTGGACCGTTTTGATAGTTTTCTGTTTACGGCACCGATTGCGTATTATGGTATCTTATTGCTAGTTTCCTAAAGAGTGGGAGAGGTGACGAAATGTCTCGTACGATCACAATTCTCGGCTCCACAGGCTCCATCGGCACCTCGACGCTCGACGTAGTCGCCAGCCACCCGGACCAATACCGGGTCGCCGCCATCGCGGCCGGCAACAACCTCGACGTGCTGTTGAAACAGATCGAACAGTTCCGTCCTGAATTGGTCAGCGTGGCAACAGAAGAGGGCGCACGAGCGGTTCAAGACCGCTTCGGCTCGTCTGTTGAAGTGATGGTCGGGCAGGAAGGCCTGGTCGCCGTCGCGACACACGAAGCGGCAGACCTCGTTCTCACGGCTGTCGTCGGGGCCGTGGGGCTCTTGCCAACCTTGGAAGCGTTGAAAAAAGGCAAGCACATCGCGCTTGCCAACAAAGAAACGCTCGTCGCAGCCGGTCACCTCGTCACAGCTCTGGCGAAGGAAAAAGGCTGCGATCTGCTTCCGGTCGATTCCGAGCATTCGGCGATCTTCCAATGCTTGAACGGGGAGCGATTGACAGATGTCGAGCGAATCATCGTGACGGCCTCTGGCGGTCCGTTCCGGGACAAGACCCGTGACGAGATGGCGCAAGTCACCGTCAAGGACGCGTTGAACCACCCGAACTGGGCGATGGGCGCGAAGATCACGATCGACTCGGCGACTTTGATGAACAAAGGCCTTGAAGTGATCGAGGCACACTGGTTGTTCGACATGCCGTACGACAAAATCGACGTCATCGTTCATCCGGAGAGCATCGTGCATTCCTTGGTGGAATTTGCGGACGGCTCGATGATGGCGCAGATGGGTGCGCCGGACATGCGCGTGCCGATCCAATATGCGTTGACGCATCCGACCCGTTTGCCGGGCAGCTATAAACGATTGAATCTGTTGGAAGCCAACTCGCTGCATTTCCGTGCACCAGACCTTGACCGCTTCCCGTGCCTGCGCTACGCTTACGATGCAGGTCGCATCGGCGGCTCGATGCCGGCTGTGCTGAACGCCGCCAATGAAGTGGCGAACGGCATGTTCCGGGAGGAGCGCATCTCGTTCCTCGACATTGAGCGTGTCAACGCGGCTGTGATGGAGCGTCATGACGTGCTGACCAACCCCGGCCTCGACGATATCTTGTCGGCAGATGCTTGGGCGCGGATTGCAGCACGCGAAGTCGCTCAAAAACTGTAAATACGGGAGCGTGTACCCCATGTACCATCGTTCTGAAACTCGCCCGGTCAACGTGGGCAATGTCACCATCGGCGGTTCCGACTCGGTCGTGCTGCAGTCGATGACCATGACGAAAACGGCCGATGTCAAAGCGACCGTGGAACAGATTCACCGTCTCGAAGAAGCGGGCTGCCAGATCGTCCGCGTCACGGTGAACAACATGGAAGCGGCTGAAGCCATCAAGTTGATCAAAAAAGAAATCCACATCCCGCTGGTTGCGGATATCCATTTCGATTACAAACTTGCGCTCAAAGCAATTGAAAACGGCATCGACAAAGTCCGGATCAACCCGGGCAACATCGGCAAGCGCGAGAAAGTCCAAGAAGTCGTCAAAGCGGCTCAAGAGCGCAAGATTCCGATCCGTATCGGCGTCAATGCGGGATCGCTTGAGAAGCACATCCTCGACAAGTACGGCTATCCGACAGCGCAAGGGATGCTTGAGTCGGCCGAATACCATGTCGGAATCTTGGAAGACCTTGGCTTCGAGGACATCATCATCTCGATGAAAGCGTCCGACGTGCCGCTGGCGATCGATGCGTATACCTTGGCAGCCGAGCGTTTTCGCTACCCGCTGCACTTGGGCATCACCGAAGCGGGCACGCTGTTCTCCGGTTCCATCAAAAGCGCCGCCGGCCTCGGCGCATTGCTGGCGAAAGGCATTGGCTCCACGATGCGCGTCTCGCTGTCGGCCGACGTTGTCGAAGAGATCAAAGTCGGTCGCGAATTGCTCAAAGCGTTCGGCTTGGCATCCAATGCGGTCACGCTGATCTCTTGCCCGACCTGCGGGCGTATCGAAATCGACCTCGTGGCGATTGCCAACGAGATCGAAGAGTATGTGTCGAACATCAAAGCCCCGATCAAGGTCGCCGTCCTCGGCTGTGCAGTCAACGGCCCCGGCGAGGCGCGTGAAGCGGACATCGGCATCGCCGGTTCCCGCAACGAAGGCCTGCTGTTCAAACACGGAGAGATCGTGCGCAAAATTCCGGAAGACATTCTCGTCAGCGAATTGAAAAAAGAAATTGACGAGATGGCGAAACGGTACGAACTGACCGGATCGCTTGAGTAAAAAGAAACCCGGCTCTTCATGAGCCGGGTTTGTCTTTTACCATGAAATGCCGTAGAATAGAGAATCATGTCTAGATGTGGAGGAAACACAATATGCGTCAGAACCGAATGATCCTTCCCACCCTCCGAGAGGTTCCGAAGGAAGCCGAAGTTATCAGTCACAAATTAATGCTGCGTGCCGGACTGGTTCGCCAGCTGGCAGCGGGCGTGTATACATATCTGCCACTCGGCCTGCGAGTGCTCAAGAAAGTCGAAAACATCGTGCGTGAAGAGATGAACAAATCCGGCGCACAAGAGTTGATGATGTCCGTTCTCCAACCGGCGGAAGTTTGGCACAACACCGGTCGCTGGGACGACTACGGCCCGGAATTGGTGCGCCTCAAGGACCGTCACGACCGCGATTTCGTTCTCGGCCCGACCCACGAGGAAGTCATCACCGCGCTGATCAAGGATGAGATCAACTCCTACAAGAAACTCCCGATCAACGTCTACCAGATCCAAACCAAGTTCCGTGACGAGCGCCGCCCGCGCTTTGGCTTGATGCGCGGCCGTGAATTCCTGATGAAGGACGCGTACTCGTTCCACACCTCTTGGGAAAGTCTGAACGAGACCTACGATCAAATGTACAAAACCTACAACTCGATTTTCTCCCGTCTGGGTCTGAACTTCCGCCCGGTCGAAGCAAACGCAGGGGCAATCGGCGGTTCCGGCCGTAACCACGAGTTCATGGTGCTGGCAGACGTCGGCGAAGACACCATCGCAACGTGTACGCACTGTGACTACGCGGCGAACTTGGAGCAAGCCACCGCTCACCTTGAGTACGCGGCGGCGGGCGTCGCGCCGTCGGCGGATGCGCCCGTTTTTGAAAAAATCCACACCCCGAACACCAAGACGATCGACCAACTCGTCTCCTCGCTGGGTGTAGAAGCAAGCTCGTTCTTCAAGACCTTGCTCTACATCATCGACGGCAAAACGGTCGCTGTCGTCGTCCGTGGTGACCACGAAGTCAACGAACTGAAACTCAAAGGCCTGTTCGATGCCAAATCGGTCGAACTTGCTGACGATGCGACCATCGAGCGTGTCACCGGAGCACCGACCGGCTTCATCGGCCCGGTTGGACTCAAAGGCGTGGAAGTGATCGTGGACGAAGCGATCGCCAACGCGGGGGCCGGTTTCGCAGGTGCAAACGAGCGCGACTACCACTTGCAAAACGTCGTGCCGAGCCGCGACTTTGCAGCGGGTCGCGTCGCGGACGTTCGCAACGTTCTGGAAGGCGACACCTGCCCGAAATGTAAGGAAGGCAAGATCGAGTTCTACCGCGGCATCGAGTGCGGCCACATCTTCGAACTTGGCACAAAGTACTCCGTGCCGGTCGGCGCCACCTACCTCGATGAGAACCAGAAAGCGCAGACGATGATCATGGGGTGCTACGGCATCGGTGTTTCCCGAATCATGTCTGCCGTGTTGGAACAGTCCAACGACGACAACGGCATCATCTGGCCGATGCCGATCGCACCGTTCCAAGTGCATCTGATCCCGGTCAACGTCAAGGACGAGACCCAAGTCAAAGTGGCGGAACAACTCTACGCACGCCTGCAACAGCAAGGCGTCGAAGTGTTGCTGGACGACCGCGACGAGCGCGCAGGCGTCAAGTTCAAAGACTCCGACCTGATCGGGCTCCCGGTTCGCGTCACCGTCGGCAAAAAAGCCGAAGAAGGCATCGTGGAGTTCAAAGTTCGCAAAACCGGCGAATCCCAAGAACTCACCCTCGAGCAAGCCTTTGAAGAGATTCTCGGGCTCGTTCTCGGTCACTAATCTCGATTTCGTAGAAAAACCGCCCGCCTCCGATGAGGCGGGCGGTTTTGACTTGTGCTACAATAGTACCGACATCAGGACTAGAATCAGATTCTTTGGAAGATGGAGGGGATTTCCCATTATGAGTTTAGTGGACGTGAATGGGCAAAGTCTCTCTGCATTTGTAGAACGGGCCGGGATTCCCGACGCGAGACTCGCAGGACCGGCCATTGTGAACAAACGCGAGCGCACCGTCGCCGTGAAGCTGCACCTGCCGAACCGTGTACCGTTTAACGTGTACGCACATGCGCAGGAAGCGTTTCGTGCGTATTTTGGCGAGGACGCGCGCCAGGTGGACGTTCGTTTTCAATACGGACAGGCGGAGGCGGACGTTTTTGCCTGCATTCAAGATTATTGGGTGTACGCCGTGGACCAAGTGCTGGGCGATGACATCGTGCTCAAAGGCGAGTTGAAGAACCCGGCCGGTTTGCATTTGGACGGTCACATGTTGCGTGTGCCGATGCTCTCGGACGCCACTGTGACGCGTGCAAAGCAGAAGGGATACGACGAAAAACTTACGCAATGGTTCAAGGACTTCCTTGACTTGAGCGTGATGATCCAGTTCTTCCGCGATGAGAAGAAACTGGAGCAGGACATGGAGAATTTCCGTTCCTTGATCGAAGAGGAAGACCGTCTCGAAGGGCAAAAGGCATTCGTTGCGGTCGAAGAGGAGAAAAAGCAGGAAGCCACTCGCGGACCGGGTGGGGGAGGCGGCGGGAAAAAAGGCGACGCCGGACCGCCGCCTGACAAAGTCGAACTCGGACATCCGATCGAAGACCCGCCGACTTCGCTCAAGGAGATTCAAGATGAGATGCGCCGCGTGACGGTGGAAGGGCGCATTTTCTCCGTGGATACGCGGGAACTGGCGTCCGGCAGGACGCTTTTTACCTTCAACATCACCGACAACAGCGACTCCATCTCGTGCAAAACGTTCTCCAAGGGCGACAAGCAGTTGGAAGTGTTGAAGCTCTTGAAGGACGGCATGCACTTGAAAGTGCGCGGAACGGTGCAGTTTGACACGTTTGCCAAAGAGTTGGTGCTGATGATTCAGGACATGGTCGAAGTGCCGAAGCCGTCGCGCAAGGATACGGCCGAAGTGAAGCGTGTCGAGTTGCATCTGCATACCCCGATGTCGTCGCTCGACGGCGTGGCTCCGGTCAAAGATTTGATCGGACAGGCGGCCAAATGGGGGCATACCGCCATTGCGATCACCGACCACGGCGTCGTGCAGTCCTTCCCGGAAGCCTATTCGCTTGCGAAGAAGAACAACATGAAAGCTCTCTTGGGACTGGAAGCGTATGTAGTGGACGACGGCGTGCCGATCGTTTTGCAACTGAACGGTCGTGACTTCCCGATTGACGAGAACACCGAGTGGGTCGTGTTCGACACGGAGACCACCGGTTTGAACGCTGCGGAGAACACGATCATCGAGATCGCGGCTGTGAAAATGAAAGGCCGTGAAATCGTCGGCGAGTGGACAGAATTGATCGATCCGGGCGTGCCGATCTCGGCGAAGATCACCGAACTTACGCACATCAC
Source organism: Tumebacillus amylolyticus (assembly GCF_016722965.1). Lineage (NCBI taxonomy): Bacteria > Bacillati > Bacillota > Bacilli > Caryophanales > Alicyclobacillaceae > Tumebacillus > Tumebacillus amylolyticus. The sequence goes on from NZ_JAEQNB010000007.1 coordinate 206,406, forward strand.
CAACGACATGGTGCGCGGCAAACGCAAGATCAACGAAGTGTTGCCGGAGTTCCGCGACTACGTGGGCGACGCGATTCTCGTCGCGCACAACGCGGAGTTCGACTTGGGCTTCATCCGGGCATGTGCGATGCGCATCGGGATGGAGCCGTGGGACAACATCTTCCTCGACACGTTGCCGCTGGCTCGCAAGATCTACCCGAAGGAGAAAAACTACCGCCTCGGGACGCTTGCCAAAAAGTTCGAAGTCAGTTTGCTCAACGCTCACCGTGCGCTTGACGATACCGTGGCATTGGCGAAAATATACCAATACATGTTGAAAGACATGGTGGAAAAGGGTTTTAAGTCGCTCGCCCAGCTCAATGAGCAAGACGGCGAGGTCGATTACAGCCGCCAACGTCCGTTCCATGCCACAATCCTCGTCAAGAACAAGACCGGGCTCAAGAACCTGTACAAAATCGTCTCGGAATCGCACTTGAAGCATTTCTTCCGTGTGCCGCGTGTACCGAGATCGTTGATCGCCAAGTACCGCGAAGGCTTGGTCGTCGGCACGGCTTGCCAACAGGGCGAACTGTTCGACGGCATCTTGCGCGGGAAAACCAAGGAAGAGCTGATGGAGATCGCGGAGTTCTACGACTACCTCGAAATCCAACCGCTGCTGCACTACAAGCCGCTCCTGCGCAACGAGTCGATCTCGACGTTGGATTCGGTTCAAGGCTACCACCGCACGATCATCGAAGTCGGGAAAGCGTTGGACAAGCCGGTCGTTGCCACGGGGGACGTGCATTTCTTGAACCCGGAGGACGCGATCTATCGTCAAGTCTTCCTGCAGGCGACAAACGACCGCGATGCGGCCGACCAACCGCCGTTGTACTTCATGTCGACCAACGAGATGTTGGAGGCGTTCTCTTACCTCGGACCGGAACTGGCGCGCGAAGTGGTCGTCACCAACACGAACAAAGTGGCGGACATGATCGAGGACGTCTCTCCGATCCCGGATCAACTCTACACGCCGAAGATCGAGGGTACCGACGAAGAGATTCGCGAGATGTGCTACGAAAAAGCGCATGAGCTCTACGGCAATCCGTTGCCGAAGATCGTTCACGATCGTTTGGAAAAAGAGTTGAAGTCGATCATCACCCACGGATTCGCCGTCATCTATCTGATTTCTGCGAAGATCGTAAAAAAATCGCTCAGCGACGGCTACCTCGTCGGCTCCCGGGGGTCTGTCGGTTCTTCGATCGTTGCGACGTTCACCGAGATCACCGAGGTCAACCCGCTGCAACCGCACTATCGTTGCCCGAATCCGGACTGCAAGCACAGCGAATGGATCGAGGACGGCTCTGTCGGTTCCGGATTCGACTTGCCGGACAAGGATTGTACGAAGTGCGGCACGACGTTTGAAAAGGACGGACACGACATCCCGTTTGAAACCTTCCTTGGTTTCAAGGGCGACAAAGTCCCGGATATCGATCTGAACTTCTCCGGCGAGTATCAATCGCAAGCCCACGCCTACACGAAAGTCCTGTTCGGGGACGAGTACGTGTACCGTGCAGGGACGATTGCGACGGTCGCGGAGAAGACCGCGTTTGGGTATGTGAAGAAATTCGCGGAAGAGAAGGGCTGGACGTTGCGCAATGCGGAGATGGCGCGTCTCGTGAACGGTTGTACGGGGATCAAACGCACCACCGGCCAGCATCCGGGCGGCATCCTCGTAGTGCCGGACTATATGGACGTATACGACTTCTGCCCGATCCAGTTCCCGGCCGATGATAAAAACGCCGAGTGGCGCACGTCGCACTTCGACTTCCATTCCATTCACGACAACTTGCTGAAACTCGATATTCTGGGGCACGATGACCCGACCGTTATTCGGATGCTCCAAGACTTGACGGGCCTCGACCCGAAAAAAATTCCGACCTCCGACCCGAAGGTTATGTCGCTGTTCTCCGGCACGGACGCGCTGACGATCGACCCGGACAACCCGGTCACTCCGAAGATGATCCGATCTAAGACCGGCACCTACGGCATCCCGGAGTTTGGTACGAAGTTCGTCCGTCAGATGCTCGAAGACACGAAGCCGGCGACGTTCTCAGAGCTTTTGCAGATCTCCGGTCTGTCCCACGGGACGGACGTCTGGCTGAACAACGCCCAGAAGCTGATTCAAGACAAGATTTGCAAGCTGAAAGACGTTATCGGTTGCCGGGACGACATCATGGTCTACCTGATCTACGCGGGTCTTGAACCGTCGTTTGCCTTCAAGATCATGGAGAGCGTGCGAAAAGGGAAAGGCTTGACCCCGGAGATGGAAGAAGAAATGAAGAAAAACAACGTGCCCGACTGGTACATTTGGTCTTGCAAACAGATCAAGTACATGTTCCCGAAGGCGCACGCCACCGCGTACGTGCTCATGGCGGTACGGATCGCCTACTTCAAGGTGCATTATCCGCTGGAGTTCTACGCGACCTACTTCTCCGTTCGCGCCGACGACTTCGATCTGGAAATCATGGGTCGCGGGTATGATGCGATCTATGCCAAGATCGAAGAGATCGAAGCCAAAGGCTTCAACGCCGCTCCGAAGGAGAAAGCGTTGCACACCGTCTTGGAGATGGCGCTTGAGATGACCTCTCGCGGCTATAAGTTCTTGCCGCTGGACCTCTACAAGTCCGGTGCAACCCGATTCCAAGTTATTAAGGAAGAAAACGGATTGCTCCCGCCGTTTGGCGCCCTCGCCGGATGCGGTGAATCGGCGGCGAAGGCGATTGAAGAGGCGGCCAAACAGGGCGAGTTCCTGTCTGTCCAAGACCTGCAAGAGCGCTCCCGCATCTCGAAAACGGTCATCGAACTCTTGGAAGCTCACAAGTGTTTGGTGGGACTTCCGGAGACCAACCAACTGTCTCTGTTCTAGGGGCACAGGTTGCATAGAATTGTGAGCCATGCTATACTTTGGGTAAGACGTAGAATACGGTACGTATGAAGAGTGGGGAAACCCACTCTTTCGGTTTATCTAGGTGTTTCATCAGACGGAATTTGTGGGAATACTACTTCTCACGAGGCCGTCTGTTCTTGAAACACAAGGAGGGTACAAATGACCAAGCGCAAAGTCACCGAGATCGTCGAGGAACTCGCGGCACCCATCGTAGAAGGCGAGGGTCTCGAGCTGGTCGACGTAGAGTACAAAAAAGAGGGAGCCAACTGGTTCTTGCGCATTTTCATCGACAAGCCGGAGGGCGTTGATATTGACGACTGCGGCCGTGTTAGCGAGAAAGTGTCCGACATGCTGGACGAAGTGGACCCGATTCCGGACAGCTATTTCCTTGAAGTATCGAGCCCGGGTGCAGAACGTCCGTTGAAAAAGCCAGCCGACTTCGAACGATCAATCGGCAAGCAAGTATACATAACCACGTACGAACCGGTGGAAGGACAGAAAACATTCGAAGGGGTGTTGGCGGGTTACGACGGGGATCAAGTCACGGTCACCGAAGCCAAAAAGACCATCACCTTGTCAGCTGAGAAAATCGCCTCGGCTCGTCTTGCTGTCGTCTTCTAAATGGACGCCGGCGTCCGCTAGATAGGAGGATCGAGTATCAAATGAATACAGATTTTATGGATGCATTGGAACAGATCGAGCGTGAGAAGGGTATCGCCAAGGAAATCTTGATCGAAGCGATCGAGGCAGCCTTGATCTCCGGCTACAAGCGCAACTTCAACTCCGCACAAAACGTGCGCGTCGACGTAAACCGTCACACTGGCATGGTCAAAGTCTATGCCCGCAAGACGGTCGTCGAAGACCCGACCGACCCGCGCCTGGAAATCTCGCTCGACGCGGCGGAACAGATCGACCCCGGCTTCGAAATCGGCGACATTGCCGAGATCGAAGTGACCCCGCGCGACTTTGGCCGCATCGCGGCACAGACTGCGAAGCAAGTCGTCACCCAGCGCATCCGCGAAGCAGAGCGCGGTCTCATCTACTCTGCATTCGTTGACCGCGAACATGACATCGTCACCGGCATTGTGCAACGTCAAGACAGCCGGTTCTACTACGTCGACCTCGGCAAGATCGAAGCGGTTATGCCGCTCAACGAAGTCATGCCGACGGAGAAGTTCAAGCACAATGATCGTGTGAAAGCCTACATCACCAAGGTTGAGAAGACCACCAAGGGCCCGCAAGTCATGCTGTCCCGCACGCATCCGGGTCTGCTCAAACGTCTGTTTGAGCTGGAAGTTCCGGAGATCTACGAAGGTGTCGTCGAACTGAAATCGGTCGCTCGTGAAGCGGGCTACCGTTCGAAGATCGCCGTGTACTCCCGCAATGAGGACGTGGATCCGGTCGGCTCTTGCGTCGGCCCGCGCGGCATGCGCGTACAAACGATCGTCAACGAACTCAAAGGCGAGAAGATCGACATCGTCAAATGGAGCGAAGACCCGGTGGAACTCGTCGCCAACTCGCTCTCGCCGTCGAAGGTCGTCTCTGTTGACGTGGACGAAGAGAACAAAGTCGCCCGCGTCGTCGTGCCGGACTACCAACTGTCGCTTGCCATCGGCAAAGAGGGCCAAAACGCCCGCCTTGCTGCGAAGTTGACCGGTTGGAAGATCGACATCAAGAGCGAGACCCAAGCAGGCGGGACTCCGAGTGTTGCTCCGGATGAGGAAGTTATGGACGAAACCGCATTTGAAGACACCGACCTCGCTGTAGCTGAGGAAGTGCAGGAATAACCCAACTGAATACGTATAGGAGGGAGTTTCCACAATGAAAAAGATCCCTCTTCGCAAATGCGTGGGCTGTCAAGAAATGAAGCCCAAGCGTGAATTAATTCGGATTGTCTACAATTCGACAGCTGGCAGCGTGGACCTCGACCCGTCCGGGCGTAAGCCCGGTCGCGGGGCCTATATCTGCCGCAATGTTAATTGTTTGACTCCGGCCCGCAAGAAAAAAGCGCTCGACCGATCTCTGAAAACGTCAGTGTCGGAAGCAATCTACGACAACCTCGCGGCCCAATTGGCCGAGGTGGAACCGGAGGGACCCGATGAGTGAAGAAAAAATCGCGAATCTCTTAGGTTTGGCAAAGCGTGCCAGCGGCCTGATCACCGGCAACGACGCCTGCATGCAGGCGATCCGTTCCGGCGCAGGCAAAGCACTGTTGGCCATCGTAGCTACCGACACGGGCGACAACGCCATGAAGAAGTATCACGACAAATGCAAGAGCTTCGGCGTTCCGCTTCTCAAGATGTTTGACAAGGAACGCCTTGGCCGTGCGGTCGGCAAAGAACATGGAGCTATCGTCGTGATCACCGACAAAGGATTTGCGAATCGCATCCTCCAATTGTCGGATGAATTGGACGGGAGTGAGGCCGATTGAGCAAATTGCGGGTGTATGAATACGCGAAGCAGCAGAACATGACCTCCAAGGAAATCATTACGATCCTCGACCGTGTGGGCGTCACTGTGACCAACCACATGAGCGTGCTGGATGGATCGATGGTCGAGCAGGTGGAAACGTTTATGCGCAAAATCAAGGAAGAATCCAATCATCAATCTGGTGGAGAACGGAGAACACAGGGGAATATGAATCAAAACAAAAAACCGAATGAAACCACACAGTCGCAGACGACAGAGGCAGCAGCAGGCAACGAAAAGGATTACGACACGCTCGTACCGGATCGTGTAGCAGGCGTAGCCGCGCAACCGCGCAATCAACGCATCCCGAAGAAACCGGGTGTGACGCCGGGAGCGAAACCGGGCACTAGTGGTGCCAAACCGAACACTGCCGGCGGAACTCAAAACCGCGGCGGTGGGAACAACAACAACCGTGGGGGCAACAACAACCGTGGGGGCAACAACAACCGCGGTGGGAATAACAACCGTGGCGGCGGCAACAACCGCGGCGGCGGTCGCGGTGGGTATCAAAACCAAGGCGGCGGCCGTCCGGCTCCGAGACAAGTCGAGCTGCCGAAGCAAATTGAGATCGATGGACCGATCACCGTTGGCGACCTCGCCAAGGCGATGAAGCGCGAAGCGTCCGAGATCATCAAAAAGCTCCTCTTCCTCGGCATCATGGCGACGATCAACCAAGAGATCGACACCGACGCTGTTCAACTCGTCGGCGAAGACCTCGGCGTCACCGTCATCGTCAAAGAGCCGGTGGACGAAGAAGCACTCGACATGCTGGTCGAAGAAGAAACCCCGGAAAGCTTGCATGAACGCTCTCCGATCGTAACGATCATGGGCCACGTCGACCACGGGAAGACCACCCTCCTCGACGCAATCCGCACCACCAACGTTACCGCATCTGAGGCAGGCGGGATCACTCAGCACATCGGGGCGTACCAAGTCGAGATCAACAACAAGAAAATCACCTTCCTCGACACCCCGGGTCACGCCGCGTTTACCGCGATGCGTGCGCGCGGTGCGCAAGTTACCGACATCACGATCCTCGTCGTAGCAGCGGATGACGGCGTCATGCCGCAAACCGTGGAAGCGATCAACCACGCGAAGGCGGCAAACGTGCCGATCATCGTCGCGATCAACAAGATCGACAAGCCGGATGCAAACCCGGATAAAATTAAGCAAGAACTCACCGAGTACGGCCTTGTTTCCGAAGAGTGGGGCGGCGAAACGATCTTCGTCAACGTCTCTGCGAAACAACGCATGCACCTCGAAGACCTGCTGGAAATGATCTTGCTCGTTTCCGAAGTTCAAGAGTTCAAAGCGAACAAAGACGGCCGCCCGCGCGGTACTGTCATCGAGGCCGAGCTGGACAAAGGCCGTGGTGCAGTTGCTACCGTCCTCGTTCAAAACGGTACGCTGCGTGTCGGCGATGTCGTCGTCTGCGGTACCACCTACGGGAAAGTCCGCGCAATGGTCAACGACCGCGGTCGTCGTATCAAAGAAGCGGGTCCGTCGATGCCGGTTGAGATCCTCGGCTTGTCCGATGTACCGTCTGCAGGTGACCCCTTCGTCGTGTACGACGACGAGCGCAAAGCTTCCAAACTGGTCGACAAGCGCGTCGCGAAGCAACGTGCCGAAGCTGTCTCCGCACAAAGCCGCGTGACCCTCGACGACCTGTTCAGCAAGATCAAAGACGGTGAGATGAAGGAACTGAATGTCATCCTCAAAGCTGACGTTCAAGGTTCTCTCGAAGCTCTGCGTGGCTCTCTTGAGAAGATCGATGTCGAAGGCGTGCGCGTCCGCGTCGTCCACCAGGGCGTTGGTGCGATCAACGAATCCGACATCATCCTCTCCACGGCGTCCAACGCAATCGTCATCGGCTTCAACGTTCGTCCGCAACCGAACGCTGAGAAAATGGCTGAATCCGAGAAAGTCGACGTTCGCCTGTACCGCGTCATCTACAACGCGATCGAAGAAGTCGAGGCTGCACTCAAAGGGATGCTCGACCCGGAATTCAAGGAAGTCATCAACGGCCGCGCCGAAGTTCGCCAGACCTTCAAGGTCTCCAAAGTCGGCACCATCGCAGGTTGCATGGTCACCGAAGGCAAGATCGTGCGCAACGCAGAAGCTCGCTTGATCCGCGACGGCATCGTCCTCTACGAAGGCAAGCTCGACGCTCTCAAGCGTTTCAAGGACGACGCACGCGAAGTGGCAACCAACTTCGAATGCGGGATCACGTTGGAAAAGTTCAACAACATCCAAGAAGGCGACATCATCGAGTCCTTCCAGATGGAACAGATCAAGATCGTATAAGGTTTACCACATGGAGTTGGGTCTCGCGTTCGCGCGCAGGCGCAACTCCAACTTCTACATACCGATAGAACTTACATCCTTGAACGAGAGGTGGAACCCTACATGGCCAAGATCCGTGTTAGCCGCGTTGGTGAACAAATCAAAAAGGAAATCGTTGATATTGTTCGCACCGAAATCAAAGACCCACGCGTCGGGTTCGTCACAATCACCGGCGTCGAGGCATCCGGCGACTTGCAACATGCAACCGTCTTTGTCAGCGTGTTAGGGAACGACGACCAACGCAAAGGCTCGCTCGACGCTCTGCAAAAAGCCACCGGCTTTATCCGCGCAGAAGTCGGACGTCGCATTCGTCTGCGCCGTACCCCGGAACTGCATTTTAAGCTCGACACGTCGCTCGACTATTCTACCCGCATCTCCGAAGTCCTGCGGGATATCAAAGAGGGTGAAACCACCGATGACCCCGGATCTGAAACAGGCGTATAAAACCGCTGCTCAGTTCTTCCGCGAATACGATGATTTCCTCTTGCTCGTGCATGAGAAGCCGGACGGCGACGCCCTCGGCTCCGTGCTCGGCGCCGCCCATTTGCTCCAGCAACTGGGCAAAACCTTCACGCTCGTCAACGACGATCCCATTCCGGACAAGTTCCAGTTCCTGCCGATGGCAGACCGCTTTCTCCTCCCCAAGAATGTCCAGACTCGCTTCCGCTCCGTGATTTCCTTTGACTGCGGCGATCGCAAACGTCTCGGACTGTCCGGGGAGTTGATCGCGCCCGATGCTGTGATCTTGAACATCGATCATCATAAAACCAACGATTTCTTTGGCACGGAGAACCTTGTCGATCTCGACGCAGCGGCTACTTGCCAAATCGTCTACAAGATCTCGCGTGAACTCCAAGCGGATCTTTCTCTTGACGCTGCCACTTGCCTCTACACGGGCTTGGTCACCGACACGGGCGGCTTCCGGTACTCGAATACCTCTGAGGAAGTGATGTTGATCGCAGCATCCTTGCTCAAACTGGGCGTGAAACCGTACAACGTGATTGACAAAGTCATGGAGACGATGACGTGGCCGCAAGTGCTCTTGATTCGCTCCGCTCTGGAGAACCTCGGGCGAAGTGAAGACGGGAAGTACGCGTGGGTCGTTGTCACCCGCGACATGATCAATTGTGCGAACGGTTGCGACGATGACGTGGAAGGGCTGGTCAACTACCCGCGCAATGTCGAAGGGGTGGAAGTCGGCATCCTCTTCCGCGAAGCAGCGCCCGGCAAGACCAAAGTCAGCTTCCGTTCCAAGTACGTCATCGACGTCGGCGCTTTGGCGCTCGAACTCGGCGGCGGGGGTCACGCCCGTGCGTCTGGTTGCACGGTAGACGGAGACCTTGAAGAAGTGAAGGACCGCGTGCTCGCTCGCGTCGCGCGCGCTTTTTCCGAGACAGGAGCAACGGAGGCATGATGAACGGAATTCTCGTTGTGAACAAACCGGCGGGTCTGACTTCCCAGCAAGTGGTGGGTCGCGCCCGCCGAATTCTCGGCATGAAAAAAATCGGCCATACCGGCACGCTCGATCCGGACGTCACCGGCGTTCTCCCGCTGTGCCTCGGCACCGCCACCCGCGTCGCAGAATACCTGCTTGATCAGGCCAAAGCGTACCGGGGCGAAGTGACATTCGGCTGGTCCTCGACCACGCAGGATGCATCCGGTGAAGTCGTGGAACAGGTGGAGGAAGTTCATCTGACCGAAGAAGCGGTGCGTGCAGCGTTCGACAGTTTCATCGGCACGATCTCCCAGATTCCGCCGGCTTACTCCGCGATCAAGATCGACGGCAAGCGTGCCTACGATCTGGCGAGGCAGGGAGAGGACGTCGAAATTCCGGCGCGCAACGTGACGATCTACAAGTTGGAGATTCACGAGTTGGAACTCGACATGCCGCACCCCAAGGTGCGTTTCACCGTCGAGTGCTCCAAGGGCACGTACGTTCGTACGCTCTGCCACGACCTCGGACAGAAGCTCGGCGTTCCTGCGCACATGTCCCACCTCGTGCGCACACGCTCCGGCCCTTTTACGCTGGAACAAGCGATGACGCTGGAAGAGATCGAAGCAGCCGTAGGGGATGGAACGATTGAACAGCGCCTGCAACCGCTCGGCGCCGCCATCCCGCACATGACGGTACACGTTGTACCGGAAGTGTTGGAACGTCGTGTACACAACGGTCGTGATTTCACGATCAAAAAAGTTTTGCCGGATGTAGAAGTCGGCTCGCTGATTCGCATGGAGACACGAGGCGGGCAGTTGCTCGCTCTGTATCGTGTAGAGTCCTTTGCGGACGGGGAGACGCATACACTGCCGGAGAAGGTGTTCAAAGAGCAGTAACAGGGGTGAGAGAGTGACATGGAGATCCTGAAGATCAACGGTCTTCCGGAAGGTCGTGCCGAACGGCCGTCGGTGATGGCGCTCGGCAATTTTGACGGCTTGCATATCGGGCACCAACAACTGATTTGTCGGGCCAAGGAATTGGCGGATGCGTCCGGTTTGCCGGCGAGCGTTTTGACGTTCGACCCGCATCCACGCGTCGTGTTGGGTCGCGGCCACTACAACAACTTGCTGACTCCGTTTGAGGAGAAGATGCGGGTCCTGGAGGGGCTCGGTGTGCAGACCACGTATGTGGTGGATTTCACAACCGAGTTTTCCACGTTGACGGCGGAGGAGTTTGTATTCCGTTTCTTGGCGGCGTTGAACCCGCAGACCGTGGTAGTCGGGTTTGATTACGCGTTTGGACGCGGCGGGCAAGCGGATGCGTCTCTTTTGAAAAAACTCGCGGAGCAGATCGGCATCTACGTCGAAATCGTCGGCGCGGTCAACCGCTACGGGGAGAAAGTCAGTTCGACTCTGATCCGCGAGAAACTGAGCTACGGCGACATGCGGCTGGTTCACGAATTGCTCGGCCGTCCGTATGGCGTCGGGGGTCAGGTTGTACACGGGGAGAAGCGCGGGCGATTGCTCGGCTTCCCCACTGCGAACATCGAATTGTCCGAATCGTACTCGCTTCCGAAAAACGGCGTCTACTTGGTCCGTGTGCTCATCGGCGGCGACTATGGCGGCGTATGGCACGCCGGTGTGATGAACATCGGCACGAAGCCCACGTTCCACGATCAAGCGCATCGGTCGCTGGAAGCGCATCTGTTCCACTTCGACGGCGACATTTACGGTCAGCCCGTCTATGTGGAAGTGCTCGACTTCCTGCGCGATGAGAAAAAGTTTTTCTCCATCGACGAACTGATCGCCCAGATCGGGGCCGACGTGCAAGAAGCGCAAGCGAGGCTGGCGCAATACTCGACCTGATCTTCAGACTTTGCAACTCGGGTCTGAATCGAATCCCTTGGCGCATACACTTGAAGCACAAGTGCTGGTATTGTGCCAGGGATTCTGTTATGCTATAATCTCTTAGTGGTTCTTAACGTCGTCCTACTAGACCCAGCTCCCGGCCTTACTTGATCGTGAAGCGAGGGATGGATGAGCCGTGAGATACCCCTACGTCGATGAACGAGATGAAAAGTTGATGGAGTGGTGCCGCGAAGTGGCACGCATCTGCGTCAGCGATGAGTTTAAACGACTCAACCGTGACTTGCTGAAATTCTATCGCAAGTCCGGGATGGATGATCCCTTTTTGCTAGCTTTCCAAGACTCGCTGTTTTCCTTGTTTACCGAGGGAGACGACGACTTTCAACTGTCGTTTGAGTACAACTGATCATGAGGGTCATCGTCACAGCCCACGCAAAGCAGCGCCTCTATGAGGAGCGGCAGCGAGGCATTCACGTGGACGATATCGTGAGAGCCGCGCGGCTGTTACCGGGCGTGCTGCCGGTTGCGACGAGATTCCGGGGATTTATCTCCTTACATGGAAGAGCCTTTGACATTGTAGCGAAAGACATTGCACAGGGACGCCTTGTCATCACAGTAATCGGCAAATGACACAGTAACCATGAGCGCGGATTGTCGAGCACACCGACGACATTCTGGGCCTTGGGGATATATCAATAGGAGGTGTATTGAGATGGCATTGTCTCAAGACGCGAAAAAAACACTGATCGAAAACTTCCAAGTACACGAAACCGATACGGGTTCCCCGGAAGTGCAAATCGCAATCCTGACCAACAAAATCAACTACCTGAACGACCACCTGCGCACGCATAAGAAAGACCACCACTCCCGTCGTGGCCTTCTGAAAATGGTCGGTCATCGCCGTAACCTGTTGAACTACCTCCGCAAGTCGGATGTAAACCGTTACCGCGAAACCGTTGCGAAACTGGGTCTGCGTAAGTAACAACATGCAAGAAGCGGGAAATTGTTTCCCGCTTCTTCTTTGTGTCTGCAATGATTTTTCTGGATCAAAGAAGGAAATACTATCCTCATGTGCGAAGTAATATTAGATTTTAGATCGTTCATACATAAGGCCTATTCCGTAAGGAGGTATCTTGCATACCATGCACAAAGTCTTTACGACAACGCTTGGCGGTCGCACGCTGAGCATCGAGATTGGTAAAGTTGCGAAGCAAGCCAGTGGCTCTTGCCTCGTTCGCTACGGCGATACGGTTGTTCTGTCGACCGTTACAGCATCGAAAGAACCGAAGGACCTCGATTTCTTCCCGCTGACGGTCAACTACGAAGAGCGTCTCTACTCGGTCGGTAAAATTCCGGGTGGCTTCATCAAGCGTGAAGGTCGTCCGTCCGAAAAAGCGATCTTGGCGTCCCGCCTGATCGACCGCCCGATTCGCCCGTTGTTCCCGGATGGGTTCCGCAACGACATTCAAGTCATGGACATCGTCATGTCGGTGGACCAAGACTGCGCACCGGAAATCGTTGCGATGATCGGTACATCCGTTTCTCTGATGACCTCCAACGTTCCGTTTGAAGGTCCGATTGCAGGCGTCATCATCGGTCGCATCGACGGCGAACTGATCGTCAACCCGACCGTCGAACAAGCGGCACTGTCGGACATGCATCTCGTAGTAGCAGGGACCAAGCATGCGATCAACATGGTCGAAGCGGGTGCCAAGGAAGTTACGGAAGCAGACATGATCGAAGCGATCATGTTCGGCCACGACCGCATCAAGGAACTGGTCGAGTTCCAAGAGCAGATCGTCGCAGAACTGCAACCGGAGAAAATGGAAGTCGTTCTCCGCGCAGTCGATGCAGAGATCAACGAAAAAGTCCGCGCTCTGGCAACGGACAAGCTCAAGGAAGCGATTCGCACTTTCGACAAGCACGAGCGTGAACAAAACATCTCGTCCGTGAAGGATGAAGTGAAAGCTGCAATGCTCGAAGAGCTTGGCGAGGAAGCCTTTGGCACGCACGCCAAGGACATCGGCGAAGTTCTCTACGACATCGTGAAGGAACAAGTTCGTTACGCAATCGTACACGAAGGCGTTCGTCCGGACGGCCGCAAGATCGACGAAGTTCGTCCGATCTCGACCGAAGTCGGCATCCTCCCGCGCGTTCACGGTTCCGGCCTGTTCACCCGCGGTCAAACGCAAGTGCTCTCCGTCTGTACCCTCGGCGTCCTCGGCGATGCACAGGAAATCGACGGCATCGGCCTCGAAGAAGAGAAGCGCTTCATGCACCATTACAACTTCCCGCCGTTCTCCGTCGGCGAAGCTCGCCCGTTGCGCGCTCCGTCTCGCCGCGACATCGGTCACGGCGCTCTCGGCGAACGTGCGATGGAACCGGTGATCCCGGACAAAGAAGAATTCCCGTACACCATCCGTCTCGTTTCCGAAGTTCTCGAATCGAACGGTTCCTCTTCGCAAGCGTCGATCTGCGGCTCCATCCTCGCGATGATGGACGCAGGCGTGCCGATCAAAGCTCCGGTGTCCGGCGTTGCGATGGGTCTGATTGCCGACGGCGACAAAATGGCCGTCCTCACCGACATCCAAGGCATGGAAGACCATCTCGGCGACATGGACTTCAAAGTTGCGGGCACCGAGAAGGGCATCACCGCGCTGCAAATGGACATCAAGATCAAGGGCATCAACCGCGAAGTCCTTGAAACGGCGATGGAGCAGGCTCACCGCGGCCGCGCACACATCCTCGCCAAGATGATGGAAGCACTCGCGCAACCGCGCGAAGATCTGTCCCCGTACGCACCGCGCATCATCACCCTGCGCATCAACCCGGACAAGATCCGCGACGTCATTGGACCGGGTGGTCGCGTGATCAACAAGATCATCGACGAAACCGGCGTCAAGATCGACATCGAGCAAGACGGCCGCGTCTTCATCGCTGCAACCAACGGTGAAGCGGGTGCCAAGGCGAAAGCGATCATCGAAGGCATCGTCAAGGAAGTCGAAGCCGGCGTCACCTACAACGGCAAAGTCACCCGCGTTGAGAAGTACGGCGCGTTCGTGGAAGTTCTGCCGGGCAAGGAAGGTCTCGTCCACATTTCGCAACTCGGCGAAGAGCGTGTCGCAAACACCGAAGACGTTGTCAAAGTCGGTGACATGCTGCTCGTCAAATGTACCGAGATCGACCCGCAAGGCCGCGTCAACCTCTCGCACAAAGAAGCACTCCGCGAGTTGAAAGGTCTCCCGCCGTCTCCTCCGTCGGAAACCCGCCCGCCGCGTCGTGAAAACCGCGAAGGCGACCGTGGTCCGCGTGGTGGTGGTGACCGTGGCGGCGACCGTCGTCCGTACAACGGCGACCGTCCGCGCCAAGAAACCAAGCAATAACACACTTTACAAAAAGAGAGACAGTCCGCATCTTGGCGGCCTGTCTCTTTTTTTCGGTCTAGCCTCCTCCTTTTTCGCATACAATCTCCTAGCACAAGGAGGAGGTACGATGATGAAGACCAAAACGACCTCGACGGCGCGGCGGGTACAAGCCGGCAAACTGCTGGCCGCAGCGGCGGTGTGCCTGCTGCTGTACTCCGGCCTCAGCGACACGTTGGCGATCAATACATACGTACGTGACCTGAAAGGCATGGCAATTCCCGTCCAAAGCTACAACGTCCAAGAACGCGCAGTCGCGCTCACCTTCGATGTCGGCACATCCGACAGCGAACATGTAGCCGATGTCCTGAATCAACTGCGAGCCGGGCGCGTACACGCGACCTTTTTCCTAACGGGGGAGTGGGTGGAGAAAAACCCGCGCACGGCGATGGAGATCGTGCGCCAAGGCCATGAAGTCGGCCAATCCCTCTACACCTACCGCAAAGCCACCGATCTCTCCACAGCAGACGTTCAAGCGGAACTTAGCAAATCGGATCAAGCTTGGAAAAAAGCGGGCTTGCCCGACTCCACGCTGTTTCGCATCCCGTTTGGCGAATCCAAGGGAGCGGTCGCCAAAGTGATTCGCGAACGCCACGAAGACCTCATCTCTTGGTCGGTTAACGCGGCGCCGCAAACCGGGCAAGACCCGACCGCAGTCTGGAGCGGGGTCGAGAACGCCTTGCAACCGGGTGACATCTTGCGCCTGCGCACCGACTCCGACACGGCGGCCCGGCTGCCGCAACTCTTGAAGGCTGTGCAAGGAGCGGGCTTCCACTGGCGCACGTGCTCCGACCTGCAAGGGGAGGGGGAGCGACGCTCGTGAAAAAACCGATCTCCAAGCCGATTCTCTCCATCAAAGTCAAACTTCCACGCGGCCGCTTGATCGCGGGGGCAGCCGCCGCGCTGCTGCTCGCCGGCGGCTTTTTTTGGAGCGGACAACCCGAGGGGTTTTCGACGCAACCGCTGGCTGTCGTGAGCGCCATGGCGGGCTCAAATCAAACCGAGTCGCTTCAACAACGCGTGCAGGCGCTTGCCGCGCAGTACGACGCCAAACCGATCGACGCACACAACGATCGAGTCTGGAAGGGCATCCCTGGACTGAACGGTATCAAAATCGACGTCGACGCAACCGTCCGCAAAACGGAAAAGGTCAACGACGGCCGCATCCAACTCGTCGCCGAGCAAATTCCCCCCAAAGTCTCGCTCGACGACCTCGGACCCGTGCCGATCTATCGGGGCAACGCAGAAAAAAAACAAATGGCACTTATGATAAACGTCGCTTGGGGGACAGAATATATAGAGGAGATTTTAAAAACGTTAGATGAGTACGGCGTGAAAGCGACGTTTTTCCTCGACGGCTCGTGGACGGCGGACAACCCCGCCGTCGCCAAAGAAATCGTCGCGCGCGGGCATGAAGTCGGAAACCATGCCTACACGCACCCGGACATGTCGAAATTGAACGCCGGCTCCCAACAAAGCCAGATCTCCCGCACCAACCAAGCCATCCAAAAAGCGACCGGGGTCACCCCGAAGCTGTTCGGCCCACCGTCCGGCGCGTACAACGACACCACGGTGAAAACGGCATACGGGCAGAAGATGCGCACGATCCTCTGGACGCTCGACACGATCGACTGGAAAAAACCGCCGGCCTCCGACATCTCAAACCGCGTGCTCAGCCGTGCGGAAAACGGAGCTCTCGTGCTCATGCATCCCACGGCACCGACACGTGACGCTCTGCGTACCATACTGCAAGGATTGCAGAAAAAAGGCTACGGACTCGTCACCGTCTCCCAACTGCTCGACCCGGTGCGACCGTTGCCGACACCGTAAGCCGTAAGCTCTCCGCTTGTTCCGATTGGAATGTTCTGTTATAGTAGTGGCAGTTTCTATATGACGTAACGTGTACGAGGAGGATGTCCTTGATCTACCGTGAAGTACTCCCGAACGGAATCCGTGTGGTCATCGAAGAGATTCCAACCGTTCGTTCCGTGTCGCTCGGCATTTGGGTCGGCACAGGTTCCCGCGAGGAGAACCCTCAGAACAACGGCGTGACCCATTTTATCGAACATATGATGTTCAAAGGCACCGACAAGCTCAACGCGCGCCAAATCGCCGAGCTGTTTGACGGAATCGGCGGCCAAGTGAACGCTTTTACATCGAAGGAATACACCTGCTACTACGCTAAAGTTCTCGACGAGCACTTCGGTCTCGCGCTCTCGACGCTCTCCGACATGTTGTTGAACTCGAAATTTGCGGAGGAAGAACTCGTCAAGGAGCGCCGTGTCGTCGTTGAAGAGATCAAAATGTACGAAGACGCGCCCGACGAACTCGTCCACGACCTGATCGCGGAAGTGATTTTCCCCACGCATCCGCTCGGGTACAACATCCTCGGCACCGAGGAGAACTTGAACGCGTTCACCTCCAAGGACCTGTTCGGCTACATGGCGGAGCAGTACACGACCGACAACATCGTGCTCGCCATCGCGGGCAACATCAAGCGCGACGATGTGCTGAAGCAAGCGGAGCAGTTGTTTGGCGGCATCAAGCAATCCCGTCGCGACCGCACGCTTGAGAAAGCGACGTTCACGGCGGGGCAAGCGATCCGCCACAAAGCGACGGAGCAGACGCACATCGTGCTCGGGATGCCGGGCTTCCAGTACGACCACCCGATGATCTACCCGTGCATTCTCTTCAACAACATTCTCGGCGGCACCTCGTCGTCGCGTCTCTTCCAAGAAGTGCGGGAGGAGCGCGGGTTGGCGTACTCGATCTACTCCTACCACACCGCGTACAAAGACACCGGCGTGTTCGGTCTCTACTGCGGCACGGCACCGGAGCGCGCGCAGACCGTTCTCGATTTGACCGGCGAAATCTTCGAGACGATGGTGCGCCAAGGTGTGTCGCAGGACGAATTGACCAAAGCGAAGGAACAAGTCAAAGGTTCGCTGATGCTGTCGATGGAGAGCACATCGAGCCGCATGAGTCGCTTGGGCAAAAACGAACTGCTCGGCCGCCACAACACGCTCGACGAGCTGGTGGCGAAGGTGCAGTCCGTCACCCTCGACCAAGTTCACGAAGCAGCGAAATTGATGCTGGGCGGCTCCACGTCTGCGATGGCGGCTGTCGGCCCCAACGAGACGTTGCTCGGCTTGCATCGCTAAATCGAATCTCCGAAAAAAGTACCGGCCCTCGGGCGGGTACTTTTTACTTTTTCGAACGCATAAGCCATTACGAAACGAACCATTTTCGAGGAGAGGGGCTGTGCGTAGGATGAGACTGAGCGAATTGGCGGGCAAGGAAATGATCGACATGCAATCGGGAACGAAGATCGGGTCTCTTGGCGGGGCGGATCTGTGGGTGGATGAAGAGACGGGGCGCATCGATTCGATTCTGTTGGTGCCGGCCGGATTTTTTTCTAAGCGACGGGAGGAGACGGTGATTCCGTGGGATGCGATCGTGAAAATCGGGCCGGATATGATCATCCTCGATTCGGAATCCACTCCGCGAGTCACCAGACACAACGCCCATGAATAGGATATCTCACTGCAACGGTCGCGGCATGGAGCATCCCCGTTCTCGTGTTGCGCAGTCTATGCAAATTCAAGGGTTTGGCGTAAAATGTTCTGAAAGGGGCACCGGAGCATGCTGACTGGGATCAAAA
Source organism: Tumebacillus amylolyticus (assembly GCF_016722965.1). Classification (NCBI taxonomy): domain Bacteria; kingdom Bacillati; phylum Bacillota; class Bacilli; order Caryophanales; family Alicyclobacillaceae; genus Tumebacillus; species Tumebacillus amylolyticus. Next base: position 224,527 of record NZ_JAEQNB010000007.1, read on the forward strand.
TGGCGTTCGTCGGCGGAGACGCCCGCATCATCGAAGTGATCAAACATGCGAGTGAATTGGATGCGAGCATCGTCTTGATCGGCTTCGACCAACTTGAGACTCCGCTGCCGGACACGGTGAAGGCGGCGCTCTCCCCGGACGTATTGTCCGATGTGGATGCAATCGTACTTCCCGTTTCCGGGATGGATGACGAAGGCAAAGTGCAAGCACAATATTCTTCGAGTCCGATTGTCCTCGAGGAGTCTCATTTTGAAGCGATGCAACGCCAGACGATGGTCTTCACCGGCATCGCTCGCAAACGTCTGAACGAACTGTGCCAGAAACGGGAACTGCGGTTGTTCAAATTGATGGAGCTCGACGAAGTGGCGATTCACAACTCGATCCCCTCTGCAGAAGGGGCGATCCAGTTCGCGATGCAGAACACCGACATCACCCTGCATGGGTCGAATTCGGTCGTCCTCGGTTTCGGTCGCTGCGGCGTCACGCTGGCTCGGATGCTTGACGGCATCGGCGCGAACGTCACCGTCTGCGCACGACGGGCACCCGATCTGGCACGAATCGAAGAGATGGGATTGAAAGCCCTCGCGATGGAGGACCTATTACTCGCAGTCAAAGAGGCACAGATCCTCTTCAACACGGTGCCGGCGATGATCTTGTCGGCAGAAGTCCTTGCGAAGGTGCCGAAGTCTTGCGTAATTATCGACATTGCCTCCAATCCCGGTGGCACAGACTTCCGCTATGCAGAGAAACGGGGAATCAAGGCTATCCTTGCTCCAAGCTTGCCGGGCATCGTTGCGCCCAAAACATCCGGCCAGATTTTGGCACGTACCTTGTGCCGGCTGTTGTGGGAACACGCATAACCGGAGGTATCGACTATGGATCTCAAAGGAAAGACCGTAGGCTTTGCATTGACCGGTTCGCATTGCACGTATGCGGACGTCCAACCGGCCCTGGAAGAGCTGGTCAAGATCGGAGCGCGCGTCATTCCGATCCTCTCTTATACAGTGCAATCGACGAGCACTCGTTTCGCGGAAGCAGACGAATGGGTCGCAACGATTGAGAGAATCACGGGGGAGAAAGCCATCCGTTCGATCCCGGAAGCAGAACCGCTTGGACCTTCCTTGCTGTGTGACGTGGTGCTGATTGCACCGTGCACCGGCAACACGCTGAGCAAACTTGCCAACGCATTGACCGAGTCGCCGGTGTTGATGGCGGCGAAGGCTACGCTTCGCAATGAGCGGCCCGTCGTGCTGTCGATCTCGACCAACGACGGTTTGGGTCTGAACATGGCCAATTTGGCACGCTTGATGGCGACCAAGAACATCTTTTTCGTCCCGTTCGGGCAAGACGACCCGGTGAAGAAGGTCAACTCGTTGGTAGCGCGCAACGAGATGATCATCCCGACTTTGGAAGCCGCACTGGAGAAGAAACAAATCCAGCCGGTCCTGGTTGAAAAATGGCGGGATTTACAAAAATAAAAGGCAAGTCCTATGTTGAGGAGATGGAATACCAGATGGAGAAAAAGGATCGCTACAACGTCGCGGTGGTGGGAGCCACGGGCGCAGTCGGACAAAAAATCATCGAAACGCTGGAGAAACGCAACTTTCCGGTAGGCGAACTGAAACTGCTCGCGTCCGCGCGTTCCGCAGGGCAACAGGTGAAGTTTCAAGGCCAAATGTACACGGTCGAAGAAGCGCGTCCGGAGGCGTTTGAAGGCATTGACTTCGCCCTGTTCTCCGCTGGTGGCTCTATCAGTGAAAAATTGGCGCCCGCTGCCGTCGAACACGGCGCGGTCGTCATTGACAATACCTCGGCGTTCCGCATGGTGCCGGAAGTGCCGCTCGTCGTGCCTGAAGTCAACCCGCACATGATCGGTCAACACCAAGGCATCATCGCGAACCCGAACTGCTCCACCATCCAGATGGTCGTGGCCCTCAAGCCGCTCTACGATGCGTATGGCATCGACCGCATCATCGTTTCCACCTATCAAGCAGTCTCCGGGGCGGGTCAGAACGCGATCAACGACCTCCTCGATCAAACTCGTGACATTCTCGACGGCAAACAACCGGAGCCCAAAGTGCTCCCGGTCGGTTCGCTTCCGAAAAAACACCAACAGGCGTTCAACGTCATTCCGCAGATTGACGCCTTTACCGATAACGGTTTTACCAAGGAAGAAATGAAGATGGTCAACGAAACCCGCAAGATCTTCGGCGACCCGGAGATCCAAGTTACGCCGACCACCGTCCGCGTGCCGGTGCTCTATGGACACTCCGAGTCTGTATACCTTGAACTCAAGGATTCGTTTGACCTCGAAGAAGTGGTGCAATTGTTGCAAACGGCGCCGGGCGTAAAAGTCGTTGACAACCCGGAGGCTCAAGAATACCCGATGGCGGTTACCGCAGAGGGCTCCTACGACACGTACATTGGGCGCATTCGCCGCGACTTGTTCCACCCGCGCGGCCTGAATCTCTGGATCGTGTCTGACAACGTGCTCAAAGGCGCAGCTTGGAATGCGGTGCAAATCGCTGAGTATATGGTGAAAACCAGATAGAAGGGGACGCTATGCGCATCTTAGTCCAAAAGTTCGGGGGAACCTCCGTAGCCAGCCGCGAGACCCGCGAACAAGCGATTGAGCATATTCAGGATGCACGACGGGAGGGCTACAGCGTCGTCGTCGTCGTATCGGCGATGGGACGCAAAGGCGACCCGTACGCAACCGACTCTCTGCTGTCGATTCTCGATGAGCAGGACCGCACGAACCGCAGAGAACTTGACCTCCTGATGTCGTGCGGCGAGTTGATTTCCGCCGTGGCGTTTGCAGCACAGTTGCGAGGCAAGGGTGTCGAAGCAACTGTGCTCAACGGCACTCAGGCGGGGATTCTCACCAACGAAGACTACTCTCGGGCACAGATTGTCACGATCAACCCCAAACGCATCGTCCAAGAGCTGGAGAAGGACCGCGTCGTGATCGTCACCGGGTTCCAAGGCGGGGCTCCGAACGACGAGATCACAACGCTTGGAAGAGGTGGAAGCGATACGTCCGCCACCGCGCTTGGAGTGGCGTTGGATGCCGAAATCGTGGACATTTTCACCGATGTGGAAGGGATCATGACCGCCGACCCGCGAATTGTGGACAACGCATCGCGTCTGCGAACCGTCACGTACACGGAGATTTGCAACTTGGCCTACCAAGGGGCGAAAGTCATCCACCCGCGTGCCGTCGAGATCGCGATGCAGAAAAACATTCCGATTCGCGTCCGCTCCACGATGAGCAAGGACGAAGGCACGTTGGTCACCTCGTCGCACGAAAGCGACCGAATCGAAGACTATCTGGGCGACCGCATGGTCACGGGCATTACCCAGACGGCGAATGTGACGCAGATCAAAGTCTTTGCTGCAGTGGGCGAGCACTTGCCGATGCAGCGAAGCGTGTTCCGGGCGATGGCGGACAACGGCATCTCCGTGGACTTGATCAACGTCAACCCGCGCGGTGTTGCGTATACGGTCACCGATCGCGATACCACCGAAGCGGTGCGCATCTTGCGCGGACTCGGGTTTGAGCCGGAAGTGTCGAAGAGCTGTGCCAAGATCGCCATCGTCGGAGCAGGCATCGCCGGTGTACCGGGCGTCATGGCGCTGATCGTCGAGGCCATCGTTTCCGAGGGCATCGAAATTCTGCAATCCGCCGACTCACACACCACGATCTGGGTGCTCGTGCGCGGTGAAGACATGGTGAAGTCCATCCGCGCCCTCCACAACAAATTTCAATTGCATCAGCGATAGACATAAGGATGGTGTCAACATGACATTCGGAAGACTTGTGACCGCGATGGTCACACCTTTTGATCAACATTTGCAAATCGACTTTGACCAAGTTGACTCTTTGGTTGAGCACCTGATCGCCACCGGGACCACGTCGATTGTGGTCTGCGGGACGACCGGGGAATCGCCGGCTCTCTCGCACGACGAGAAACTCGCGCTGTTCAAGCGCGTCGTTTCAACGGCAGCGGGACGTGCGAAAGTCATCGCCGGAACCGGCAGCAACTCCACGGCAGACAGCGTGAGGTTCTCCCAAGAGGCGGAGGAAACGGGTGTCGACGGGCTCTTGCTCGTCGTCCCGTATTACAACAAGCCGTCCCAAGAGGGGATGTACCAACACTTCAAAGCGATCGCCGATGGAGTGAAGATTCCGTGCATGCTCTACAACATCCCGGGCCGCACCTCGATCAACATGGATGCCGAGACGACGCTGCGCCTCGCAGAAGTCTCGAACATCGTCGCCACCAAGGAATCGAGCGGCGACTTCGGCCAGATCAGCGAGATCACCGCACGTGCGCCTGAGGGATTCCTCGTGTACAGCGGAGACGACATCTTGACTCTGCCGATGATGGCGGCAGGTGCGTATGGCATCGTGTCGGTTGCATCGCATGTAATCGGCGACGAGATGACCCAGATGATCAACGCATTCCTTGAAGGTCGCACGACCGACGCAGCCGAGTGGCACAAGCGCTTGACTCCGATCTTCAAGGGGCTGTTCCTTGCGACCAACCCGACGTTGGTCAAAGCGTCTCTCCAGATGCTCGGCCTGCAAGTCGGCGGCGTTCGCTTGCCGCTCGTGGAAGCAGACGAAGCCCTGGTCTCCGAAGTGCGCAAGCGTCTCGGCCTTTTGAAGCAATTGCACGCCTAAGGGAAAGAGAAAGACTCGGTCCGAAAACGGATCGGGTCTTTTTTTGTGGCGGGGGTGTAAAAATACTTCCGTTAATGTAACTAAAATTCACAAAAATGATTAGGTGTTTAAAGTGGCGAAAAAACCAGCTAGCATGACCTATGGACCTTCTAGTTCACGAAAATGACTACCTAGTCAAGATGATAAAACGATAGAGAGGGATTAATATCATAAACAGAAACACCAATACAATTTATGATAGGAGTGAAAGAAATGAAAAAGATCACGAAAATCGCAACCGTTATGGCAGTAGCAGCTCTCGCAGTTGCAACCACCGCAGGTGCAGCACAAACCGCTTCCAAGGTGAAAAACGGCGTTACCCTGACCGGCTCTTTGGTCCTGGTATCCGGCGGCGCTCAACCGACCGCTTACGCAACTTCCTCCACCTCCGCTCCGGTAGGCAACTTGGTTGCTTCCCTGCACACCTACTACGGTGATGGCGGCATCAACTACGGCGGCCATTCCAACTCGGTTAACAACGGCACCTACGTTGAATCCTCCGCGAACACCCTCGACTCCACTGCCGGCCACTTCGCTGGCTACCACCAATTCACCGATGGCACCGCAGGTTTCGCGGTAACGTCGACCAACCTCTACTTCTAGAACCCACACCGGATTCAACAACTTTGGACAACTCCTGTCACTGTATGTGATGGGAGTTGTTTACTTGGCAGGTGTTTGACAGGTGAAAAAACTATGGGAGTTTCTCTTTTTGGTGCTGATCGGTCTGGTTCTGGGGTTTGGGATCGTGTTCGTGAAAGTCGCGTACGTTGACAAGCTGGATGAGCAGACGCAAGCCCAACAGATTGTGCAACAGATGGCGGACAAGGAATTAGGATACAACGTTTCGCTCGATGCGCCTGTGAGCAAGACGTTTGAGATCGACATCTCAAGCCTGCAAGAGTTTCAGTACCCGGTGAAAGTACACAACTTCTCGGGGCAGGACGCAACGTTTTCGTTGCTGGTCTATTTGGATTACAAGCAACGCAAGGAATTGACGGTGTCGTTTGAGTTGAAGAACAACGAAGAAAAGCTGGTGCCGTTGCACTTCCCGGTACAAGATCTGGGGGACGGCGCACATGCGCTGGTGCTCTCGCTGATCGCGGAGTCGAACAAGTTGACGAGTGCGGCTAAAGAGCCGAGCGAGTTTTTCGGAACGGCTGGGCGTTATACGCTCGTCAAGAAACAAGGGGACGCCTTTCAGGGCGCACCGGTTCCCGCGCCGAGCGAGGTTACCCGCGAAGCCAATGGTTTTAACGGGGTGTTTTTAAGTCCTGACGTGAGCAATCCGGATACGTTCAAAGTTCCTCCCAAACAAGTGACGGTAAAAGCCAGACAGCCCGTGGAGTTTTCCGTTCGCATGGGTGGCGACCCGGAGGCGGAAACGTACTTGTCATGGATGACGCTTGGTTGGCAGCAGGTGCCGTGGGAGAGTGGAGAGCCGTATTGGTTCGCCAAGGTCCCGGCAGGCAAGTTTGCGGTGAGGACGTTGAAGTTTACGGCGCCGGACAAGCCGGGTGACTATGAGGTCGCGAGTTTTGTTGCGGTGGAGCCGTTCTCGATGCCGGACAGTGCCCATGTCAGTCGGTTGAACGTCAACTCTTCGTTCCGATTCACACTTCATGTCGAATGAGTGAAAAAAAGACCTGTACGGCGGAGCGCCGTGCAGGTCATCTCTTGAGAAGGCGTAGTTTGTTCGAGATTGTTCATGAGTTTTTGTTGAGGTCCGGGAGTGGGCATGATAAGATACATCTTGTCGCCGCGAGAGACAAGCGGTTGATGAGAGAAAATGAAATGCGATTGATCCTTGAAAACTAAACGAGTGATAGATGAAGATCGATTCGAGTCAGAACCAAACTTTTATTGAGAGTTTGATCCTGGCTCAGGACGAACGCTGGCGGCGTGCCTAATACATGCAAG